>NZ_SLWB01000002.1 GCF_004340205.1 Acetobacteroides hydrogenigenes
CGCTCCCGTTCCCTTCCGTGCCACTCTTCAGCGGCGCCGTTGTTCCCGATTGCGGATGCAAAAGTACGCCCTTTTTCCGAACCTGCAAGCCCTACACCATACTTTACCGCGTTAACGAACGTTGCACGCCTTAGGAAGAGGGCGTTGGAGGGGAAAGTTTTTTGTTCTGCTACCGCTTATGCCGTTTGGGATGCTGTGGATAGGCTGCTTTTGCAGATTTCTGTAGCGAATTTTGGCTATCGCCCCTACTCTATCTCCTACCTAAGCAAATATATCTGGGATTATTGCTGGATTAAATCGAGCAAATATCCTTCTATAAAGCATGAAAAGTGATGACGAAAGGTTCTCCTTTGTCACATCTTAATAAAAGCACCGTTATAAACGAAGAAAAATATTTTCATCATGAGAGGGGGGATCTTCTCTTTTAGGTGTCATAGAGGTGAATTGGAGGTAAACCGATTATTGATACTTTTGGGATTCAAACGAACTAAGTGAGCGAACAGGAGCTAATAGCAGGTATAGCCAAGGGTAGAGAGGATGCTTTTGAAGTGGTTTTCAGGGCATACTACGCGGCGCTATGCACCTATGCCAACTCGCTGCTGAAGGATCCTGCCGAAGCCGAAGAGGTGGTACAGGGAACTTTCCTTTCCCTGTGGGAGAGCCGTCAAGGGCTCGATATCCACACCTCGCTGAAGTCCTACCTCTACCGTGCGGTGCACAACACCTGTCTGAATAGGCTAAAGCACTACAAGGTACGCCAAGCTCACGGCACAGAATATAAGAGCACGAATAGCGAAGCAGTAGATGCTACTATAGAGCAGGTGCAGGGCAGCGAACTTGAGCGACAGATTGCAACGGCCATTGAGAAGCTTCCAAACCAGTGCCAGACGGTATTTAGGCTCAGCCGCCAGCAGGGATTCTCGTACGCCGAGATTGCCGAGCAGCTGGGAGTTTCGGTTAAGGCGGTTGATAAGCAGATTGTTCGGGCACTTAGAATCCTTAGAGAAGAACTACGGGACTACCTTCCAGCAATACTCATTCTCATCATGTTTAAAAACTAAACCGAAGCAGAGTTGACTGATGATAGCAAACATATCGACTACCTAATAGCCCGCTACCTGAGCGGTGAGGCATCGGCTGAAGAGCGGACGGAGGTGGAGCGCTGGTGCGCCGAATCGGAAGAGCATAAGGCTTACTTCGAGGAACTACGGTTGATCTTCGACCGTGCGGCAACGTTGGAGACAGATACCCAGTTTGACGTTGATGCTGCATGGAACCACATTGCCCCTCAGCTGAAACGATCGAAAAGGATCGACTTTAGGCAGCGATCGTGGATGACGTGGGCTTCGGTGGCTGCATCGGTAGCTATACTTATTGGCGTATGGGTAGGCATTGCCCGATATGAAATGTTGGGTAAGGATGAGCAATCCATTGAGCTAGCTGCAAATAACATTTCTAAGAAGGTGCTTCTCCCCGATAACTCTAAAGTAGAAGTAGAGCCTAACAGCCGCATCATCTACGCCGAGGGTTTTGGCAAAACCAACCGTGAGGTAACGCTGGTAGGCAACGCCTCTTTTGATGTACACCACCAGAGCGGTCCTGCCTTTACGGTTAGGGCAAGCGGAACCTTCATCAAGGATATAGGAACAGCCTTTAGGGTGAAAACGGATGGTGATACCTCTGTTGTGGAGGTGTACGTCAAAACGGGATCGGTGGTGTTCTATACAGAAAACAACCGAGGAATAATATTAAAGCAAGGAGAAACAGGTATCTACAACAAGATTACCAAGGAGTTTACCAAGACTGAGCCTGCCAAACCGGAGAATCCGCCTGCTGTTGTTAAGGCCTTCAACTTTCAGGAAACGCCTCTTAGCGAAGTGATAGATCTCCTGCAAAAGGCCTACAACGTTAGAATTTCCTTGAGCAACCCTAAGCTGGGCAGCTGCACCATCAGCGTAAGATTTGAAAACGAAGATATTGATACCATAATAGAGATCGTAGCCGAAACGCTTAACATGAAGGTTGAACGGAAGAACAAAGGCTACCTGCTAATCGGAGAAGAATGCTCGAAATAATACGCAAAGGGGTAGGATTGGCAATCCTGTCCTTTTCCTTTATTGCCACAACTACAAAGCTGCAGGCCCAGAACCAAGTTCCATCGGCGCTAGAGCGCATCGTATCGGTTAACATCTACAACGAGCCTGCAAAAGGAATGCTCGATCTGATAGGAAAACAGACCAACGTGGTTTTCTCCTACTCTCCAAAGGTATTGGAGAATAGGCCTCCCATTACCCTAGAAGCCGAAAAACAGTCCATTCGTTTGGTGCTGTTTACGGCCTTTGGCGAAACGGTGAAGATGAAGAGCCGCGGCAAGTATATTATCCTTACCGATAACAGAAACGAATTGAAACAACCCTTTGGGGATAAGCCTCAAGTAATCGAGGGGTACATCACCAACCCTAAAACAGGCGAAGCGGTAAGCAACGCCACCGTTTACGACCAGAAGCTGCTGCTGTCGGCCGTTACCGACGAGTACGGCTACTTTAAGGTGGAGGTTCCATACGGTGAACTATCCAAGCAACTACAGGTTAAGAAGCAGGGTTTTGCCGATACCACCATCGTACCAACTTCCAACAGCAGCTTCGTTCTGCTCAAGCTACCAGCTACCGCACTCGATCATCTAAAGGATATATCGAAAAAGGGAGAAACTTTTATTACAAAGACCTTCCCCAAGTGGCTGCTGTCCGATAGACAAAAAACCAACAGCCTCAACGTGGGCGATACCATCTACCGAAACTGGCAGGTATCGCTTTTACCCTACATAGGTACCAATCGCCAGCTATCGGGGAATGTTGTGAATAAGTATTCGTACAACATCTTTGCCGGCTACTCGATGGGCGTTCGCGTGATGGAGGTCAGCAGCGGCGTTAATATCGTTCGGGGTGATGCCCGCTACTTTATGGCCGGTGGTGCCAACTACGTGGGAGGGCACATGAAGGGGGTGCAGCTGGCCAACGTGTTTAACCGTACCCAATCGGTTAACGGGGTACAGGCGGCTGGCCTATTCAACTACGTAGCAGGTAACGTACAAGGCGTGCAGCTGGCAGGCGTATTCAACCATACCGTCCAAACGCTAACGGGTACACAGGTTAGCGGAGTACTCAACAAGGCCGATACGGCCATAGGAACTCAGGTAAGCGGGGTTCTGTGCAGGGCACGCTTTTTAAACGGAACTCAGGCAAGCGGAGTGGCCAACATCGCCAAGGGTACCGCCAAACCGGGTCAGGTGGCAGGGGTGGTAAACTATATCGACGGATCGATATCGGGCGTACAGCTGGCAGGTGTGGCCAATACCGCTAAACAGGTTGTTGGTATGCAGGCAAGCGGAGTGGCCAACCGAGCAGAAACCATCCGGGGTGCGCAGCTTAGCGGGATCTACAATCAAGCCGATACGGTGATAGGCATTCAATCAAGCGGAATCATAAACAGGACAAAAGTTCTAAAAGGAGCACAGTTCGGACTTGTGAACCTAACCGACTCGGGCGATGGAGTTGCCTTTGGACTATTCTGCTACAATAAAAAAGGCATACACCAGTTAGAGGTCGCGGCCGATGAGCTCTTCTACACCAACATCACCTTCCGCACGGGCAGCCGTCGTTTTCACAACCTCCTAACGGTGGGCGTTCGACCCGATAACCTAGGAAGCCATACGCTATGGACGTACGGCTACGGTTTTGGAACCAGCCTTTCGCTATACAAGGGCATGATGCTGGATGCCGACCTGTACTCCAACAACGTGATCGCAGGGGGCAACGCATCCGACGAGAATCAGCTCTACAGGATATACCTAGGCTTCGACAAAAGAATTGGTAGGAAAACATCGCTGGCCTTCGGCATTACCACCAACCTTTTTACCTACAAGGACACTCCGCTTAACAACGGTAAGATGCTTTCTGATGCCGTTCCCTACACCCTTTGGAATAAGATGGGAGATGATGGTCGAACCTTTTGCGGTTGGATTGGCGGACGGGTAGCACTGCGATTCTAGGGAATACTTTGCATCTTGTTCTAAATTCAGATTTAAATTCGGCTACCTTTGCCTTACAGTTAGTAGAATTCGGGATAATGATGAGTAAGGAGCAAAGAAACTATTGGAAATGTCTTTTAAGAAGAGTTGCTATTGCTCTTTTTACTGCCACCCTCCTTGCCTCCTGCAATAGAGAACCACGCCCCGAGGTATCCTTCTACTACTGGAAAAGCCGCTTCACTTTAGGTAAGACCGAAAGGAAAGTCCTCGAGGCCAACAACGTCCAAAAGCTGTACGTTCGCTACTTCGATATCGATATCCACCCATACATTGGCAGCGCAACGCCTATAGCCATCATCAAAGGCGACAGTTTACCCCAATGCTCCATCTTTCCGGTAGTATTTATAAAGAATAGGGTATTCGACAATGCCAGCAACCAAGAAGTGGATACGCTTTGCCGTAAAGTGGCGCAGCTGGTTGCCGACATCAACCAAAACTTTGGCATAAAACCCACAGAGATGCAGTTCGACTGCGATTGGACGGTAAAAACTAAGAATGCCTACTTCTATTTCCTAAAAAAGTACCGAGCGTTAACCGGACAAACGCTATCGGCCACCATCCGCCTTCACCAGGTGAAGTACCCCAACAGAACGGGCGTACCACCAGTTAACAAGGGCGTGCTGATGTACTACAATATGGGCAGGATTAGCTCCGATGGCCGTTGCTCCATCTACGATAGGAACGTTGCACAGAAGTATACCGGCTCGCTAGGCAGTTACCCGCTACCGCTAGACGTTGCGCTACCCATATTTACGTGGGGCATCCAAATACGGCAGAACATGGTGGTGCACCTGCTAAACAAGATGAACGAGGGGCACTTTGCCAACGATCCGCACTTTAAAAAGATGGATGACTATCGCTACCGTGTCGTAGCGCCCTGCTTTAAAGGCGGCTACTACTTTAAGCGGGGCGACGAGGTGAAGATCGAAAGCATCTCGCGCAGCAACCTCCGACAAATGGTAAAGGAAATCGCGCAAAGCCTCAAAGGCCACCCTCAAAACCTAATTTTTTACGATCTAGATTCTGTTAATATCAAGCAATATGAAGTTGAAATCTACCAAAAGCTGGCAAATCGTATGCGCTAGCCTGCTGCTTCTAGCAGCCTCGTACGGTATTGTACGCGCTTGCGCAGGTGGCGACTGGGGCGAAGCCTACACCTCGAACTACACGCCCGAGGTGTTTGTTACCGACACTACCCAAACCCCATTCTTCTACACCTGGCTTTTCTACTATCAGATAGGATTCGATACCCAGCACAACGAGCGCTTCAACGCCACCAACGTGGCCGATTGGAACAAGTACCTAAAGGGTTCGATAGATTCCCCATCGATCGACTACCTTCTAAACAGGGCTAATGATGCCTCCATAGGTAGGTTTGCTGACTTTTTCGATGGTAAGGCGCTGCCCGACTCCCTAAAGCTAAAAGTGAAGGGGTTAAGCAGGAGCAATTCTCAGCACAAAGAGTTCATCCTCTACCTAAGCTACGCCAAAAAGTGCGAACAGTACGCCGTGTTCTACAACGACTACTACTGGGAGGCCAAACGCACGCTTCCTAGCAAGGCAAAGCTGGGCGAACTCGAAAAGCAGCTGCGAACAGGCTTCGAAAAGAGTACCGACCAATTCCTAAAGGAACGATACTGGTTTCAGCTGGTACGCTACTACTTCTTCTACGATTCGGAGAAGTGTATTGCCGAGTTCGAAAATAACCGATCGATGCTTTCGCCAAGCACTATGTACTACCGAACCATGGCGTACGCCGCCGGAGCCTACTACGCTACCGGAAAGTTCAGCATTGCCAACTACTACTACAGCCTCATTTACGATGGCAGTAGCCAGCTAAAGATGGTGGCCCACTCCAGCTTCCACCCTCAAGAAGAAAGCGACTGGAAGCAAACGCTCAACCTATGCAAAAGCAAAGAGGAACGCATTACCCTCTGGCAGCTACTAGGAATAAGCTACGCCGACGAGGTACGCTCGATGAAGGAGATATACAAGCTATCGCCTCGTAGCAGTAAGCTAGACCTGCTGCTAACCCGCTTTGTAAACAAGCAAGAAACCGGAAATCCATACAGTCAAAATAGCGACTCGGTTAAGAAAGCCGTTGCACAGGATATCAGCTGGTGCCAACAGGTTGCCAACGATGGAAAAACCTCGAATCCATTTCTATGGAACGTATCGGCCGGCTACCTGTCGTTTCTAATGGGCGACTACCCAAAATCGGCTCAGTACTACCAAAAGGCTGCTAAGAGCACTCCCAACAATACCCTTGCCCAAAGCCAGCTTCGCCTGCTTTCGTTGCTTACCAACATTAAGCTGCTGCCCAAGATCACGCCATCCAACGAGCAATCGCTATTGGCCGATCTACAGTGGCTGTATGCGCTTTCGGAAAATAGCGTCGATCCTCGCTTCCGCTACTACAACGCGCAGAGTTGGGTAAAAACGGAGCTGTCAAAGAAGTATATGGAGCAGGGAGACTTCGTTAAGGCGGAATGCTTCTCAACCAGCAGCGCCTTCTACGCCAGCAACGATAACGTTGAACGGATGAAAGCCTTTTTCCAAAATCCAAAAGCGAATGCCTACGAAAAATTCTGCATGGAGATGAGCGAAAAGAAGCTAGCCGACCTGTGGGAGTACCAAGCCATACGTGCAGCCTATAGCGACAGCCTCGATAAGGCCATTACCCTGATGGAGAATGCTGGGAAAACTAGCACGCTACCCGGCAACCCATTTGTTGGACGAAAAAACGACTGCCACGACTGCGATCACGCTGCACCACAAAAGGTGACGTACACCAAAATGTCGTTCCTTAAAAGGCTAAAGGAGCATGAAGCTGCCATTGAAGCCGGAAACAACGTGCACGCCAACGCCTTTACTGTGGCCAACGCCTTCTACAACATGAGCCACTTCGGAAACGCCAGAGCCTTCTACGAAGGTAGCGTTATAGGTGCAGGCCACTATGCCCCTTACGCCATTCCAGACGAGTTTATTGCCATGCTTACCTCCAACAAAATGGCCGTGAAGTACTACCAGATAGCTCTAAAAAGCGCAACCAACAACGAGCAAAAGGCAAAATGTCTATTTATGATGGCCAAGTGCGAGCGCAACGAGTGGTACAACTCCACCCTGTACAGCAACAAGGAAAATGAGTACCGCTACGATGCCAACCAGCCCGACTTCATCATGTGGGATAGCTTTAAGGCGCTAAAGGCCTACAAGAATACCAAGTTCTACAATGAGGTAATAAACGAATGCGGATACTTCCGTAAGCTGATTCGCGGCTAGCATTCGTTCCTATAATAGTACTGCCACTCCCGAGATACCCTCTCGGGAGTTTTTTTATCCAGAGATTTCGCTTTTAAAATCAGTCCACTCCAATTCGAAGGTTATCCCCCGCCTGCAGGGGATAACCTTTGTGCTACGAAATACGGATCCCTTTACGGCTACATCTTTTATGGACGATAGATTTATTAAAAGCGCCACCCCTGCTTTTTTATCTACCTAGGTTTACAGATAGCTTAAAATATCTGCTCCTAAAGAGGGGGAGACTCTCCCCTTAAGGTGTCTTAGGAGCAAATACCAAACACAAGTAAACATGCAACACCTATCGCTCACCCTACATCACATCGGCAAACAGATAGACTTTATAGCTTACCAGCTACACCTAACAGCCAGCGTTATCTACACCATTGCCTCCTACTATGCGGCAAAACTCTTCCTAGAATGGTAAAACAAGCCCCTCCTAAACTTTTTTTACGATGGAGGGGGGAGGATAGCCAGCAGAGTTGTCATAGAGCTATAAGAAAAAAACCAAATCAACAGGCTTATGAAGCGTAACACTCGTTTGGCCATCGTGGCCCTAGCAATTATGACGGCAAGCAGCACCAGCGCACTTGCACAATCAGCAACCAACAACCAACCCAAGGATAGCACCACCTACCGCCCATTCCAGATCTCGTTTGTGCCCATGCTCGGTACCAACGGCATCGAATCGCCCAGGATTGCCAACCGGCTTTCGGTAAACATCATTGCCGGCATCTCGAAGGGCGTTGGCGCGGCCGAGTATGCGGGCATTGCCAACATCACCAAGGGTAAGGTGTACGGGTTTCAGTACGCAGGCGTGCTGAACATGACCGAAGATGCTACCGGATGCCAAATGGCCGGCATCGTAAACCTCACCCAAGGTAATGTAACGGGATTTCAGGGAGCAGGTATTGCCAACAACACCCGCAGCGTGAAGGGCGTTCAGGCAGCAGGCATCGTTAACATCGCCAAGGGCGATGTAGAGGGCAGCCAGCTGGCCGGTATCGGCAACATGGCCAAGAACGTAACCGGGGCTCAGCTCTCCGGAATCTTCAACCTAGCCAATGGGAATGCCAAAACCCAGGTTGCCGGTATCTTCAACTCGGCCGAAAGCGTAAAGGGTGTGCAAATCTCCGGATTGGTAAACCGCGCAAAAAGCGTAGGCACCCAAATCGGGTTCGTCAACATTGCCGACAGCTGTAGCGGCGCCTCTATCGGCATCGTTAACATCGTGAAGACGGGCTACCACCAAATTGAGCTGGGTACCGACGATATGCTGATGGCCAACCTCAGCTACCGATCGGGGATTAAGAAGCTGCACACCATTGTGGGCGCCTCCATCAAGTCCGACAACTCCAGCACCGTAGTATGGGGAACCACCTTCGGGTTGGGCACCAGCGTCAACCTATCGCCCCGCACGCTGTTCGACACCGAGCTGCTCTACTCGCAGATCGTTTGCGACGATAAGTTTAGCCACGACAACAAGCTCTTCCGCGCCTACCTGGGCATCGACCGCCACCTCTTTGGTAAGCTGTCGCTGGCTGCAGGCGTTACCGCCAATGCGCTGATATACGAAACCACCAACGCCGGCAACGTAACCCGCATGAGGGAGCTCGTGCCCTACACCATGGTATCCGAAAAGGTGAACGACCGTATGCACCTAGCCGGATGGATTGGCGGACGAGTTGCCCTACGACTCAACTAGTATCACGACGCACGAACTGAAAGTCGGCGAAGCCAACCGAAGCGAAGTGATCTCAACGGAGTTAATCACAAGCTCTCACTTATAGTATTTCGCCTTTAAAAAATCCATCTTCCATGAAAGATGAAGACTTTTAAAAAAAGCAAGTCTAGCACAAAGCGTATCCCCCTTTGGAGGGGGCAGGGGGAGGAAAAAGCACGTTAAATGGTAAAAATGCGATGCTTATGATGACTATACGCTAACTAAAATCCACCCCCTACCCCCGCCAGCGGGGGATAACCTTCGAATTGAAGGTGTACAATTTTTAAAAGCGAAGTCCATAAGCGACGAATAACAAAAAATTCCATACAACCAGACCCACATAATTCCCAAATCGAGCCTATAAGGCTCACCCTTTTTAGTCTTCTCCTACTGCCGCAGATGGCAGTGGGGAAGATCTTCTCCCAACCGAATTGGTCTACAAATCACCACACATCATGAAAAAATTTATTGCACTTATAGCTGCAGCACTACTATGGGTAGGCGCCGCAGACGGCCAAGCCATTGTCCAAACCGTACGCGGTAAGGTGTTCGACATCGAAACCCAAGCCACCATTCCCGGAGCCAACATCTCCATAGCGGGCACGGCACAAGGTACAGCCAGCAGCGCCGATGGCACATTTCGCATAGCCAACGTTCCAGTTGGTAGGCACGACCTTATTGCCTCGTTTGTTGGCTACGAACCCGTAACGCTACCCAACATTCTGGTAACATCGGGTAAGGAGGTGGTCCTCAACATCGGCCTAAAGCAGTCGTCGCGCCAGATAGACGAGGTGGTTGTTAAGGCCAACCAACGAAAGGATAGAACCGTGAATACCATGGCCTCCATAAGCGCACGTACCTTTTCGGTTGAAGAGACCAGGCGCTATGCCGGAGGATTGGACGACCCGGCCCGAATGGCATCGGCATTTGCTGGGGTTACGGTGGGCAACATTCAGGATAACGCCATCATCATCCGCGGCAACTCGCCTAAGGGCGTTTCGTGGAGGGTAGAAGGGGTAGAGATTCCCAACCCCAACCACTTTGCCGGCGGAAATGTTGCCGGTGGCGGCTTTGTAAGCATCCTAAGCAGCCAGCTGCTCAGCAACTCCGATTTCTACACCGGAGCCTTCCCCGCCGAGTACGGCAACGCCCTTGCCGGGGTCTTCGACATGAAAATGCGTACCGGAAACAACGAGAAACGCGAGCATACGGCTCAGATTGGGCTAATGGGCGTCGATTTTGCCTCCGAAGGGCCCTTCGTAAAAGGGAAAAAATCGTCGTACCTCTTCAACTACCGATACGCTACGGCAGGAATTCTATCCAAGCTAAAGGTTATTCCATCCGATCAGGTTCCCATTTACCAGGATCTGTCGTTCAAGATGAGCTTCCCAACAGCCAAGGCGGGCACCTTCTCGGTGTGGGGTGTTGGAGGTATAGACAACCTAAAGGAGCCCGAAGATGCCGACTCCACCAAGTGGAAGGTCGATTTTGATAGGATGAAGTTTGACTGGAACATAAAGACCGGCGCCGCAGGGATTAACCATAAGCTTACGCGAGGCCATTCGCTGATCAGCACCTCGGTGGCGGCATCGGGCACCTCCAACATCCTCGACCAAACCCGCTTCGACGACCTGCTGATGATGCAACCCAACGCCTACATAAAAAGCAATACCGCCGCCATCACCGTAAGCTCGGTTATCAACAGCAAGCTATCGGCCAACCACACCCTACGCGCAGGGGTTACCTTTAAGGAGCAGCTCTACAATTTAGATATCAGCGGAACGGTAAAGGAGGATCCCGATACCTACCAAAATATGGTGAAGGAAAAAGGGAGCAGCCAGGTGGTGGAGGCCTACTGGCAGAGCCGCTACCAGCTATCGCCATCCATCCAAATTAACGGAGGCGTAAACGCCAGCTACTTCGCCCTCAACCAAAACTACTCGGTAGACCCCCGCTTTAGCATCAGGTGGCAGCTGGCCAATAGGCATGCCCTTACGCTGGGCGCTGGCAAGCACAGCCAGCTCGAGGAGCTTAGGTTCTACCTCACCAAGCAGCAGGGCAATGGCAGCAAGTACCCCAATAAAAACCTGGACTTCGCGCAGGCGCAGCACCTCATTCTTGGCTACGACTGGACGGTAAGCGGCAACCTGCGCCTCAAGGTGGAGGCCTACTACCAACAGCTGTCCCGAATACCGGGCATTGCCGACAGCAGCTACTCCATGATCAACTTTAAGCAGGATTGGGCCTTCTACGATAAGCTCATCAACAATACCAAAGGCCAGAATATGGGGATCGACGTCACCCTAGAGCGATTCTTCAGCGGCGGGTTCTACTACCTGGCAACGGCCTCCCTCTTCGACTCGAAGTATAAGGGCGGCGATAACATCTGGCGCAGCACCCGCTTCAACAAGGGCTACTCGCTTAACCTCCTTGCCGGAAAGGAGTACGCCATCAGCCGCAACCGCATTGTGGGCATCAACGGAAGGGTGAACTACCTGGGGGGCGAGCGCAAAACGCCCATCCTCAACGCCGAGTCGATTGCTGCCAAAAGGGTGATATACGACGAGTCGCGCGCCTTCGAGGAGCAGTACCCCGCCACCTGCTACGTAGACTTTACCGTTACCTACCGCACCAACAAGAAGCGCTACGCCGGAACGTGGGCCCTTCAGGTAAAAAACCTGCTGAGCGCCCCAATCTACAGCAGTCCGGCCTACAACTACCGCGACAAAAGGGTGGAGGAGCAAAAGGCATCCCTCATACTGCCCGTACTCAGCTACCGAATCGACTTCTAGCCAACAAAAAAGCAGCCTCTACCGGGGCTGCTTTTGCAGCTTAAAGACGATCAAAAATGATCTCCATATTCTAGTAGGATTCGAAGATTCCTATGCCGCACGAATTCCTCATAAAAAGAAGGGGGCTGTCGCAAAAGCATCGGACAGCCCCCTTTTATATTGCCATCGCTATCGGAGAACCGAACCCCCTGATGCGCACAGCCTCGCGCAACCGCTAGTGGGTGGATAGCGTTGTATCCCTCTGCGCTCTGCGCTCCCGAGCCCTCTCGCGCACCTTCTGCTTTGCGCGCTTCTCCATCTTTTGGTACTTCTCGTACTGAGCTGGATTAAGCACGGCCTTAAGCTCGGCATCCTTTGCCTCGTTGTTGGATTTTAGCTTGGCCATGTTGCGCTTTAGCTGCTCGTTTTTCTCGGCATACTTTAGGTTGATGGCCTTTACCTGCTCCACCTGTTCGGGCGAGAGCAGCAGCTGGCGGCTCATCCCCTGCGTCAGCTTTTCGGCGCGCTGCTGAGGTGTTAGCTTAGCCTTTTGGCCTGTTGTATCGGTTTGAGCAAAGGCACCTGCCGAAAGCATAACAGCAAGGCACACCAGTAAAATACCTGCAAGTTTTTTCATAACCACATCTAATCGTTTAAAGTTTTGAAGCCTATAACAGAAGTAGCATGCAGCATACTACGAGTAGTATACAACCCAACCCGAAAACACCCCATCACGGGAGCTCTGATTTGGGGCATCGATGCGCTGCCCCTCGAAGCGTTGGCGCTCCCAGCACCCCCGTTATACGCCACCTGATCGACCTGTTGATAACTTTTTTTGCAAATCCTTTGTAGGTTAAATTACGTTATTTATTTTAGGAATCGATACGAGATGCTCTTAGCCAGCACTCTGACGCTCTTTGAAAGATCAACACTTGCTTGCTCTTTACGGGATGGACATTGCTTCCCTCCCTTTCAAATCATTTTTTTAATCATACTTCCCCTATTGGGGTCGCTTCCTACTAAGTACGGAAGGTGTTTTAGGTTCCGATTAGTGCTTCCGTAGCAGTACGGAAGGTGTTTGGGGTTCCGATTAGCGCTTCCGCAGTAGTACGGAAGGTGTTTTAGGTTCCGATTAGCGCTTCCGCAGTAGTACGGAAGGTGTTTTAGGTTCCGATTAGCGCTTCCGTAGTAGTACGGAAGGTGTTTGGGGTTCCGATTAGCGCTTCCGCAGTAGTACGGAAGGTGTTTGGGGTTTCGATTAGCGCTTCCGCAGTAGTACGGAAGGTGTTTGGGGTTTCGATTAGCGCTTCCGTACCTAGAACAACCAACCTAAAGGGCAAACAGAAGGTCGATCTTAAAAGATGAAGATGTTGGACAAGAGGTTCTGTAGCTTATAACCTATTATCAACAACCAAAAAATTGTCTTATGAAAAGATTAGGTCTTAGTAAGTTTAGCGTTACCGATTCAGGTAGCATGGCAACTGTAGTGGAAGAAGAAGTGACCAATGCCAACCTTGTAGAGGCCAAGGAGTCGACCGAGTTTAAGGAGGTGGTTGCCGACCACGTAGAGTATCAGGAGAGCTTAGTACGGGTGAGCAAGAGCCAGAACACCGAGGTAAAAGTTGCCTCGGACAAGAATCTGGATGATGCCTGGGTGGGCATCCGGCAGATGGTGTGGGGGCTCACCTACTCGCCCGATCCGACGGTGGCGCAGAAGGCCCACCGCTTCTACGCCCTGCTCGACACCTACGGTGCCGGCGTGGAGGTGCTATCGGCCACCGAGGAGAGCGAGAAGATTGATGCTATTCTGGTGAAGCTCCTCGAGCCAGCCAACCAGCAGCTGGCGGTAGACCTAGGCGTTAAACCCTTTGTCGATCACCTGTCGGCCTGCGCCGAAACCTTCCGCCGCGACTGGGGCAACCTGGAAGCCGATAAGGAGGCCTTCCGCAACAGCACCTCGGCCTCCAACAGCCGCCGTAAGCTCGAGGCCAGCATCGTACGCTTCTTCGGTCTCGTGACCTACAGCGCCCAGTACGCCCCCGCCAAGCGCGAGGAGTGGGCCAAGCTCGAGAGCGCCATCTACAGCCGCTACCTCACCATCCGCCAGAAGTACACCGAACCCAAGAAGAAGGACGACACCACCCCTACCAAGTAGCAGGTAGGTAAACCTATACGGGCAGCCTGCGCAGTAACTGGTGTGGGCTGTTTTTTACAGTTTCCACAGACAGGATTTTTGGCCTCCTGTCAACCGTAAACTCAAACATTAATTTGAAACGAAAAACCGAATTCCTATGAAAGATACATACAATAAATCAATTCAACTCCAATGCATAACATGCGGAGATACTAATTTCGAGTTCAATGAAGACAAATCATGGATAAAATGCAACCGTTGTGGAAAAGAATATCTGGGAGGTTATAATGAACTTGTTGAATTAAATCAAGAGAACATTAATCAGGAATTAGAAGCCACTAAGGAACAAATAGCCAAAGATTTAAAAGAGGATATTACCAAAATGTTCAAAGATGCATTCAAAGGTAATAGGAATATTAAATTTAAAGAATAATGGACACTCTCGCAATTACAATATCATCAGCAGCATTAGCCTTTTCAATCTTCACATATTTGAAACATGACAAGAAGATTAAACAACAATCTTCTCTCTTAAATAAATATCACTTGGAGAAAATTGAAAAGGAAAAAGAAGAAGAAAAAAAAGCAATTATTGAGGCTAATGTTATATCTGGACAAAACGGTTCAAGAATTGTAAAAGTATATAATAAAGGGAAAAGTATTGCAAAAAACCTAAATGTGAAAATTCCCCAAAATGATAGTTATCACATTTTCATTAATCCTTGTCCTATAGATGTTCGACCTCAAAATGGAATCGACATTAGATTAGGAGCCTTAACTGAAAATCATCCCGATAAAATTGAAATTGAATTTGAATGGAGCGATGATTACAGTAAACACAACAATGGAAAACAAATGATTCAAATTTGATAATGCAATAAACACTTTATTGAAACAAAACCGTGTCTGTCCTAATCTATCCTAGACAGGCTATAACCTGCACCTAATTACAAACAGCCCGCACGAAAAGTAAGGGCTGTTTGTAATTGGTTACTCCCGTCAGAACCTAAGCCCCAAAAGAGATACATTCTAGGAGACCTCACCCAAATTCCACGAACAGGTACCGTAACATTTTACTTTCCATTACCATTTCACGTTTTTTAGCATTAACCTTTCGGCTGACAATCAGCAAAAGTTACTTCGAGGTTAGCCGCTTACATCGGCCTCCCTTATTTCGCGCTGCAGCAAGATGGCCTACTTTTACACCCGATAGGACAATTACTAGCTGATATAATCCGATAAAAAATGAAGACAGTTGAAAAAGTAAAAGAAGGGGCCAACTTTACGGCAACCTCCATTGGTAGCCTCAATGACCTTGGCGAGTTTAAGTACCTACACCCTGCAGGAATCGAAGTTCCCGGAAAAGTATTTGTGGGCGATGCACTGCAGTGCACCGGTACCGAAGCTTCGTTTCAGGTAATGCCCGTAGGTCAAGGTGTAGCATTTCTACATACCCATAAGGAGAATGAGGAGCTGTACGTAGTGCTCAAAGGTAGCGGCGAGTATCAGGTCGATGGCACTATCTTTCCAATTGCCGAAGGAAGCCTGGTAAGAGTTTCGCCTCAAGGAAAACGATCGTGGCGAAATACCGGAACAGAACCTATGGTAATGATGGTTGTTCAAAGCAAGCAGGGCTCCCTCAAAAACCTAGGCATTGTTGATGGTGCCAGAGTCGACGAAGAGGTAAAGTGGTAACCCTACAGCATCCGACCAACAAGGCATTCTTCTCCGTTTTTAAAACATGAAGGATGCCTTTTTATTCCATATTCCGAGCAGCGCTCTACTCTCGTCCCTCATAGGCGTTTCTACTTCTGATAATCTCCCCTCTATTCTCACGAGCCCATTCAACCATGTTCCTTATCAAGGGGATTAGGCTCTCGCCCATCGTCGTTAGCTGGTACTCTACCCGAGGAGGCACCTCGGGGTACACCTTCCTTTTCACAAGCCCATCGGCCTCCAACGTACGCAGCGTAACGGCTAGCATCCTTTGCGAGATATCCGGGATGCTCTTCCCAATAGCGCTAAAGCGCAGCACCCTGTGCCGATGAAGCTGAACCATCACCAGTATCGACCACTTATCGCCAAACCTATTTAGAATATCCCTTATCGGACAAGCATCGTCAGGATTCATCGTGAGTTGTTTATTATCTGTGCTGCAAGATCGCACAAAAATATGAATAGAAGATGACAGGTTAGAGCCTCCACCCAAAAAAGAAGGCAGCCCTTCTCAGAGCCGCCTTTGTTGTCCTATCAGGGGTCGAACCTGAACTCTTCTGATCCAGAGTCAGACGTGTTGCCAATTACACCATAGGACAGGATTGATTGTGCAAAGGTAGCAGAGGCAGCTCCCCGATGTTCCCATCCACAAGAAAAATTTAGAGTAAAGCTTGGTGGTTTGCATTTATTAGCTAACTTAGGAGGGTCATAACCTAATACTAACAAGTATGAGTACAATTCAAGTAAACAACGGCAAGGCCGAGATCCATAGGGATGGCATTGTTGTAGGCTCATTTGGACACGGGGAGATTATCTGCGCCGAGTTCAACCACGATCACTCGTTAATCCTATGCGTAACCGATCAGGGAAAAGTTGAGCTACGCAAGGAAAATGGCTCGGTGCACAAGAGCGTTGCCACCAATGCCGTATACGCCACCTTCGAGGGGCACGACATTTCGGTTACCACCATGAAGGGCAAGGTGGAGCTCCGCAAGGAAAACGGAAGCTTAATAAAGGTTGTTGGCTAGTAAATTTTGAGCGAATAAATGAAAGAGGCGAATCGCAGATGATTCGCCTCTTTCTATTTTTTTTGTGTGATGATTACTTTCCGGCAATCTTGGCCCACGAGTCCTTTAGCGTAACCGTGCGGTTGAAGATGATCTTCTCGTCGGTGCTATCGGAATCTACGCAGAAGTAGCCGATGCGCTCGAACTGGAACTTATCACCTGGCTTCTTGGTTGTCAAGTCGGGCTCAACCAGCGCCTCAACCACCTTAAGCGATTCTGGGTTTAGGAAGTCCTTGTAGTCCTCGTCCTCGGTAAGGTTGTCCATATCTTGGCGGGTGAAGAGGCGGTCGTATAGGCGAACGTCTACTTTCTTGGCGTGCTCTGCCGATACCCAGTGGATGGTTCCCTGAACCTTACGGCCATCTGGCGAGTTACCTCCGCGCGATGCAGGATCGTAGGTAGCGTGAACCTCTATGATGTTACCATCGACATCCTTAACCACATCGGTAGCCTTAATGAAGTAGGCGTAGCGCAGGCGAACCTCCTGACCGATGGCCAAACGGAAGTACTTCTTAGGAGCCACCTCCATAAAGTCGTCGCGCTCGATGAAGATTTCCCTTCCAAAAGGAATCATGCGGGTGCCAGCCTCAGCAGCTTCTGGGTTGTTCACAGCCTCCAACTCCTCGGTTTGACCCTCGGGGTAGTTGGTGATAACCACCTTCAGCGGATTGAGCACCGCCATACGACGCTCGGCGCGCTTATTCAAATCCTCGCGAACAAAAAACTCGAGCAGCGAGAAGTCGATAACGTTATCGCGCTTGGCAACACCAATACGCTCGGCAAAGTTGCGGATAGCCTCGGGGGTGTAACCACGACGGCGGATACCGCAGATGGTAGGCATGCGAGGATCGTCCCATCCTGATACGTAATTATTCTTAACCAACTCCAGCAGCTTACGCTTGCTCATAACCGTATAGGTAAGGTTCAAGCGGGCAAACTCGTACTGCTTCGATGGGAATATTTCGAGCGTATCAACAAACCAATCGTAAAGCGGACGATGCACGTCGAACTCGAGCGTACATATCGAGTGGGTAATATTTTCGATAGAGTCGCACTGGCCATGAGCCCAGTCGTACATCGGGTAGATGCACCACTTATCGCCAGTACGATGGTGGTGTGTATGGATGATACGGTATAGGATTGGGTCGCGGAAGAACATATTGGTATGCGCCATATCAATCTTGGCTCGAAGCACCTTAGCGCCATTCTCGAACTCACCATTCTTCATGCGCTCGAATAGGTCGAGGTTCTCCTCAACGCTACGGTTGCGGTAGGGGCTTTCCTTTCCAGGTACGGTTACCGTTCCACGACCAAGGCGAATTTCCTCCTGGGTTTGGTCGTCGACGTAAGCCTTTCCCTTTTTGATGAGCTCGCAGGCCCAAAGATAGAGCTGCTCGAAGTAGTCCGACGCGTAGAACTCGTTAGCCCACTCGAAACCAAGCCACTTTACATCCTCCTTAATCGAATCAACGTACTCCACATCCTCCTTAACGGGGTTGGTATCGTCGAAACGAAGGTTGGTTTGCCCGCCATACTTCTTTGCCAAACCAAAGTTAAGGCAGATAGACTTGGCATGACCAATATGTAGGTAACCGTTAGGCTCTGGAGGGAAACGGGTTAAAACTCGTCCACCATGCTTACCGCTCTTAATATCCTCTTCGATAATCTCTTCAAGAAAGTTCAGCGTCCTTTCTTCGGCACCTGAAACTTCTGGTTTATTGTCGCTCATACGTTTGTAATTTCTGATATCTAAATCGGCCTTACCGATTGAAACTACAAATATATACAAAGTGCCGCTTTACTGCTGTGCTTATCTTTAGAAATCATTCCCCTAAACCAATATAATGCCCTTCCTGCTTCTGAAAATGATGACCGAATCCATTACCTTTGCATAAAAATCGACTGAAATGCACGGAATAATTGAGATAGAGAACATGGAGTTCTACGCCTATCACGGCTGCTTCGAGGAAGAGGCCATCGTTGGCAACAAGTTTTTGGTAAACCTTACCATTGAGATGAACCCCGATGTACCCGCCCAAACCGATAGCATCAACGATGCGGTAAACTACCAGCTGGCCTACTTCATCGTAAAGCGCGAAATGGCCATCCGCTCGCACCTACTCGAGCATGTTGGCGGGAGAATCGTAGATGCCCTATACAAGGAGCTAACCGGCATTCAAAAGGTAGCCGTAAAGGTTTCGAAGATGAATCCACCTATGGGAGGTCCTATCCAAAAGGTAAGCGTAACGGTAGTTAGATAGATACTTTGATGAGCACAGAAAATAAGCAACCCAAACAAGCCATCTGCCCCAAATGCGGCGCCGAGTTTACCTGTAGCACGGCTACCGGCAGCTGCTGGTGCATGGAATTTAAGCTATCCGCAGAAGCACTTAACCAACTGAGGATAAAGTATGCCACATGCCTTTGCCCTGCCTGCCTATCGCAATTTGCCGAAAAAGATGGCCAAAGGTCTTGCAGCATTTAATTTTTTTCTATCTTTGCACTCGCAAAAGGGTTTCGTGGCCGAGTGGCTAGGCAACGGTCTGCAAAACCGTGTACAGCGGTTCGAATCCGCTCGAAACCTCAAAAAAGGCTGAATGATTCATTCGGCCTTTTTTTGTACGATACAAAAGCATATCATTTAACTTAAAAAATGACTCTGTATCTACTTCAGTTTAATACATTGTTTTAAGTGACTATGCTTAATAATTGCATTAGGAGCATATTCTTTAATTAAAGATTGAATCATTATCTCTTGAGATACAGTAGCAGAAGGACAAAGTGTTACTACCAATTTATCCAAAGCAGATTTTTTAATTCCTAGAAAATAATCATCAAAAGGTAATTCTATGTTTCTTTTTAAACTATCTACAACCATACTTGAAAATAAAGGATTAGAAATATCTATATCATACAATTTTGGAATTGCCGTCAAAACAAACCTACTCTCATCTTGGAAAGCCCATCTTTTATGTTTGTATTTTCCAACTTCTCCAAATGAGATCATAATAGCATCCCCCCTTCTTTGAACTACATTTTCAGTTCTGGTAATGATATCATCAACGTATTCTATTGGACGATAAAAAAAGTTGGAATCATTAACGAATGATATAAATATATATTGCTTGTTAAACATCTCCTCAAATGAGAGAATCGATTTTACTGTTTCATCTACAACTGATATTCTATCTGAACTTTTTATATCATACTCTTCAAAAAAATTATTTTCCAATGAAATCCTTACACCACTCTTACCATCTGCATAAAGTTTCCACAAAGGAATACTCTCTTCATCTGATTCTGTCCAACATGACACAAAAACATATTTACTTAGATTAATACCATTTGAAACAGTATTACCTTCTTCTAAATCATCTACCCTATCCAATCTATTAAAACGAATATTCCTATTTCTAAGAATTAAAGCCAAATTCTCTATTGTTGTGTAATGATGTATCATTCCCATTGCAAGTAAGATCTATTTAACACTAATTAGATAGTCCAAATCTAATATATATAATCAATATTGTATAATGTAAAAAATGACCTCTGTATAGAAATAAAAGAAGGGCGCCAATTTATTTGACACCCTTCCTCATATTGATTATGGAATCGTCTACAAACCAAACTCTTTCTTAATAGCATCAACGCTGTCAAGCTTTTCCCAGGTGAAGAACTCCACCTCCTTCTCAGCTTGGCAGTTGATTGGGCCAACAAGTACATTCTTCTTGTAGCACTTGTGCCCGAAGTGTCCGTAAGCAGCGGTTTCTTCGAAAATTGGGTTCTTCAACCCGAACTTCTCGATGATGCGAGCTGGACGAAGGTCGAATAGTTTATCAACCTTTTCGCTGATCTGAGCATCGGTTAGGTTAACCTTTGCAGTTCCGTAGGTATTTACATAGATACTTACAGGACGAGCAACGCCAATAGCGTAAGCCACCTGAACAAGTATCTCTTCGGCAACACCTGCAGCAACAAGGTTCTTGGCAATGTAGCGAGCAGCGTAAGCAGCCGAGCGGTCTACCTTCGACGAGTCTTTACCCGAGAATGCGCCACCACCGTGAGCACCCTTGCCACCGTAGGTATCTACGATGATCTTACGTCCGGTAAGACCGGTATCTCCGTGAGGACCTCCAATAACAAACTTTCCGGTTGGATTTACGTGAAGGATGATATCGTCAGTGAAGAGCTTTTGGGTACGTTCTGGAAGAAGCGCCTTAACACGTGGAATAAGGATGCTCTTAACATCAGCCTTAATCTTTGCCAACATCACCTCATCCGCATCAAACTCGTCGTGCTGAGTAGAAACAACGATAGTGTGGATGCGCTCTGGATGGTTATTTTCGTTATACTCGATGGTAACCTGCGACTTAGCATCTGGGCGGAGGTAGGTCATTTCCTTACCCTCGCGGCGGATCTTTGCAAGCTCCTGAAGCAACATGTGCGAGATGGTTAGCGATAGCGGCATATACTCATCGGTTTCGCTACATGCGTAACCAAACATAAGACCTTGGTCGCCTGCACCCTGTTCGCCTGCACCCTTTTCCTCTTGGGTTACACCACGGTTAATGTCAGGCGATTGCTCGTGAATGGTAGAGATAACACCACAAGAGTCTCCATCGAATTTATACTCAGCCTTGTTGTAACCAATTCGGTTGATAACCTTACGCGCAACTTCCTGAACGTCTACGTAAGCCTCAGAGCGTACCTCGCCGCTGATAACCACCAAACCGGTAGTAACGAGCGTTTCGCAAGCCACCTTCGAGTTAGGGTCTTGGCTTAGGAACTGATCGAGAATTGCATCGGAAATTTGATCGGCTACCTTGTCTGGATGTCCTTCGGATACAGACTCAGATGTAAATAAGTATCCCATTTCTTGTTAAGCTGTTTTTGATTAAACAATAATGAGAAAGGATTTTAGGATGGACAGAAATACTAGGTTTTAGCATTTTTTTCTGTGGTTGCAAGCATCCAAATCTTTCCACATAAGCGCACAAAGGTAGCAATTGTTTTATTTTTTGCTCTATCTCTTGCGTATATTATCTATTTTCTTCAATTGGCTTATAAATTATTATGATAGCCACCGGAAGTGTTTGGGTTCTTTAGCTGGTAGAATCCGAAAAACGGTTCCTCATAACTGTTTTTTAATCGATAGCGATTATCTTTGCTTCTACTATCAACTCAGATATACGAATATAATGCTTAGATTCTTTCGAATAGGTTTGGCTTTAGCCATTGCGACGATTGCTATTGCTGGCGCTACATCGTGCTCGAAAAGCGAGTTCGAAGGGCCAATCCTAATTAATGATCCCGTTAACTTGAAGCGGACCTTTACCATTAATCCAGGCGAATCGGTTACGCTCACCTCCAAATTCGATGTTCCTGAAAGCCTGAACTACGAATGGAGCATCGACGGTGCTAAAACATCGGTCTCCGAAGGTTCATACGTTTTTACCACCAACGAATCTGGCAGCTACATAATCACCCAACGAGTTTTTAACGGCTACGGAGAGGCATTTATAGACTACTACGTGGTTGTTCGTGGCACCTACGACAAGGGTTCCTTTTTGCTGAACAACAACACAACCGAAGCATCGCTTACCTACATCAGCAAGGATCTTACTGCTGTTGACGAAAATGCCTATGCAACCGCCAATCCAGGAAAAACGCTAGGCGCTAAAATAGTATCAGCCCAAGCCTACCTTGGGAAATTCTATATCATCTCCCAAACTGAAGGGCTAATCGTGCTGAACTCCATCACCCTAAAGGAGCTTGGCAGAATTGCGCTTCCCGCCAAGGCTAACTACTTTTTGGGCATCGACCGAACAACAGCCCTGCTGAGTACCGATGACGGCATATACCGAATCAACCTTAACCCGCTTTCGGTTGGCGAAAAGATTCCCGGATTTGGAGGTCGCGCTGGCATGATGGCCAATACCCCTAACTACGTGCTGGCACTTACGCTCGAAAACGGAGTTGTTGCAGTAGACAAGAGCAGGCTAATCGTATCGAAGGTGCTAAGAGTGGGCCGATCGGGGTTAGCTGCCGACATAAGCGGCAACGTGTGGACCTCGCACAAGGATACGCTCTTTAAGATTAGCCCATCGCTATACGTATCGAGCTATAGAATGCCCACTGGTATAACGGTAACCTCGTCGTGGAATCCGTGGAACGAAGGTTCGCTTTGCATATCCACCTCCGAAAATGCCCTATTCTTTATCCGCGCCAACAGCGACGGAAGGCCATCGAGAGAAATATACAAGGTGAACATTAACACCATTAGCAGTAGCAGCCCTGTGCTTAGCACGCTTCCCGAAGGGCGAGCCTTTAGCGGAATAGGGCTGCGCATTGACAACGAAAATAACATTGTAGCCTCGACGGTTAGCACCATCGGCGACAATCCAGAAGTTGTTGTATACCGCGCAGCCGATGCTTCGCTGGTAAAAACAATACCAACAGCTTCGACGGATACCCGATCGATGCTCTTTAATAGCGTAAAGTAGAATGAGAAAGGTTGCAGCACACTACGTATACTGTGGCGAAGACCAACCCGTAAAGTTTGGCATCGTTACGCTCGACGGCAACACGGTGATTTCCGTTAGCCCATCGGCAGACAACCTTGTAGAGGCTGCTCAAACCGAGTTCTACCCTGGGGTGCTCATCCCTGCCATCGTCAACGCTGTTATGGCCACCGGCAGCAGCGTTTGGTTTCCGAAGGATGACGATGAGGTAAACAGCGTGTTAACCATAGAGGAAGAGCTGCCGCTATTTGCCGTTATTGATTCCGAGGCATTAGCTCGACTATCGGCTACTGCACTGGCATCCATCTACGAAAATAAAATAGCAATAGCGCTTGCCCATGCCACCTCCAACCATCCTACCATCCTCTTTAGGATGATGATGCAGCTAACCGAGAAGCTTCCGGATGTTCCATTCCACGAAATTGTGAGGATGGCTACAGCCAACGGCGCCCAAGCGCTTCAGCAAAAACAGCGAGGAGCTATTGCTGCCGGATATCAACCCGGCATTTACCATATATCGGGATTCTGCTTTGCCCGAAAGAGTATAGACCAACACTCGACAATCGAGATTATTGCTAGCTAAAACCACACATTAAACATGGCAACGTTTCTATTCGATAAGATCATATTTGGACCCATAAAGAGCCGCCGCTTAGGCAGCTCGCTGGGCATAAACCTGCTGCCCAACGACAGCAAGCTCTGCTCGTTCGACTGCATCTACTGCGAGTGCGGATGGAATACGCCCGGCGCTCGTAAGGTGTTTCATCCCCGCGAGGAGGTAAAGGCCCGCCTAAGGGAGAAGCTCGAGGAGCTGGGCAGCCAGAACAGCCTTCCCGACGTAATCACCTTTGCCGGCAATGGTGAGCCCACCATGCACCCCGAGTTCGAGGGCATCATCGACGATACCATAGCGCTGCGCGATGCGCTTAGCCCTAAAACCAAGATTGCCGTTCTATCGAACGCTACCCTTATCGGGCGCGAAAAGGTATTCAACGCCCTAAAGAAGGTTGACCAAAACATTCTGAAGCTTGACTCAGCCTTTGAGGAAACCGTTAGGCTCCTCAACAACCCGCAGGGCGAGTACTCCACCGCCGTGCTGGTGGAAAGGCTCAAGAAGTTCGAAGGAAATCTGACCATACAAACGCTCTTCGTGCGCGGCAGCTACAACGGGCAAACGGTTGATAACACAACGCCTGCTGAGCTGGATGCGTGGATGAAGCTGCTGGCCGAGATAAAGCCCAAGGAGCTGATGGTGTACACCATTGCCCGCGACACCCCTGCCCCCGACCTGGTGAAGGTGCCGGAGAAGGAGCTTCGCGCAATTGCCGAAACCGTAAAGCAAACGCTGGGGATACCCGTACAGGTATCCGCATAACATAAAAAGCTATGAAGGTACTGGTAGCACCGCTCAACTGGGGAGTGGGTCACGCCACCCGCTGCATCCCCATCATCCATTTCCTGCTGAATAGAGGAGACGAGGTGCATATTGCCGGCGACGGCCAGTCGTTGGAGCTGCTCCAGAGCTACTTCCCGAAGCTGACGTTCCATGAGCTCCCCCCGCTGAATATTACCTACACCAAGCGCCTACCTCTATATACAGCCTTCCCCCGAATGGCCGCCCGCATGTTCTTTCACTATTTTAGGGATCGAAGGGCCATACGCCGGCTGATGAAGCAGGAGCATTTCGACTGCATCTTCTCCGACAACCGCTACGGCATCCGCAGCGCAGAGGCCAAGTCGTACCTCATCACCCACCAGCTACGGGTATGCTTTGGCTGCAAGAATAGCTGGCTCGAACGCCTTTCGGGGCGCATCATCCGGCGGCTGATAGCCTCCTTCAACGCCTGCCTGGTGCCCGACTACGACAGCGACAACAACCTAGCCGGAAGAATCGACAAGCCCGTAGATGGGCTCAAGGTGCTCTACACCGGGCCACAATCGCGCTTCCCGCTCGACGAGCCCGACATACCGCTCCCCCGCTACGATTTGCTGATTATCCTATCGGGCCCCGAGCCCCAGCGCACCAAGTTCGAGCAGCTGGTAGCCTCGCTGGCGGCGAGCAGCATCAAGCGCATCATGCTGGTTAGGGGTACCAAGACGCCGCCGGAAGCAGCGCTCCCCGCCAACCTCAGCACGCTCGACTTTGTTGGCGACCTCATGCTGCAAACGCTCATCCACAACTCCAAGGCCATCATCGCCCGAGCCGGATACAGCACCATAATGGACCTCAACGCCCTGAGCCGTGGCGCCGTGCTGGTGGCCACCCCACACCAGCCCGAGCAGGAGTACCTGGCCACCTGGCTCGACGGTAAGCGCGGCTTCGTCCGCGCCGAGCAGGACGAGAAGAGCCTGCGGGAGTGGTTCTAGCCAGACGCCGCCTATACACAAGCAACAACACCTCCCGCCATGAGCCCCGTACGACGGACAACCGCAAACCGGCATAGAAGACCCTCAACCATGCGGGTTTATCCAACCCCATAAAGCAGCAGTATCCCGATGAAAACCATCTACTTCCTAAGCGGGCTGGGAGCCGACGAGCGCGCGTTCGTGAGCCTTCAGCAAAACGGCATCACCGGAAAGCCCATTAAATGGATATCGCCCAAAAAGCACGAGAGCCTGCGGGAGTACTGCGCGCGGCTCACCAATCAGCTCGATGCCGATAGCGGCATCGTCCTCGTGGGCGTTTCGTTTGGGGGGATTGTTGCCCAGGAGATATCGAAGCTGGTAAAGGTCGATAAGGTCATCATCCTATCGAGCATTAAATCGGTGCGGGAGCTCAGCTGGCGGCTGAGCGTTGTGCGTGCCCTTGGCCTCTACCGGCTGGCGCCATCGGGGCTGCTGAAGTGGGCCAACCTGCTGGCCCGCAGCTACAGCTTTGGCACCCAGACAAAGGCCGAGTCGGAGCTGCTCGGCCAGATCATTAAGGATACCGATAGCTCCTTCATGAAGTGGGCCATCGGCGAGCTGATGCGGTGGAAGGGCGGTGCGCCCAACCCGGCTGTTGTCCACATCCACGGCGATAAGGACCGCATCTTCCCCATCGGCCGGATTCGTAACGCCATTACCATTGCCGGCGGAAGCCACTTCATGATCGTAAACCGCGCCAAGGAGATCTCCGAGCTTATCGAAAAGGAGATCGGCTAGCGGAAGCAGCCGAAGCCCTGTCTAACACTAGACAGAGTCCATGCGCCCTGCAGGAAGGCTGTCTAATCCTAGACAAGGGCTATGCACACCTCAGGAGGCTTGTCTAACGCTAGACGGCGGCCATGCAGCGCTGCAGGAAGGTTGTCTAGCCCTAGACCGAGCCCATGCAGCCTGCAGGAAGGCTGCCTAAATCTAGGTAAAGGCTACGCAGCCATCCGAAAGCCCTACCGGCGCTGGAGTTGTAAAAAAAAGCAGCCCTGCCCCCTATTTTTTTTCAGATCTGCATCTTGCATTGCATCTATTTTACTATATTTATCAATCATTAACCATTTAACCCGTTCTAAATATGAAAAAAGTAAGGTTTAACAGCTCTCCTGTACCATTCTTAACCTACATGGAGTTCTACCAGTTTGTAGCATCGCAGGCTAACCGCATTCACGATTTAGGCGATACCGTACTCACCGATACCGAGCTCAAGCAGCTGGTTGCCGTGCTAATTGCGCTTTCGGGCGATTTCAACAAGCTGCTGCTGCGCGTTCAGAAGAGCCTGATCACCGACGATATCACCAAGAAGGACAAGGTGCGCGACTTTAGCATCTCGGCGCTACGCGCGGCCATTAGGAATGCCCACTACTCTACGGACGAAGAGGTGGTGCGCTGCTCGGTTGCCCTAACCGTCCTGCTCGAAACCTACGGGGATATCGCTCGCGAGGATCTTGACACCGAAAGCGCCACCATCGACAAGCTGGTGGAAGAGCTCGAGGGCCCAACCTACAAGCCCATGGTGGATAAGCTGCTCATTGGCGCCAACGTGGTACGCCTAAAAACCGACAACGACACGTTTAAGAAGCTGTACAACCAGCGCTCGAACGAGGAGGTTGCCAAGGATGCCACCGACACGCGCCAGCTCCGCAACAAGGTAAACGAGCAGTACCAGCTGCTGTGCGACTACGTGCTGCTAAAGGCCCGCATGAAGGACGAGGAGCAGTACAACCAGTCGGTGCTCATCATCAACCAGGTTCGTAGCCACTACAGCGCCCTAAAGGCCCAGAGCAAGGCCGCCCAAAAGAACGACGAAAGCACTACCAAAAAGTAAACAAGCTGCCCTGCTATTCGAGCGAGTAGCCGCCACTACAACGGGCGCTGCTCGCTTTTTTTATGCCGACAACCAGTATGTTGTTAATGTTTATTTGTACATTTTATGGTTTGGCACCATTTTTGAGAAGAGAGATTTCGCTTTGCCGATACTGTATTGAACGTTAGGTATCGCAACCATTAACCATAATATCAACGCATATGAAACTTTTCTTTTCGACATTTATGCTAATCGCGGTCTCGTCCGTAGCCACAGCACAAAACTTAACGCTGGGCGTTAAGGCGGGTAGCAGCACCACCACCTTTAGGGGCGACTACTCCTACTCTGCATCTAATATGTACGACAATTCCAAAACAAATTCGCTTGTGCTAACCGAGTACCTCAACTATAAGCTGACATCAATGCTCTCGGTACAGGCAGAGCTGAGCTACCAGAAAAAGGGCTTTGAGTATAAAACCAAGCGCACTGTTGTCGATTACGCCGAATTTGGGAACGTCGAATTCGGATATCTACAGATCCCCTTACTTCTTCAATTCAGCTACGGAGGTAAGCTAAAGGTTTTTTCAAATGGTGGTCCATCGGTTAACATCCTTGTATCAGATGGCTACTTCCACTTAAAATCCAACAATAGCGAACTCTCAAATTCCGTTGGTTATGTACCCTTAGATGTAACACGTAATATAAAATCCGACTTCAACAAGGTTACGCTCGGGCTTGTGGGATCGGCAGGGGTATCCTACGACATTACCTCTACCATAGGCATTCTTGGCGAATTTAGGATTGGCTACGACTTAACTAAGTCAGCAAAAAATAAAGAGAAACTCACTATTTATACATTTTTACCCCTTCCTCCAGGCACACCAGAACCCCTCTACTACAAGAACACCCACTTCCTGAGCTACACCGTGCAGGGGGGCGTTTACTTTAAGTTGAGCAAGTAACGTTATATTCAAAATAATAAAAGCAATGAGAACAGCCATTTTACTAATGAGCCTACTTTTCGCCTTTACGGCATGCTCGAAGGATGAGGATAATAGCCAAGACCCAACCATCGACTACCCCAACAGCAAGGTTTACACCAGCACCAACGGAACGATGCTAGTATTGCACAGCGCCGAGTGGTACCTCACCAAGGCCAGCAATGGCGGCGGCGATGTTCACCTAAAAATCTCAGGCCTTACCAACGGCGATAGGCTAACCATCCAAACCCACGGTGATGGACTAATTAGCGACGACAACCTTGAGATGGACACCAATAAGAGCTTTAACAAGGATATTATCATTAGCTTCTTTGCAACCTCACTGCCATCTGGAGAATTCGAGAAGTCTACCACTATAAAGGTTTACCGAGGATCGGACGTGCTGACGGTAGACCTAAAGAGCGGCAAGCTGAAGTTCTGACAGGCAACATCAATTCCAAATACAAGAAGCGCCCCCAAACCGGAGGCGCTTCTGTTTTATCAATTAGGTAGAGGGATGACGCTAAAACAGGTAGATTGCACAAATCATGGTAACCATACCTAGAGCGTACCCCCCAGCAATCTGCTTAATGTTGTGCTCTCCAAGGTATAGCCTCGACGTTCCGATAACCCCGCTAAAGAGAAATCCTACGAGTAGGAAGCCTACAATGCTAGAGAGCAGCTTAAGGATTACCAGAATAATCATGCCCACCAAACCACCGATTCCTACCATATGGATGCTCACCTTCCAAAAGAAGTTGAGCGCAAAGGTGAGCAATACGGCAATGGTGGAGCCCATCAGAAACCCCTTGATTACACCGGGTAACGAAATTCCCCCTATAAAGTAGAAGGTTATCGCGTACAGAACAAAGGTGATAAGCAAAGGGAGCACCCGTTCCTTGCGATCGGAGAAGCTGTAGTCCTTCGCCATTTTCCGCTTAACGAAAATGGGTAAGAGCAGCATAGGGAGCACGAGCGTATTGGCCACAACAACCATCAGCACGTACTGTTTTACCTCCCAAGGGAGAAGGGCCGCCACGCTGCCAGCCTGAAACATGATCAGAATGCCGTAGGTAGGCATAAAAAGGGGATGCAGCAAAAAGCTGAAAGTCTTAGCCAGCACTTTTAACATATCTCTATAGCTCCTTCCGTAACCGCGCAACCGGGATGTTGAGCTGCTCGCGATACTTGGCCACCGTACGGCGGGCAATCGGGTATCCCTTTTCTTTAAGGATGTCCATAAGCGCCTCGTCGGTTAGCGGCTGCCTCTTGTTCTCGCTGGCAACGCACTCCTCCAGTATAGTTTTTATCTCTCTTGTCGAAACCTCCTCCCCGCTATCGTTTTGCATTCCCTCCGAGAAGAAGTGTTTTAGCGGATAAATGCCGAAGTGGGTTTGCACGTACTTGCTATTCACCACGCGCGATATGGTGGAAATATCAAGGTTAGTAACCTCGGCAATATCCTTAAGTATCATAGGACGAAGCTTGGTTTCGTCGCCCTCCATAAAGTAGGCCTTCTGAAACTCCAGAATAGCGTTCATGGTAAGCATCAGCGTATTCTGCCTCAGCTTTAGGGCATCAATAAACCACTTTGCCGAATCGATCTTTTGCTTAACAAAGGTTACCGCTTCCTTATCCTTCTTCGTATTATCCAACTTGCGAGCAACGTACTCCTGAAGCATTGCTTGATATTCGCGACTGATCCTGAGCTCCGGTTGATTCTTTGAGTTGAGCGAAAGCATCAGCTCGTCATCCTTTAGCTCTAAGACAAAGTCTGGAATAATATGCTCGGCATACGCGCTGTGCGGATCGTTATAGCTGCTTCCGGGCTTCGGCGTAAGGCTAACAATCTCCTCAATAGCATCGCGAAGCTCGTCCTCCTCCAAACCTAGCCTACTGGCAATCTTATCGTAGTGCTTCTTGGTGAACTCCTCGAAGTACTTCTCCAAGATTATGGTCGCATTATAAACAGCTTTTACCTCTTGATCTTTATGCCGCAGCTGAATCAACAGGCACTCCTGAAGGTTACGGGCACCAACGCCCAACGGCTCAAAATCCTGAATAACCTGCAGCACCTCCTCAAGCTCCTCCTCAGTAACCTCAAGGTTTAGCGCAAAGGCAATATCATCCACAATATTCTCAAGTGGACGACGGAGGTAGCCATCGTCATCAATGCTACCGATAAGGTACTGCCCAAGGGCCTGCTGCCTCGGAGTGATAGGACGTAGCCCTAGCTGATCCTCCAAACTAGCATGGAAATCGATTCCTACCGAAAACGGAATGGCCGTCTTGGTGCTATCCTTGGAGTAGTTATTAGCATACAGCTTGTAGTTGGGCGTATCGTCGTCGTTGATATACGAGTCGATATTCGACAGCGCATCCTCTTGCGTCTTATCGGCCATTTCGGCCTCATCGCTCACCTGATCGCCTCCCTCTTCGAGTACAGGATTAACCTCCAGCTCCTCCTTGATGCGCTGCTCAAGCTGCATGGTGGGCAGCTCCAGCAGCTTAATCATCTGGATTTGCTGGGGGGATAGCTTCTGTAGTAATCGTTGCTGAAGGTTTAGCTTTTGCATGCTAGCGTATTCCGTTGCTACTTAGGTTAAAACTCTGCAGTATTTGGGGTACGAGGGAATGGAATAACATCGCGGATGTTGCCCATACCGGTAACAAATAGCAGTAGGCGCTCGAACCCAAGTCCGAATCCCGAGTGTGGCGCAGTTCCAAACCTACGAGTATCCAGATACCACCACATATCCTTTTCTGGAATCTCCAGCTCGGTAATACGGTCCATCAGCTTTTCGTAGTTCTCCTCACGCTGCGATCCTCCAATGATTTCGCCAATCTTTGGGAAAAGCACGTCCATGGCACGAACAGTTTTGCCATCGGGATTTTGCTTCATGTAGAAAGCCTTAATCTCCTTTGGATAGTCGGTTAGGATTACGGGCTTCATGAAGTGCTTCTCAACAAGGTAGCGCTCGTGCTCCGATTGTAGGTCGAGCCCCCAGCTAACAGGGAATTCGAACTTATGGCCGCTGGCCATAAGAATATCGATAGCCTCGGTATATGGTAGGCGAACGAAGTCGTTGCTAACAACAAACTTCAGGCGCTCGATTAGCTCCTCATCGTACATCTTGTTAAGGAACTCGAGATCCTCCATGCAGTTATCCAGCGCGTACTGGATGAGGTTCTTTAGGAAGTCCTCGGCAAGGTTCATGTTGTCCACTATCTCGTAGAAGGCCATTTCCGGCTCAATCATCCAGAATTCTGCAAGGTGGCGAGGAGTGTTCGAGTTCTCGGCACGGAAGGTTGGCCCAAAGGTGTAGATCTCCGATAGCGCCATGGCTCCTAGCTCGCCTTCGAGCTGCCCCGATACGGTAAGGTTGGTCGACTTACCAAAGAAGTCCTGGGTATAGTCGATCTTACCATCCTCGGTACGGGGTGGGTTGTTCAAGTCCAGCGTGGTTACCTGAAACATGGCTCCGGCCCCTTCGGCATCCGAACCGGTAATGATGGGGGTATGCAGGTAGAAAAATCCTCTATCGTTAAAGTACTTGTGGATAGCGTAGGCCATGGCATGGCGGATGCGAAGCACCGCGCCAAACGTGTTGGTACGTGGACGCAGGTGGGCAATCTCCCTAAGGAACTCCAGCGAGTGTCCCTTCTTCTGAAGTGGGTAGGTGTTGGCATCGGCCGTACCGTAAATCTCGATCTCCTTAGCGAGCATCTCTACGCTTTGGCCCGAGCCTACCGACTCAACCAGCGTCCCAACAACCTTAAGGCAAGCACCTGTAGTTATCTGCTTAAGCAGCTCCTCGTTGAAATTCGAAACCTCAACAACTACTTGTATATTATTAATGGTAGAACCGTCGTTCAGTGCGATAAATGCTACGTTCTTGTTGCCACGCTTGGTGCGTACCCAACCTTTTGCAGTGACTTCGCTGCCAACGCTGTTGGAGCGGAGCAGATCCTTAATCTTAAGTCGTCCTCCGGGTTGCATAATGATCTTAAATTATAAATTCATTTCGAAACTCGACAAAGTTAAAAAAAAGAGCTTTCTACTGAGTCCGATATCGGGCTCAATTTCCCTTATGTTTATAAAGTAAGTTAATACGTTAGTGGGCTTCAGCTACAGCACATCTTTCAGGATAAACTGAACCTTAATAGGATTACCCTCCCGAAGCACCTCCATGCGAATGACATCCCCCTTTTTCCCGTTAAGAATTCCCATCAGATCGTTCATTTTCATCGTAAGGCAGAACTTTTCGTTTATGGATATTATTTGATCGCCAACTCGCAAGCCGGCCTTATCGGCAGGCGAGTTTTCCCGAACAGTTATTACTTTGTAACCAGGATAACCAGGAGATATTGAGCCTACTTCAATACCGCTCATATCCATAAAGAAAACATTCTTGAAATTCGTATTGGGGCGGAGTCCGATTTTTTTATCGGGATAGTTGAGCACCACGTTAAAGCGCCTCAGGATTTCGGATCCGATGCTCCCATTCCGATAGTTCAAGTTCTCTGCGCTGCCAATATAAGCGGTATCCGGAAAGGCTGCAATAATGCTTTTAAAGCTAAAATCGCCAATTCGAACTTTGGGAATGCGGCTTACCCTGCCGTAGATATCGCCGTTAAGCCCGTAGCCTAGGTAGCTGTAAATGCTATTTGCCGCTGGAACAAGTACCGTTTCGCTACGGGTATCGATCCAAATAGGGTTGCTGAGCCCCGAATCGACAAGGAACTTCATTGGCGAACTCTTTCCATTCGTACTAACGTTGAGCTTTACGAAGCACTTATCATCGGGAATGTCGAGGTCGTACTGCTTGTAACGCCTCATCTTCGAACGCTTGTAGAACTTAGGGTTCCAAATTTTAAGAACACCATTGGGATAGTCTATTTCTACTATAAAATTCTTAAAAAAAACGCCTCCAATTATGCCGTTGATCAACATTCCCGTTCGGATAGAAAAGTCGAAGATATCATCCATCGCCACCAGAATATCCACATTTTCGCCTATGATGTCGGGCATGCGGAAGGTATTTTGCGTACTGGCAAGCGCTTCAATAGACTTGCCCTTGCCCAACCCCTGAAGCATAATTTTACGCGCATAGTTGAGCGTAAGTACGCGGTTATCCTGCAATGCAGTGACCATAACACCGCTAAGCCCTGTGTCTAGGATAAACATTAAGGAGTCGGAGCCATTAACCGAAAAGGGGATGATGATATGGTTGTTGATAAATTTGAACTTTACCTTAGTATACTTTTTTGTGCTATCGACAAACCGGAAGTGATTGTAAAACGGATTGGGTTTTGGAGCAGCCTCTGCGTATAACGGAGACGCTACAACCAACAGAACAACAATAACACCAAGGAAATACTCGACGAAACGCTTCATAGTAGTCCTCCTCTCTTTTACTATAGTAAACAGCAAATGAGGCTCTATGGTAATGGCTGCTTAGCGTAAAAAGCCGCGATTAGAGACCGGGGGACAACCCTCGGAACGTGCAACTCGTCGAGTTTGAAGCGTAGCTCACTAAGCTTGACATGAAGCTCGCCGAGTTTGAAGCAAAACTCGACGAGTTTGAGGTGAAACTCACCGAGTCTGACGTGAAGCTCGGCGAATCTGACGTGAAGTTCGCCGAGGTTAAGGTGAAACTCAATGAGCTTGAAGCGAAGCTCGGCAAACTTCATGTGCGGAACGCCCATCCTAACGTAAAGGAGGGAGCTCCGCTGCCAAGCAAAAAGGCCCACCGGAATTCCTCCGGTGGGCCTCGTATGGTTTATTAAGTGCCTGGCCTATCGTAGCACCTCGATGCCTCGACGGATACGTCCAACAGCATCATCCTTTCCTATTGCGCTGATGATATCGGCAATGCCGGGCCCCTTGCTGCTACCCACTAAAAGGAGGCGAAGCGAGTTCATTACCTGTCCCATCTTTAGGCCGCTACTGTGGATATACTCCTTAATGGTAGCTTCGATAGCGGCGGCAGAAAAGTCGCTAGCGGTCGAAGTCAGCTCGGCAATTTCGGCAGCAGCCTTAGCCATATCGGCATTCCAGAACTTGGCAGCAACCTTTTCGTCGTACTCAGTTGGTGCTACGAAAAAGTACGAAGCCTGTTCCCAGATGTCGTGAACAAACACCAGCCTATCCTTCACCAATCCGGTTACGGTGGCCACAAATTCGTCCGTAGGCTCTACGCCATGCTTTGCCAGTTCGGCCTTTGCAAGAGGGGTTAGCTCCTCAACCGAAAGGCGCTGAATATGCTGCTGGTTGAACCATTTAGCCTTCTCGGGGTCAAAGCGCGCACCCGACTTGCTCACTCTATCGAGCGAGAAGAGCGGAATAAGCTCTTCGATGGTAAACAGCTCCTGATTGGTGCCGGGGTTCCATCCCAAAAGGGCCAGCAGGTTAACAAATGCCTCGGGTAGGTAGCCCGACTCGCGGTAGCCCGAAGCGGTTTCGCCCGTTTTTGGATCGACCCAACGAAGCGGGAATACCGGGAAGCCAAGCTTATCGCCATCGCGCTTGCTGAGCTTACCCTTGCCGCTGGGCTTAAGTAGCAGTGGAAGGTGCGCAAACTGCGGCATCTTATCCAACCAGCCAAAAGCCTTGTATAGCGATACGTGCAGCGGTAGCGATGGAAGCCACTCCTCGCCGCGTATTACGTGTGAGATATCCATTAGGTAGTCGTCCACAATGTTTGCCAAGTGGTATGTTGGCAGCTGGTCGGCCGACTTATAGAGTACCTTATCATCCAAGGTTGATGAGTTTACAATCACCTCACCACGGATAAGGTCGTTCATTACAATCTCCTCGTTTTCGGGCATCTTAAAGCGAACCACGTATTGGTCGCCAGCGCTTATGCGGCGCTGCACCTCCTCGGCCGAAAGGGCCAGCGAGGTTGCCAGCTTCTCGCGAACCTCGAAGTTGTAGGTAAAGGTTTTGCCCTCGGCCTCGTATTCGGCGCGAAGCTTATCGAGCTCCTCGGCAGTATCGAATGCAACATAGGCGTTGCCGCTTTCGATAAGCTGATCGGAGTACTTTTTGTACAGCTCCTTGCGCTCGCTCTGGCGGTATGGCGCATGTGGTCCACCAACCGAAACTCCCTCGTCAATCTGAATGCCACACCACTTCAGCGATTCGATGATGTAGTCTTCGGCTCCTGGAACAAAGCGGTTCGAGTCGGTATCCTCTATTCTAAGCAAGAAATCGCCACCATGCTGGCGGGCAAATAGGTAGTTGAAAAGGGCGGTACGAACGCCTCCCATGTGTAGCGCACCAGTTGGGCTGGGTGCAAAGCGTACCCTTACTCTTCTTTCGCTCATTTTTCTGATGATTTCGTAATATCCTGCAAATATAGAGCGAAAGTTTGAGTTATCGGCAGCTCGATGTGTGCAGATCGTGAACGAATACAGCTCTATCCCTAAATAAAAAAGGAGGCTAAACATTGCCTCCCTATTTCATTTATTCTATTGAACAACCTTGTATCGCTTCAACTTCCATGTTTCCGTGTTCCCATTTTCGGGATTCTTCACCTTCATCTTTACGATCCAGCGGTTACGGGCAATCCAGTACTCGTTTTCATACTTAGTATTTGCTAAAATACCACCAAGACCTTTCACCGTACATTTTACATGTACTACATCCTTTATCTGTTCACTTCCTAAATCTAAAATCTCTTCTTCCGATATGATGCTAAAGTATGGAGCATTTGCTTGGTTTACGAACGACAACGGAAACAGCAATATCATATCTATGTTAGATGTAGGCTGGCTACTTTTATCGTATGTCAATACTTTAAGCGAGTTCCCCCGTGGTAGAACATTTTCGACTTTAGTACTCAGAAATCCCTCGCTACCGGCGAATTTTATATCAATTTGCTGAGCCAAGCACTTGTTTCCTCCATCATCGGTTCCGGAGATTTCTTTTTCGCTATACGAAACTACATAGGTTGAATCGGTAGTTTTCGTTCCCTCCAACTCGTAAACCCAATAGCTACCTTCCTTAAATGCCGTCCACTCTCGAGTTTCCTGCTCTATGCTATACTTTCGCATAGGATCCTCCTTTGTACACATAGTAAGAGCCAAAAGCGGCACGACAACCATTCCCATAAACCCCAAAAAACCCCTCATATCCTAATGAACCTACTTGATTTAACGCCGCTAATATAGCTTCCATTTTTACACTTCAAGCAGATCAAAGTAAATATTTAAAGGCTATTTTGTTAAAAGCGTCATAGGCAAAAACAAAAAAATCCTGCTGCGTATGGCAACAGGATTCTATATAAGCAATATCAATTTAGACTCTTAAAACAGCTTTGCAGCATACTTCTCGGCAATAACCTTAAGCATGTCATCCGTCATGTTTTCGAGATTCCATTTAGGATTCCATCCCCACTCCTCGCGAGCACAGCTATCGTCCATCCAGTTAGGCCAGCTACGCGAAATGGCTTCCTTAACAGGGTCAACGTTGTAGCTCATGGTAAACTCAGGGATACGTTTCTTTATAGCAGCAAATATCTCCTCTGGAGTAAAGTGCATTGCGGTAATGTTAAAGCTATTGCGGTGAACCAGCTTATCCGGATTTGCCTCCATAAGCTGTACCATCGCCGATAGCGCATCGGGCATGTACATCATATCCATGCTTACATCCTTAGGGATAGGGCAGGTAAACGACTTGTCCTTAATGGCAGCATAGTAGATCTCTACAGCATAATCGGTAGTACCGCCACCAGGAAGGGTAACGTTAGAAATAATTCCAGGGAAACGTACCGAACGGGTATCCACTCCAAAACGTGAATGGTAGTAGTCGGATAGCAGTTCGCCGGTTACCTTGCAAACGCCATAAATGGTAGATGGGCGCATCACGGTATCCTGTGGGGTTCCATCGTGTGGAGTGCTGGTTCCAAAGGCTCCAATAGAGCTAGGAGTAAACACCGCACAACCATTTTCGCGACCAATCTCTAGCGAGTTCATCAATGCACCCATGTTGATTTTCCATGCCAGCTGCGGATTCTTCTCCCCAGTAGCAGATAGAAGAGCTACCATATTAAATATGGTATCAATCTTATACTTCTTCACCAGCTGAGCAAACTCCTCACCATTAAGCGCATCGAGCACCTCAAATGGGCCATCATCGCCTAGAGTTCCCTTGCATTTATCGTTGATATCCGTGGCTACAACATTGTTGTTTCCATAGATACTTCTGAAATAGGGCACCAGCTCAGAACCTATCTGGCCGCCAGCACCAACTATGAGAATATTTTTCATTGAAGTAGACTTTTTTTACTTTTTCTTCCATGTGGGTAGGCAAATGTAGGCATTATTTAAAAAACTCTTTAAAGTTGTAACTAAAAAGTATATATAAGCCAAATATTAAAACCTAACGTATGCTAATTCCTTACTTGTGCCAAAAGCTAACCGAAAGCAGTTTAAGAAGTTCAAAAGAATGCATTACCCAATTTGCTCTGAATCTAAAGCTACCAGAATTCGCCACTTAAAGGCAAGATCTATAGTTCCCCATTCGCAACAATTCCGCTAATATCAAAATTGGTAGTAAAAAAAATTTGTACCCCACATTCAACAAAAAGATCTATTTGTTACCTTGAGTGCAAAATCTTAAACAACAAAACATAGCCCCAGAACTTTTAAATCATCGTATGTAAGGTCATGACTGAGTTAAAAAGAAAGAACAGCAGCGTAGTAACCCTCCTATCTTTTATTCTGATCGCTATTTTTACGTCAGCTATTCTGAGCATGCTCTTCTCTACATACAGGTTCAACGATTTCTTGGTCGGTTCTGTAGGACTAATCCTTTTCCTAACGCAAATAATTATAGCTCTTGCAAAGTATAGGAAAAACTATAAAAATGAAGACCGTCCCGTTCTTAGCCCACGAATTCTTAGATACAGAACTAACTACGGAAAACTCCGATTTATTTTATTTGCCGACACCGTTAACACACGGCTTATCGCGATTGTTGTTATCTTGATGATCTTTTATAGCCAAACATTTAATTTGTCGTGGTGGCTTTTCCTAGCAACTCTACTAATTCTGATATTCACCAAAATATTCATAGGAAGTATAGTTTGGGAAAGGTATGGCGAATTTGTGCCTAACAAGAATGCTCACGTAGATCAAAACTAAAAACAAAGGCCACTTACTACAAGATGGCCTTCATTTTTTATATCGGCTGGTATAAGACTTATCGTCTTCTTCGCTTTCCTTTATCCTTCTTATCTCCTTTTGATTTGGATGATGAGCGTCTCCCGCCTCTTTCAGATTTCTTTTCACCTGAGCGTCCTCTCGCTGAAGAACCACGGCCCGAAGAGAATCCGCCTCCGTTTCCACCTCTTGAGCCGCCACCTGCGGGGCGTGGTGCGGCGGGCTCGAAGCTGAGCACCTCATCGCCCTTGCCGATGAGCTCATAGTCGAGCTGCTTGCGCGAGAGGTTGGCGCGTAGCACGCGGATGCGCACCTCGTCGCCCAGGGTAAAGGTGCGGCCGTTGGTTTTGCCCACCAGGCTGTAGGTATCCTCGTCGAAGATGTAGAAGTCGTCGGTAAGGTCGCGGGTCGAAACCATGCCCTCCACCTTGTTCTCCTTTATCTCCACGTAGATACCCCACTCGGTGATGCCCGATACGATACCGTCGAACTCCATCCCGATCTTATCCATCATAAACTCCACCATCTTGTACTTGATGGAGGCACGCTCGGCATCCGAGGCGAGGATTTCCATTTCGGAAGAGTGCTCGCACAGCTGCTCGTAGGTATCCTTGCTCTGCGATTCGGCCTTGCGGTCGTACATGTCGAGCAGGCGGTGCACCATCACATCAGGGTAGCGGCGGATGGGCGAGGTGAAGTGCGTATAGTGGTCGAACTGTAGCCCGTAGTGACCGATGTTCTCCGTAGAATAGCGCGCCTTGGCCATCGAGCGGACGGCCAGCGTTTCGATAAGGTTCTCCTCCGTCTTCCCCTTAACTTCGGCCAGCAGCTTGTTCAACTCCTTCGAGATGCCCTTGCTGTTGGTGGCCTGAAGGTAGTAGCCAAACTTCACGATAAAGCGGCGGAAGGTATCGAACTTATCGGGGTTGGGCACGTCGTGGATACGGTACACAAAGGTTTTTGCAATGCTCTTGCCCCTAGGCTTGCCGATATGCTCGGCCACCTTCTTGTTGGCCAAAAGCATGAACTCCTCGATGAGCTGGTTGCTCTCCTTCTGCGACTTGAAGTACACGCGCAGCGGCTTGCCGTTCTCGTCGAGCTCAAACTTGGCCTCCTCGCGGTCGAAGGCTATAGCACCATGCTTAAAGCGGTCGGAGCGCAGCTTCTGTGCTAGGGTATGCAGCGTAAGAATTTCATCCTTGTAGTCGCCATGTCCGGTTTCGATAACCTTCTGTGCCTCCTCGTAGGTAAAGCGCCTATCGGAGTGAATCACCGTACGGCCAATCCACGTGTTTAGAACGTTAGCATCCTCATCGATCTCGAAAACGGCCGAGTAGGTAAGCTTATCCTCGTTAGGGCGTAGCGAGCAGAGGTTGTTCGACAATCGTTCGGGTAGCATCGGCACGGTACGGTCTACCAGGTACACCGATGTAGCGCGGTCTACCGCCTCCTGATCGAGTATCGATCCGGGCCTTACGTAGTGCGATACGTCGGCAATGTGCACGCCCACCTCGATGTTGCCGTTGGGCATGCGGCGGTACGATAGCGCATCGTCGAAGTCCTTGGCATCGGCAGGGTCAATGGTAAAGGTCACTACATCGCGCATGTCGCGGCGCTTGGCTATTTCGGCAGGGGTAATATCATCTGGAATTTGCTCGGCTGCCTTGGTTACCTCCTCGGGGAAGTGGTAGGGCAAGCCGTAGTCGGCCAAGATGGCGTGCATCTCGGTTTCGTTGTTGCCCGGACGACCCAGCACCTCTACGATCTCGCCAATGGGGTTCTTACCTGCCTTGGGGATCTCAATAACCTTAACGATTACCTTATCGCCATCCTGCGCCTCGCCGGCGCTGCGCATCGGCACGAAGATGTCGAACGGCATCTGCTTGCCGTCGGGCACCACAAAGATGTAGTTGGGCGACATCTGCACCGTGCCCACGTACTGGCGCTTGCCCTGCTCGAGGATCTCCACGATCTCGCCTTCGGGGCGCTTCTTGCCCTTGTACGGGAAGATGAAGACGCGCACCTTGTCGCCGTGCAGCGCCTGGTTCATGTTGTTGGGGGCGATGAACACGTCCTCCTCTAGGTCGGGCGTAATTATAAACGCCGAGCCCGACTGGGTCATGTCTACTTTACCCTCGATGAAGCCGCCCTTGGTTACCACCTTGAACACGCCGTGCTCCACTTCGGTAACCATATTGCGGACCTTCAGCTCGGTGAGACAGGTCATCACCAGATGCTTTTCTCCCTCGGTCTTAAAGCCGAGCTGCTTGGCGATTGCCTTGTAGCTGTAAGCCTTATCGGGGTGGGTGGATATAATTTCGAATATTAGCTTTTCGATGCTCTGCTTCTTAACGGCCTTGCTGCTGGCGCGGCCTTCCTTTTTGATCTTCTTCATTTGGTTGGATCTGTCGTTACTGTATACGGGGGCGGATGATTCCCCCACGACTTTCCGAGATAACCGCTCACAAGTAATGCTGGAGCTGGGGGGTGCACCCGACCGGTCAAAAAAAACAATTCTAATCGGATGGGATGAATTAGTTCCCCAAAGGTACGAAAAAGGATTGACAACCCTCAAGGGGAGGAGGTTTTCCCCTTCGGCTCCGCTCGGGGAGCACTCGGCTTCGCTCGGGAACCTGCTGGGGAAACCCCTTTTTTGTTCCCCGAGCGTAGTCGAGGGGCAAACTCCCGCAGCTTCAGCAACTTCAACCATGAAGGGGCACGATACCGCAGAAATGCAAGTTACAACCACATATATGCAATATACTGCCACAGAAATATAGCTTGATACCACAGCAATGCAATACGGCACCCCATCAATGATGTTTAGCACAGCATAAATAAAATACGACACCACAGATATAAAAGTGGTCGCCACAGCAACGAAATTTGGCACCACAGAAATGATGTTAGCTACCACATCTTTGCAATTCAACACCCCGATATTGTTGATCAGCGCCACATCTTTGTAAGTGGATGCCGCATTAACGAAAGGCTATACCCCATCATCGGGAGATAATATGCAGGGGATTGCAATTATTGATTCCGTTTTTTTGCTAAATTTAACCGAACCAATACTGATACCCCCATGCTACGCTACAACATCGAACGCATGATTCTGATGCGCGGCCACACCGATCCTAAAAGCTACCTGAAGCGGATGGGCTACACCCGATACGTGATTAGCCACCTGCTGGCCAAACCCCGCCATCTAGACATTACGTACCTCGAGCGATTCTGCCACGAGCTGCGCTGCACGCCCAACGAGCTGATGGAGTGGATTCCCTCGGAGTCAGAACCGATCGAAGATAATCATCCGCTTACCAAACTCCGCCGCAACGGCCTGAGCACGCCCGTCTACAGCGCCCTGCTGAGCGTGCCCGCCGAGAAGCTCGACGAGGCGGTGGCCTACCTGCAGCAGCTCGGCGAGAAAGAGTAGCACCATTTCACCGTACTAAATGGCGCTGAATTTTGCTTTTATAAACCGATCCTCCATAAAAGAGGTAGGCTTATAGGAATCAGCCTGTCGTAGCCCAAAGCGTATCCCCCGCTGGCGGGGGCAGGGGGTGGAAAATGCACGTCATGTGGTAAATGTTTGCTGCTTATCAGGGCTATACACTGCCGAAAATCCACCCCCTAACCCCCGCCAGCGGGGGATAACCTTCGAAGTGGAGTAGCCCAATTCTTAAAGGCGAAATCCCTATTTAGTACCCTAAACGTCTTACAATATCATCCGTAAATAGCTAACTTTGCTGCTCGAACAAAAAATTACGAAAGTGATGGAAGGACAACTACAAATCTACAACACCCTTTCCCGTAGGAAGGAAGATTTTACCCCGCTCAACCCACCCCATGTTGGACTGTACGTCTGCGGCCCCACCGTATACGGCGATCCGCATCTGGGCCACGCGCGTCCGGCCATTACCTTCGACCTGCTGTTCCGCTACCTTAAGCATCAGGGGTTCAAGGTTCGCTACGTGCGCAACATCACCGATGTGGGCCACCTGGTAAACGATGCCGATAGCGGCGACGACAAGATCGGTAAACAGGCCCGCCTGCAGCAGCTCGAGCCTATGGAGGTGGTGCAGTACTACACCAACCGCTACCACCAGGCCATGGATGCGCTCAACGTGCTTCCGCCCAGCATCGAACCACACGCCTCGGGGCACATCATCGAGCAGATCGAGATGGTGCGCAAGATTCAGGATGCCGGATTCGCCTACGAAAGCGAAGGATCGATATACTTTGATGTAGAAGCCTACAACAAGAAGTACCCCTACGGCAAGCTCTCGGGCCGCATCCTCGACGATATGATGGCCAACACCCGCGAGCTCGAAGGCCAAAGCGAGAAGCGCAACCCATTCGACTTCGCCCTTTGGAAGAAGGCGCTACCCGAGCACATCATGCGCTGGCCTTCGCCATGGAGCGACGGCTTCCCCGGATGGCACCTCGAGTGCTCGGCCATGAGCACCAAGTACCTCGGCGAAACCTTCGACATCCACGGTGGCGGGATGGACCTGATGTTCCCCCACCACGAGTGCGAGATTGCCCAAAGCACCGCCGCCCTTGGCCACGATTCGGTTCGCTACTGGATGCACAACAACATGGTAACCATCAACGGGCAGAAGATGGGAAAGAGCCTCGGAAACTTCATTACCCTCGAGCAGCTCTTCACCGGTAGCCACGAGCTACTGCAGCAAGCCTACAGCCCGATGACCATCCGCTTCTTCATCCTTCAAGCGCAGTACCGCAGCACGCTCGACTTCTCGAACGAGGCGCTACAGGCCGCCGAAAAGGGTCTACAACGATTGATCACCGCAACCAGCACGCTTGCCAAGCTAAAGCCATCAGATACTTCGACCGTTAATGTTGATGAGCTAGAGAACGGCGTATTCGCCGCCCTCAACGACGACCTCAACAGCCCAATTGCCATCTCGGTGCTGTTCGACTGGGTGCGCAACATCAACTCCATCTACGACGGTAAGGAAAAGATCAGCGCCGAAGATCTCGAGCGCCTTCGCGCCATCTTCAGCGCCGTAGTCTTCGACATCCTCGGCCTCCGCGACGACAGCATCGCCGGAGATGATAAAGGAAAACTCACCGCCGAACTCATCAACATGCTGCTGAACATGCGCCTACAGGCAAAGCAGAATAAGGACTTTGCAACTTCTGATAGGATTCGCGACGAACTCAACAAGCTGGGCGTAATCGTAAAAGATAGAAAAGACGGCTTCGACTGGGAGATAGCCTAGCCTGTACAACATAAACAGAAGAGCCTCTACTTATTACCGTAGAGGCTCTTTTTTTATCTTCTGATTTAACAAAAAAATGGAGCTTGCTAATTAAAAAAATGCAACAAAGAATAATAACCTACCGTAAAAAATAGTGAACAGAGGGGAAAAGAGAAGAGAAAGCACGTCGGTGGGACGTGTGAGTTTAAGAGGTCTTTATAAATAGTAACAGTTGAGGTTTTGGACTTGGATCTTAACTTTTAGGTGAAATGCTTAACGGAATGAGGATGCTACAGAGGGTAAAACCTCTGCCGAGTTTAGTTAAAGCAAGTCCGATTCTAGAAGTTGGTACTTGTAGCCTCAGTTGAGAGCGCAAAATCGTGGTTTCATTCAAGGCGCACACCCGTATTTAGAGTTTAAAGGCAGTAAGCCAAGGTTACGATGAAGTAATGATAACACGCTTGCTCTCAGTAATGATTATCAAACGAGGTATAAGATGCTAATGGAAGAATCCAATTGAGTATGCCGAATTTGCAGGCTGCGATAGATGTAATTTTCAGTAAATGGTTAAAAGTTAATTATCACGGTTAGATTGCAGAATGCAAGTTTTGGTTAACCCTTAAAATTTGTATATGGCAAATTTGAGAAACGAAGAATGTGAAACTTAGCGAGGCTACGATCTTAGACGATGGTAGCCTCAATTTTTTGTGCCTACTGGTAAGTCGACTTATTTGCACAAAACAAAAAGGGAATCCAAATGGATTCCCTTTGTCGGTTCGGTGAGGATCGAACTCACGACCCCATGATTAAGAGTCACGTGCTCTACCAACTGAGCTACGAACCGTTCTTGATTACGGCTGCAAAGGTAACGTCTTTTTTTTAAAACGCAAATATTCGCGCCCCAAATTGAATACTTTAATCGTATAAAAGCTGCTACAGCCTCGCGTACAATCACTATAAGCAGCATTGCTGCCTGCTTAAACGCAAAAAGGGAATCCAAATGGATTCCCTTTTGTCGGTTCGGTGAGGATCGAACTCACGACCCCATGATTAAGAGTCACGTGCTCTACCAACTGAGCTACGAACCGTTCTGATTACGGGTGCAAATGTAGAGCATTTTTCCTCATACACAAACCACCCTAACGTTTTTTTAGAATAAAATGAGCACCATTACTCGTACCCTTTTTTGTACATTAGCTGCTCACAAACTATAGAATAATGAGCAAGAAGATTTTAGTAACGGGGGGAACTGGGTTTATTGGCTCACATACTACCGTAGAGCTCCAAAATTCGGGCTATGAAGTAGTAATTGTAGACAACCTTTCGAACTCGGAGGCAAACGTTGTAGATGCCATTGCACAGATCACAGGCAAAAAACCTGCATTCGAGCAGGTAGACTGTACTGATAAGGCAGCCATGAAGAATGTTTTTGAGAAGCATGGCCCAATAGAAGCAATCATCCACTTTGCAGCCAGTAAGGCAGTAGGCGAATCGGTTGAGAAGCCTCTTCTCTACTACCGCAACAACATCGGATCTCTGATCAACCTTCTTGAGCTCATGAAGGATTTCAAGTGCAACAACATCGTATTCTCGTCGTCGTGTACCGTATACGGACAGCCCGATCAGCTGCCAGTAACCGAACAAGCATCAATCAAAAAGGCTGAATCGCCTTACGGCAACACCAAACAAATTTGCGAAGAAATACTTGTTGATACCACCAATGCGGAACCTTGGCTTCAAGCCATTGCGCTTCGCTACTTCAACCCAATTGGTGCGCACCCCTCAACTCTTATTGGTGAGCTTCCTATTGGTGTTCCTGCCAACCTTATACCATTTGTTACGCAAACAGCCATTGGCATTCGCGAGCAACTTTCGGTATTTGGCGATGACTACAACACCCCTGACGGCTCGTGCATCCGCGACTATATTAACGTGGTTGACCTTGCCAAGGCTCACGTAGTAGCAGTAAACCGCATGTTCGAGAAGAAGAACAAGTCTAACTACGAATTCTTCAATATCGGAACAGGAAGAGGCTTGTCAGTTCTTGAGATTGTAGATATCTTCCAAAAGGTAGCTGGAGTAAAGCTCAACTACAAGATTGTGGGTCGCAGAAGCGGCGATATTGAGCAGGTTTGGGCAGACACCTCCTATGCCAACAATGAACTTGGATGGAAAGCCCAAGAGTCGGTAGAAGACACCCTTCTCTCTGCTTGGAAATGGCAATTGAAGCTCAAAGAAAAGGAAGAAAGCAAATAAGCATTATATTTGCCTCATAGAACAATAACGTCAGTTCGAAAGTATTTTTTCTTATACCGAACTGACGTTAATATTAACTGGATGTTTGAAACGTTACAATCATCATTAGCTATGAGAACAATAGTGGTTACCGGAGGTGCCGGATTCATTGGATCGCATGTAGTGAGGCTACTGGTCAACAAGTACCCCAACTACCGTATCATAAACTACGACAAGCTAACATATGCGGGCAATCTCGAAAACCTTAAGGATGTAGAGAATGCGCCCAACTACCGCTTTGTAAAGGGTGATATCTGCGATGCCCAACTTCTTGAAAAGCTTTTTGAAGAAGAAAATGTGAACGCAGTAATCCATCTTGCTGCCGAATCGCACGTTGATAGGTCGATTACCAACCCAATGGAATTTATCCAAACCAACATCGTAGGTACGGTTACCCTACTCAACGTAGCAAAAAGCAAATGGGCTGATAACTTTGAGGACAAGCTATTCTACCACGTATCCACCGACGAGGTATACGGATCACTTGGCGAAACTGGATACTTCTACGAGACTACCTCGTACGATCCTCGTAGCCCCTATTCGGCATCGAAGGCTAGTTCCGACCATTTGGTTATGGCCTACCACCACACCTTTGGTCTTCCAGTCATAATATCGAACTGCTCGAACAACTATGGGCCAAACCAGTTCCCCGAGAAGCTCATACCGCTTGTTATCAACAACATTAAAAAAGGTAAGCCGCTTCCAGTATATGGTAAGGGAGAAAACGTTCGCGATTGGCTATACGTTGTTGACCATGCAAGAGCCATCGATATGATTTTCCACAACGGAAAGATTGGCCAAACCTACAACATTGGAGGCCACAACGAGTGGAAAAACATCGACCTGATTAAGGTTCTTTGTAGGGTTATGGATAAAAAGATGGGCAACCCCGAAGGTAGTGCCGAAAAGTTGATTACCTACGTTAAGGACAGAGCAGGCCACGACTTACGTTACGCAATAGATGCAACCAAGATTAAGGATGAACTTGGCTGGTTGCCATCACTACAGTTCGAGGAAGGTATCGAGAAAACGGTTGATTGGTACCTTGCCAATAACGAGTGGCTTGAGAATATCGTATCGGGCGAATACGAGAGGTACTACTCTGCCCAGTACGAGAAACGATAACGATTAAAACAGTATAAATAAAAAAGAGGGCTATGCCCTCTTTTTTATTTGCTGTATGTTATTACAAGCTTGATATGGTTGGATTTTCCTGGCTTCCCTAATATTACTTGATTAGGAACAGAAAGGAAATCGCTTGTAGGCTCTGCATAGTTAGTTCCGTAAGAACTTTGACTGCTGTATAAGCTGGCAGGCACACCTGCATATAGGTACAATTCCTTGGGGTATGAAGAATCTCGCATTGCATTCTTAAAGTAGGTTGTAATATTTAAGGAATACAACCTTCTACTACGATTATAGAATGCATTTGTAGAGACATCCTTAAAAGTTGCCATATCAGGAACAAAAAGCATAACATCCTTTTTATCAATCGACTTGGAATAATAAGCTGTTATTGCCATAGGCATCTTAGGATAGCTAAGTTCTCCATTAGGGAAGAAAGGCTCTACAATAAGTTCTGCCCTGTGTATTTTATAGTTTTTATTCTCCCATAATGCAACCGAAGCCTTGTTGAATTTAATCATAGTTCGCAAGCCACCTAATCCTTGAAGATAAACCAAGTCCTGAGGAGTTGGATTGGCATTATTTGAGAAATCAGGGTTGATATTCGTTGGCCTATATGGGCTAGTTCCATTATATACGTGTTCTATAATGCAAAACTTTCGAAGAGTTGTTCCAATTAAGAACGGCATACGCACAGATGAATCCTTATTTACCTTTCCTTCCACTTTGAAATAAAGGTGCATTCTAGAAGATGTATCTGAAAAATCAACACCGTTTAAACCTCCACCTGCAGAGAGTTTACTATTTTCAATATACAAACCTTTAAAATAATCCAAGAACACATCGTAATTTGTAAATTTAGAGGTGTCTATATTGCTGTTAAATAACTTATTGATAAAATCGGTGCTTATTCTTATACGAACAACCCCATTCCCCTTTCTGCTGTATGCTATTGCAGATGGTTTAAGATCTTTATTTACACTTATAGAAGGAACCTCTATGCTATCCTTAATGTTATAGTTAGAGTAGTAAGAAGAGTCGCTACGTACCTTCTTCTTCATCTGGTAAACCGTAAGATACTGAAGAGCTAGCGAGTCTCCAACACCACCTTTCAGTTTAAGGGTAAGTACAAGGGAATCTATTTTTCCACTTATGTTCTTAGCGTACTTTTTATAATCCAGAAGAGATGACGGAACAAATTGAGTTACAACACTAGAGTTTATTTGTCCAAAAACGGGATCATTATACGACCCTAGGTAGCATTTCCCCGATAGGGTGCTAGAATAAATGCTATCCGTAGACACAGTGTAGGCATCTATAGCAAAAGAAGAGTCTATTGACACACCACTCTTTTGGCTTGGATCAATAAAGTCATCACCCAAACTATTATCAACATCCGTACAAGCATTAAAGCTGAGAGCCAACGATGCAAGTACTCCCAAAAAGAAAATCCTACTATGCGTTATCAAAAATTTGATCATAAAAATCTGTATAAGCTTCAACATAATTCTCCATCCCCTGATACTCCAGCACTGGCTTATCGCAGGCTTTAAGGAATTCGGCAACTTCGCCATTAATCGCACTGCTACCTATAATCATCCCATCAGAATACTTATAGGCAAACTTAATAAGATTAACGTAAGTTGGGTCGGTTAATTGTTCTACATCCTTGTTTTTTATGCCTTCGAGGATAACTTTTTTCTTAAAGTTGGGATCGAGAGGTGTTGGAAACTCATCGTTATAGACCGTAAATACCACCTTTGTATTAGCAAAAAGAGGATCTTCTTTAAATAACTTCTTTACGTAGAGCGGAACTAAACAGGTAAACCATCCTTGGCAGTGAATAACATCTGGCGACCAGCGCAACTTTCGAACAGTTTCGAGCACCCCCCTAGCATAAAAAATTGCACGTTCATCGTTGTCATCGAAGAATTTACCATCTTCGTCTTTAAGAGTTTGCTTGCGATGGAAGTAGTCTTCGTTATCAATAAAGTAAACCTGCATGCGAGCTGCAGGAATTGATGCTACCTTTATGATAAGAGGATGGTCGGTATCATTAATTATGAGGTTCATTCCCGATAAGCGAATTACCTCATGTAGCTGGTTACGGCGCTCATTTATAGAGCCAAACCTTGGCATAAATGTCCGAATCTCTTTTCCTTGCTCTTGCACCCCTTGGGGTAGATAACGACATAGTATGGAAATATCGTTCTCTGGTAAATAAGGCGTAATTTCCGTACTCACAAAAAGTACCCTACTGCTTTTCATCTTTTTCAGGTCTAACTATGGAGAAAGTAGCTACAAAGGTAGCTATTTTTCTTGACCTTATAAAGAGGAATGTAAAAGTAGCTTAACCTGCTTTAGCTGAAAAAGAAGCGGCTGCTATTGGAATGTATTGTTGGGATAATGGTATATTTGCCGAAATTTTTTTTCAATGAAGGTTGTTAGGACAGCTGCAGAGCTCGACCAAGAGGTGGCGAATCAAAGAAAGAATGGACAAACCATTGGGTTTGTACCAACTATGGGTGCGCTGCATGTTGGGCATATCTCGCTAGTGAACAAATGCTTGACTGACGGATGCTACACGGTTTGCAGCATCTTCGTGAACCCAACTCAATTTAACGATAAGAACGACCTAAAAAACTACCCGCGCATGCCCGAGCAGGATTTGGCCCTACTCGAAGAGCGTGGAGTTCACCTTGTTTTTATGCCATCGGTAGAGGAAATGTACCCCGAGACCGATACCAGAACGTTTGATTTTGGATCTATAGATAAGGTAATGGAGGGGGCTAAGCGTCCCGGCCATTTTAACGGAGTGGCTCAGGTAGTAAGCAAGCTTTTTACTATGGTTCAGCCCGATAAGGCATACTTTGGAGAAAAGGACTTCCAGCAGGTTGCCATTATCAATGCAATGGTAAAGCAGCATGGGTTTAAGGTAGAAATCGTTCGCTGCCCAATAGTTCGCGATACCGATGGATTGGCGTTGAGCTCGCGCAACATGCTCCTTAACGCGCAACAGCGTAAAAGCGCACCTACTATATATAGAGCGTTAAGTGACGCTAAGTTGCTTGGCACCTCTACCTCGATTGAAGAAATCAAGGAAAAGGTGATGGCTCAGGTAAACGCCGACAGCGAGCTGGAGGTAGAGTACTTCGACGTGGTTGATGCAGACTCGCTGCAGAGCCTTACATCGTGGGAGGAGTCCAACAACATTTTTGGCTGTATTGCCGTAAAAGTAGGTGCAATCCGCCTAATCGATAACATCAGACTAAAGTAAAAACCATGTATATAGAGGTTGTAAAATCGAAAATTCACCGCGTTAAGGTTACTGAAGCAAACCTCAACTATGTTGGCAGCATCACCATAGATGAAGATCTTTTGATTGCTTCCAATATTATCGAAAACGAAAAGGTTCAAATTGTAAACGTAAACAACGGTGAGCGACTTGAAACCTACGTTATTAAGGGGGAAAAGGGAAGTGGCGCCATCTGCCTAAATGGAGCAGCAGCTCGTAAGGCCGAAGTTGGCGATGTGCTCATCATCATCTCATACGCTACCTTGGATTTCGAAGAGGCAAAATCCTTCAAACCTTGGATTGTATTCCCCGATACAGAGACGAACCGCATCATCTAATACACCCATAATTTGAAAAAAGGAGCTCTCCTCAGAGGAATAAACATCATTCTATTCTTTGGGTTAGGCGTAGTGCTCATGTACTTCGCCTTCAAGAATGTTGAGTTTAGCTTTCTGATGGAGGGACTGAGCAAGGCCAACTACTCGTGGTTGGTGATATCGCTTCTGGTGGGCATCGTTGCCTTTTTGGCGCGTGCCCTACGCTGGAGGCTGCTCATCGAGCCGCTCGGATACCGTCCTACGGTGATGAATGCGTTTCACGCCATTACCATTGGCTACCTTGCCAACTTTGCCTTTCCGAGAGCTGGTGAGGTGTCTCGATGCGGCGTTCTTCGTAAAACCGAGAAGATTCCATTTGAATCGTTGATCGGCACCGTTATAGTAGAGCGCACATTCGATCTGCTATGCCTTTTGATACTACTAGTCACCGTATTCTTTCTCAAAGTAGACTTCTTTGGGAAGTTTATATACGATACCGCGCTGCTTCCTATCACCAAGAAGTTTGCGGGTTTTGGCGGCAGCTACCTTGCGTTTCTGATCGTAATACTTCCCATCATTATAGCTCTTTTTGTTGCTTACATCTTCCGGTATAAGCTTATTCGGTTTGGCATTATACGTAAAATGATACGGCTGGCAAGAGGCGTTATCAAGGGACTAAAAACAGGCTTTACCATGGAGCGCAGACTCGAGTTCCTGCTCTTCACCCTACTTATTTGGGCATCGTACCTCACTATGACCTGGGTAATTTTCTATACGCTACCCGCCACTAGCTCGCTCGGTTTTGTTGATGCGCTATTCATACTAGCCATTAGCAGCATTGGTATGACGGTTCCGGTACAGGGTGGTTTTGGAGCGTTCCACATCATTGTAGCAACGGGGCTTACCATGTACGGCATTTCGCGCGAAGATGGACTGCTATACGCAACAATTTCTCACGAATCTCAGACCATCATGACTATCATTATTGGAGTAATTTCGCTATCTTACCTCTTCTTTAAGAAACGAAATAACCCAGTAATAGCCACCAGTCATGAACAAGTTCAAGAACGTTAGCAAAAAGGTGGTAGACCAGCAGGAGCTAAGCCGCTTGGTCGCCATGTGGAACCTTCTCGGGAAAAAGATCGTCTTTACCGACGGTTGCTTTGACATCCTTCATCGTGGACATGTTGAGTACCTAACGCAGGCCGCAAGCAAAGGCGATGTTCTGATTGTTGGGCTACATTCCGATGCCTCGGTAGCTCGTCTTAAAGGAGAAGGACGTCCGATCCAAAGCCAGGAAAATCGCGCACTAATTGTAGCCTCACTCTCGTATGTTGATGCCGTTATCATTCTTGATGAAGACTCGCCTTACAACCTTATCAAGCTGATTAAGCCCGATGTGCTGGTTAAAGGTGCCGATAAGCTCCCCAAGGATATTGTTGGCTATGACATTGTTTCGGCAAGGGGAGGCAGCGTAATTGCACTCGACATCAAGGAGGGTACCACCGAAAAGCTCATCGACCGAATAAAGCTTACCCCATAAAAGAAACTCAAATACCAATCTGACAAAATGGATTTTGCCATCAACGGTAGAATCCATTTTTTTTCGTGTATCTTAGTCGAACTAACGCTCAATTAACATAACCAAACATCCATGGCTAAGGTAAAAAAGGCCTACTTCTGCCAGAGCTGCGGCTTCGAATCGCCCAAGTGGCTGGGTAAATGCCCATCGTGCGGCGAATGGAACACCTTCGTAGAGGAGCTCGTAACCAAATCGAGCGCTGCACCAACCACCTTTGGGCTGGAAACCAGCAAGCCGCTACGCATCGACGAAATTGACCTTGAGAAGACGCCTCGCATCACCCTAAACTCCGGTGAGCTGAACCGTATTTTGGGCGGTGGCGTAGTGCCCGGCTCGCTCATTCTAATTGGGGGAGAACCCGGCATCGGCAAATCGACCCTTAGCCTGCAGATAGCCCTACGCACCCACGGACTTAAAACGCTATACGTATCAGGCGAGGAAAGCGCCCAGCAGATTAAGCTACGCGCCGAACGGCTTGGCGGCAACAACTCCGACTGCCTGATCTACTGCGAAACCCTCGTGGAGAACATCATCACCCAAGCAAAGCATACGGCTCCCGACCTGGTGGTTATCGACTCGATACAGACGCTGCTTACCGAGCGCATCGACTCGTCGCCCGGAAGCGTGAGCCAAATCCGCGAAACGGCAGCCATGCTGCTGCGCTACGCCAAAGAGTCGGCTACACCCATATTTATTATTGGCCATATTACCAAGGATGGCACCATTGCCGGACCAAAGGTGCTGGAGCATATCGTAGACGTTGTACTGCAGTTCGAGGGCGACTCGAACCATATCTACCGCCTGCTGCGCTCGGCCAAGAACCGCTTTGGCTCTACCGCCGAAATGGGCATCTTCGAGATGACCAGCCACGGGTTACGCGAGGTGGACAACCCCTCGGAGATGCTCGTTACCCAGCATGATAGCCAGCTGAGCGGCATCGCCATTACTGCTGCACTGGACGGCAACCGCCCCTTTATGATCGAGGTGCAGTCGCTGGTGAGCTCGGCCGCCTACGGTACGCCTCAACGCTCGACAACGGGCTTCGACATCCGCCGCCTGAACATGCTGCTGGCCGTACTCGAAAAGCGGGTGGGCTTTAAGCTGGGCGCTAAGGACGTGTTCCTGAACATCGCCGGGGGCATTAAGCTATCCGACCCCTGCATCGACCTTGCCGTTATTAGCGCCGTACTCTCGTCGAACCTCGACATTCCCATATCCACCGACATCTGCTTTGCTGCTGAAGTTGGCCTATCGGGTGAGATTCGCCCAATCACCCGCCTCGACCAGCGCATTGCCGAGGCACAGCGCCTTGGATTCAAGAAAATATACGTATCGAAGTACGGGCAAAAGGGGCTCAACATCCCCGATGGGATAGAGGTAAAGTTCGTGAGCAAGGTAGAGGAGCTGTTTAGAAGCCTGTTCGGAAAGGGATAGCAGCAAAGAAGTTAAAGGTAGCTAGACGGAGGATCTCTAATTCTATTTGTGATGTGTAATGTGAGATGTGTGATGTGAGATGTGTGATGTGCGATGTTTTAAAAAATAAGACTACTCCATTTCGAAGGTTATCCCCCGCTGGCGGGGGTTAGGGGGTGGATTTTCGGTAGTGTATAGTCACCATAAGCTTCGCATTTTTACCATTAACGTTCATTTTCCACCCCCTGCCCCCGCCAGCGGGGGATACGCTTTGTGCTACTACATGCTGATTCCTTTACGTCTACATCTTTTATGGAAGATGGTTTTTAAAATGTAAAATCCCTAGGGATATGTAATTTGAGATATGAGTTCATCTTTGTTCCTTAAATAATATCCTACATACTACCCATTTAAAGCTGTTTAGAGCCGTTTTTGAAAATAAATGCCCCTATTCTGCCTCTTATTAACTAAATAAATAGTAGAACGGTACCATCTCTTAGTATTTTTCATACCTTTCGTTTCGTTAACATAACATATACTAAAAGTATGAGAAAGAAGATCATCATCGGACTATGTATGCTTATAGCCTCCTCTGGTCTATTTGCTCAGTCCAAAAAGTTCGACGTAAAGGATATCGATATCCCTTACAAGAAGTTTGTCCTCGATAACGGTCTGACGGTTCTTATCCACGAAGACCACAAGGCTCCGGTTGTTGCCGTGAACATTTGGTACCATGTGGGATCGAAGAACGAGAAGCCCGGAAAGACCGGATTTGCTCACCTATTCGAGCACCTAATGTTTAACGGTAGCGAGCACCACAAGACCGACTACTTTAAGGCCGTTGACAAGATTGGTGCTACCGATATGAACGGTACCACCAGCAACGACCGCACCAACTACTTCGAGACGGTTCCCACCTCGGCCTTCGATCAGGTGCTTTGGCTGGAGAGCGACCGCATGGGCTACATGGTGAACGCCATCGACCAGAAGACGCTCGACGAGCAGCGCGGCGTTGTTCAGAACGAGAAGCGCCAGGGCGAGAATACCCCATACGGCCGAACTGAGGATGCCATCTGCAAGGCAACCTATCCGGCAGGTCACCCCTACTCGTGGACGGTAATCGGCTCGATGGACGACCTGAGCGCTGCAAGCCTCGACGACGTGAAGGAGTGGTTTAAGACCTACTACGGCCCCAACAACGCCGTACTGGTTGTTGCCGGCGATGTGAAAACCGAAGAGGCCCTCGAAAAGGTGAAGAAGTACTTCGGTGGCCTACAGGCTGGACCTCCGGTAACCAAGTTTACCTCATGGCCCGCCAAGCGCATTGGCACTCAACGCGAGGTTATGCAGGATCGCGTTCCCCAATCGCGCCTATACATGGTGTGGAACATGCCCGAGGATGGTAGCAAGGATGCCAACATGCTCGATATCGCCTCTAGCGTACTTGCCGGTGGAAAAACTTCGCGCCTGTACAAGCGCTTGGTGTACACCGATCAGATTGCTTCGAACGTATACGCTTGGGCTGGAACCAACGAAATTGGCGGACAGTTTGAGATTGTAGCTACCGCTAAGCCTGGTGTTGAGCTTTCGAAAATAGAAGCCGTAATCAACGAGGAGATGGAAAAGTTCCTAAAGGAAGGCCCAACCGAGCAGGAGATGGAAAAGGTTAAGGCTAAAACCTACTCGTACTTCGTTCAGGGATTCGAGCGCGTGGGCGGATTTGGCGGCAAATCGGATATCCTTGCCACCTACCAAACCTACCACAACAACCCCGACTACTACAAGGTGGTGCTCCAGCAGCAAATGGATGCTACCCCTGCCGACGTTAAGAAGGTAGCCAACGAGTGGCTAACCGATGGGGTATACATCCTTAACGTTGTTCCATTCACCGATCCTAAGCCTACTACGGCCGATGCCGACCGCAGCAAGCTTCCCGAGCTGAACACCCCTCCTACCCCTACCTTCCCCAGCTTCCAAAGGGCAACGCTTAGCAACGGCTTGAACATCATCCTTGCCGAGCGCCACGCTATTCCGGCCCTAAACATGGAGCTGCAGTTTAACGCTGGTACCGCTGCCGATATCCTCGCCAAGCCGGGTACCGCCAAGCTATTTGGTAGCGTACTCGATGAGGGTACCAAAACCCGCTCGTCGATGGAGATTAGCGAGGAGATGGAGATGCTGGGCAGCTCCATGGGCGCCGGATCGGGGCTCGACCGTAGCTACCTCTACCTGAACACGCTTAAGGGCAACCTCGACAAGTCGCTCGAGGTGTTTACCGATGTGCTGCTCAACCCAACCTTCCCCCAGAAGGAGTTCGACCGCCTGCGCAAGGATCAGCTCGTGAGCATTAAGCAGGAGCAGGCGCGCCCCAACAGCATCGCCTTCCGCGTCGTTCCACAGTTCCTATACGGCAGCGGCCACCCCTACAGCAATCCGCTAACCGGATCGGGAAACGAGAGCAGCGTAAGCTCCATCACCCGCGACGACCTGGTGAAGTTCTACAACGATTGGATCACCCCAAATAACGCCACCCTAATTGTGGTGGGCGATATCACCATGGGCGAGCTCAAGCCTAAGCTCGAGGCCGCCTTCAAGGGATGGAAGAAGGGCACCAACCCCAAGAAGCACATCCCTAGCGTTGCGCTTCCTGCCAAGCCCACCATCTACTTCGTTAACCGCCCACAGGCCCAGCAGTCAGTGGTTATGGCGGCCAACCTTGCCCCCGAGGCCAACAAGCTGAACGATGCGGCCGCAGATTTGGCCAACAGCATCATTGGCGGCGAGTTTACTTCGCGCATCAACATGAACATCCGCGAGGATAAGCACTGGAGCTACGGCGCCGGATCGGGCATCTACGAAACGGCCGCCCAGCAGCCCTTCTTTGTGAGCACCTCGGTGCAGTCGGATAAGACCAAGGAGACCATCCAGGAGATCGAAAAGGAGCTTACCGGCTACGTGGGCAGCAACCCCGCCACCGCAGAGGAGTTTGCCAACAACCAAAACAACAAGCTGCTTCAGATACCCGGTACCTACGAAACCGGCGATGCCGTGCTGAACACCATCAGCCGTATGGTGGCCAACAACCTGAAGGATACCTACCCACAGGATAACGCCAAAAACCTAAAGAGCGCCAAGCTCGCCGACATCCACCAGGCCGCCAAGGCCATCATTAAGCCTGCGCAGCTTACCTGGGTGATCGTGGGCGATAAGGATAAGGTGCTCGACAGCGTGAAGAGCCTCGGCTACGAGGTGAAGCTGGTTGACGCCGACGGCAAGCCCGCAACCGAGTAGCTTTCGATGAACAATTGAAATACGCGATTTGAACAAAAAGAGAGCCCGGGGACGATTCCTCGGGCTCTTGTGTTTTATGCCTCTCCTGAAACCATACTATTTTGCCCCACTCCTACTAGTATCTCATCGAAAAATCTAAGCAAACCCTCCCTATCTCCTACAAGAACAATTTAAAAGCCCAGCCAATGATAGTGAAGTTATTGGAGTATCCTACCGTCATTCTTTATCGTAAAACTGTCAACTTTTTAAGGATGAGACAGATCCTTCAGTAAACCCAAATAGTATCTAAAGTCTAAGTTTATCTCACTAATAAATAAAAAAGGCTCGGAGTACTCCGAGCCTTTTTCTCTTCAAGTTGTAAATATAAGAAGCGCTATCCGCACTTAGATGTTCCACAAGATGTACAAATAAGGCAACCTTCTTGGTAGATAAGGGTTTCGGCACCGCACTCAGGGCATTTAGTTCCAAGTTTTGCCTTGGTTCCGTTAGGAATAAAGCGCTTAAGGGCACGCTCTACACCGTTTCTCCACGAGTTGATGGTGTCACTATCCAACCGGAGCGAGGATACCAGATTCACAATGTCATTGATCGGCATTCCGTTGCGGAGTACACCCGAAATAAGTTTGGCATAGTTCCAGTACTCCTTGTTAAACATGTGCGATATGCCACCTAGGGTGTTGGTGTATCCGTACTTATCAACGTATTGGAAGTCGTAGCGGCTACCCTTATCATCCTTTACCTTAATAATTTTACCTTTAGTGATGGTCTTAGGGATTGGACGAACCTCTTCGTCAACAATACCGGTAAATATTTCGTAAGGTCGGTTGTTGATGATACCAACAAAAGCGATCCACTGCTCGTCGTTATTTTTGAAGCGGATTACCTCGCAGTCAACCGAGTTTGGACGCTTGTTAGGGAATTCTGCGCTATTCTCCTTGGTTTCTTTTTTGCTCGAAACAAGAACTCCAGCTCTTGAGCCATCGCGATATACGGTAACACCCTTACAGCCGCTTTCCCAAGCTGTTTTGTAAACCTTTGATACCATCTCTTCGGTAATATCAGCAGGGAGGTTAACGGTAACGCTGATGGAGTGGTCTACCCACTTCTGCATGCGTCCTTGCATCTTTACCTTGCTTACCCAGTCAACATCGTTTGAGGTTGCCTTATGGTATGGCGATTTGGCGATAACCTCGTCCATTTGTTCGGGATCGTACTGCTTTACCGCTTCTACATCGTAGCCGTTAATTTCGAGCCAGGTGATGAACTTGTGGTGGAATACGTAGTACTCTTCCCACGAATCGCCAACCTCGTCAACAAAGGTAACCACAACGTCCTTGTCGTTAGGGTTAACCTTGCGGCGGCGCTTGTAAACAGGAAGGAATACGGGCTCGATTCCCGAGGTAGTTTGGGTCATCAAGCTGGTCGTTCCAGTTGGAGCAATGGTAAGCATAGAAATGTTACGTCTACCAACTTCGCTCATCTCTTTGTATAGCGCAGGATCAGCCTCTTTTATACGGTTGACGAAAGGATTCTTCATCTCGCGCTTTGTGTCGTAGATTGGGAACGAGCCACGTTCGCGGGACATGATAACCGACGAACGGTAGGCTTCAACAGCAAGCATTCGCTGGATATTTTCGGAAAAGTCGATAGCTTCATCGCTGCCGTAGCGAATGCCAAGAGCAGCAAGCATATCGCCCTCCGCAGTAATTCCTAAACCTGTACGGCGACCGTTGATTGCCTTCTCACGAATTTTCTCCCAAAGATGGCGTTCAACAAACTTAATTTCTTCGTCTTCAGGATCATTATTTACCTTTTCGATGATGGCTTCAACCTTTTCGAGTTCAAGATCGATGATGTCGTCCATCATGCGCATGGCAATGATAACATGGCGCTTGAAGAGGTCGTAGTCGAACTTTGCCTTAGGAGTAAACGGATTTTCTACGTAGCTGTATAGGTTAAGAGCCAGCAAGCGGCAGCTGTCGTATGGGCAAAGAGGAATTTCGCCGCAAGGATTGGTGGATACGGTGCGGTATCCCAAATCTGCATAGCAGTCTGCTACCGATTCGCGGAGAATGGTATCCCAGAAAAGAATGCCTGGTTCTGCCGATTTCCAAGCGTTATGAACAATCTTTTTCCACAGCTTTTGGGCATCAATTTCTACCCTATACTTTGGTGTTGTTGAGTTAATTGGGTACTGCTGAACGTATTTTCGGCCAGTTTGTACGCACTTCATAAACTCATCATCAATCTTTACCGATACGTTGGCTCCGGTAACCTTTCCGGTTTCCATTTTTGCATCGATAAAGCGCTCTGCATCGGGGTGCTTAATGGATATGCTGAGCATAAGAGCTCCACGGCGGCCATCTTGGGCAACTTCGCGGGTAGAGTTGGAGTAGCGCTCCATAAAAGGAACAACACCTGTTGATGTGAGCGCACTATTTAGTACGGGGCTGCCCGTTGGGCGTATGTGCGATAGGTCGTGGCCAACACCGCCACGGCGCTTCATTAGCTGAACCTGTTCTTCGTCAATTCGAATGATACCTCCGTATGAGTCAGCAGGATTGTCTTGCCCAATAACAAAGCAATTCGAAAGAGAGGCAATCTGCATGTTATTGCCAATTCCGGTCATTGGTCCTCCCTGTGGGATAACGTACTTGAAATCTTTAAGCAGCTCGTAAACCTTGACGGCGGTAAGCGGGTTGGGGTAGTTTTTTTCAATACGCGCAATTTCGTTGGCAATCCGCCAGTGCATTTGATCGGGATTTAACTCGTAAATTTTACCGAACGAATCCTTTAAGGCGTATTTGCTTACCCAAACAGTAGCGGCAAGGTCATCGCCCCGGAAGTACTCTTTGGCAGAAGCAACGGAGTCCTGATACGAGTAAACCTTCAACTCGTCAGGTGTTGTTTCTAGTTTTGCTTTGGCTGATTTGGCTGCTTCCATTATTCTGTATTTATAGTTATCCTTTAATTGCTTTAGGAAAAAAGAGTTGTCGCTTTACGGCTCGTTTTACGAACACCTTTGCAAGATAGTAAGGTTATTTGGTGCAAGCCAAAGGCTTTTTACTTTAGATATCAACAATAAAGAAAAGTTATTAACAATACTGATTTTGAGGTATATAACCATTTATTAAATAAAATTTACCTCTTGCATTATTCGCTATCTTGATTAAATAATAGTTTGCTAAAGCCTTGCAATAGCAATCTTTTGAATTAACACGAATAAACAAAAACAGTAGTATTATCACGTAGATTAACACACAAAAAAGGCAGAGCTAATGCTATAACCCTGCCTTATCAATATACTTTATGTAAAGTAAAATTCTGCTTACTCCTTCCAGTCTCCGTTTTCTTTTATAAGGCTGATAAGCTCTTCCAATGCTTCTTCTTGAGGAATGTTTTTCTTAACGGCTATTTTACCCTTGTAAAGGGTAACTTTTTTAGGACCTGCTCCAACGTAGCCGTAATCGGCATCAGCCATTTCGCCAGGACCGTTTACTATGCAGCCCATTATGCCTATTTTTAGTCCTGTAAGGTGCTTAGTGCGCTCGCGGATAAGTGCAGCGGTTTGCTGGAGGTTAAACAGGGTACGGCCACATCCGGGACAAGAGATGAACTCTGTTTTGGAGATGCGGACTCTTGCTGCTTGCAGAATGGAGAAGGCTGTAGATACAACTTGAGCGCTGCCGATACCTCCATCATTAGATATCATAATGCCATCGGGTAGGCCATCAATAAAAAGAGGGCCACAGTCGGCAGCAGATTTGAGCTGCAACAGGCTTACATCGTTTTCGGAGTATTGGCGCTGTATAATAATCGGGTTAAACACCTTTTTGCTCCTTAGGTTGAGTATTGCTGCTCTTTGTTCCGCAAGTCCATTAATGTTTGATGTGCGAATAATTGCAATAGCCTGAGGATTCTGACTTAGGTTGCTAGCAATAGTATCCATGTTATCAGCAGCATCCAACCAAACAAACAAAGGTGTATTGTGTGGATTATCAATAATATAAAGGCCAGTCTTTGTGCTTAGGCTGATGTCTGCTTTCCCAACAAAAAGGTAGTCGGGAGCAGTATCAATCTCTTTTTCCCAGCCGTTTTCTTTTTCAGTAAGCTGATATCCAAGGTTGGAAATTATGTCGTTGGTTATAGACTCTTGTGCAGAGAGATCGCATACTACTACAGGTGGGTTATCTCCACCAATGTTTGCAACAGCCCTACTTTCGATTTTTAAATAGGAGTAGGGATTGTAAAATGATGCGTCAACTTGGGCAATCTTTCCATGGTTTTGGCGATTGTTGAAGTAGCCTACAAGAGCTTTAGCAACGGGAATTTCTGCTTCTGGTTCTTCGGTAAGCGAAACACGGATGGTATCGCCAATTCCATCGGCTAAAAGCGCTCCAATACCAACAGCTGACTTAACACGTCCGTCTTCGCCTTCACCAGCCTCCGTAACACCAAGATGTAGTGGGAATTGCATTTCTTCCTGCTTCATTCTCCTAACGAGCTGACGATAGGCGTGTACCATTACCCTAACGTTGCTCGACTTCATGGAGAGGACTACATTAAAGAAGCCTTCTTCTACGCAAATTCGCAGGAATTCTATTGCCGATTCAACCATTCCTTCTGGAGTATCGCCGTATCGGCTCATTATTCTGTCGGAAAGGGAGCCATGGTTTACGCCAATGCGAATAGCAGTATTGTTGTTCTTGCAGATATTAATTAGGGTAACAAACTTTTCACGGAGCCTAGCTAATTCTTCTGCATACTCCTCATCGTTAAGGTTAATGTCAATAAAGCTAGCTCGTTTATCAATAAAGTTACCAGGGTTAATTCTAACTTTCTCAACGTGGAGGGCTGCAACATCAGCTGCGTTGGGATTGAAGTGGATATCAGCAACCAGAGGTTTGTTGTAGCCTTGCTGCAGCAGCAAATGCCGGATATTTGCCAAATTTTCGGCCTCGCGAACACCCTGTGCGGTGAGCCTAACCAAATCGGCGCCTGCATCGAATATTCGCTTGCATTGAGCTACTGAATCTTCGGTGTCGAGCGTATTAGTGGTTGTCATCGATTGAACCCGGATGGGGAAATTACTACCCATCATAAGGTTTCCTATACAAACGTCGTTGGTTTTGCGACGCTTGTACTGGCTTAGGCTTTCAAAAAATTCCATAGCAATTAGTTGGCAATTATAAAGGCCGTTCGATAGGTTTTCTTAAGGGCTTTTAAAGGTTCCTTTGCATCTTCGCGGTTAGCAAATGATCCTACAAAAACTTTGTAAAGCGTTTTCTTTCTGTGCTTCACTTTTCGGAAGCTGGATGGCATTCCGTAGGTTTCGTTTAGCTTGTCGGCAAGCTTCTTCGCATTTTTAAGAGAAGCCACACTCGCAACCTGAATGGTAAAGAGATTTTCTACACTGGCTGTTGAATCGGTGGATGTCAATAGTGAATCAGCACCAACTTTTGCTGAATCTGCCATCTCGTTTTCGAGATAGAGAGATTTTATGCTATCACAAGCAACTTCTATTCTAACTTTTTGTACGCCTGCAGCAATCATGTCTATTTTTGCAGCAGCTGCACGGGATAGATCGATTTTAATTTTGCGAGGGGAGCAACGATCGTTTATCTTCACTATAACCGACTTATTGTTGCTTAGGTTGGTAACAAGCACATCGGTTCCAAAAGGAAGCGATGGGTGTGCCGCAGTAAGCTTTGTATGGCGATAAATTTCTCCGCTCGAGGTTCTTCTTCCGTTGAATTTCTTGCTATAGAAGGTAGCCAGACCCTCTTCGGTAGGCATTTGTGCGTAGTTCAAAAACGAAAATGCCGAAAAAAGAATAATCAGGACAACATTCCGCATAAATTTAGTTTTTGGTTAGCTTAGGTTCGTTCTTTGTGGACGATCCTAAGTTGTAAAGTATAGCTGCCGAAAATTGCAGCTGGTAAAGGCGCGAACCATATGGACGGTTGTTGGTATAGTCTGGATTATAAAGATTTGTAAGACCGTAGTAGTAGCGTGATTCTACCTGTATTGTAATAGGATCGAGTTTGAATCCTAAACCAACTCCACCTAAAACACCAAACTCGTAGCGTCGGTCGCGCTTAAGAAAGAAATCGTAGTCGTTCTTATAGGTAATGCCCTTGTTTTTTATTTGATCTTTTGAGTCGATCATGTAACTAGCGTAGGCGCCAAGGTTTAGCAAAACCGAAACCCTTTTATAGCTTACATTGCCTTGAGCCATTATTGGTAGCATGATTGAATTGTAGGTACGCGTGTAGATTGAATCGCCTATTTCAGGCTTTTTATAGCCTCTATGCGTATAGTTCAATTCTGCCTGAAAAGCCATGTACTTTTCAGCCATATACTTAAAAGAAAGTCCTCCGCTGTAGCTTCCTGCATATGATGTTTGCTTGAGATCGGGTTGAAACATAATACCGGCAATGCCATACCCAACGTTTATACCAACGTATTTTTTAGCAGGCTTACTTGGTTTTTGAGCAGCTGCAGTAGCTGCTATTCCAGCGATGAGGATAAGTGTATATAGTTGCCTTTTCATTAGCTCAAAATCAATTATTAACATTGCCAATTATTTGTTGGATTGCTTCCACCTTATGCTGCATTCTGTCGCTTTCTCCCTTTCGGAGATCTACGTTAATGCTAAGGTAAATGCGATCTGCAAAAGGCTCGATTGCCTGATTTGCTTTTACAACAATGGCAAGGGCTTCCTCCAATGTTTCCGTTTCGATAATGGTACTCATCGAGGTAAGTTGGTAGGGTACTCCTGCGCTTTTAACGGCCTCTATGGCTTTGCTTACGTAGCTGCTTACGCTTGCGCCCTTGTCGGTTGGGAATATAGAAAATTGTAGTATTACAGACATAAACTAGTAGTTAGAGAAAATTTCGTTAACATCAACGCTAATCTCATTCTCCCAACCCGAACGAAGTGTGAATATCTTTTCCTTTTCTTTTTGAAGGTAGCACACACGCTCGGGAGAAAGCTGGTTAAGGTAGTTTCCTGTATCCCAGAGGCCGTTTTTGTTTGAATCCTCGATGATGCGGATAAGGTAGGAATCTGCCTTAATGTAGGGGAATCGTATTACATCGCTCTTTGTTACCGTTTTTTGGCGGACAACCTTATTCTTTTTGTCGAGAACCTGAATGATTAGATTTTCTTTGACATTCTTTACATCGAAAATGAACATTCCGAATTTTGAAGGACTCGAGGTGTTAAAGGAAAAAAGTGTTGAGTCGTTTACCTGCCTTAGTATGTCTTCAACAGCATTAGAGTCAGCAACAATCTCGTAGCGGCTATCTTCCACCCACTTTGATGTTATTGAATAGGTGAGAAGATTTTTAGGGTCGACTTTAATGTTAAACGGCACCTTCGATTTTTTGTCGTTATCGTTGATATTGTAAAGGGTTATTTTGCTTGTGTCTATGCGGGTAAGCGGAACGCTTACTTGCATAAAGAATCCACCATCTTCGTTGGCAGTACCGTCGGGCATGCTAAATGAAAGCTTAACGGGCTGAACCTTTTCCTCTTCTTTTTTCTTTTCCTTCTTTACAGTTCTATCCGATTTAGAAAGAGGAAGCTCCCATGATATCTTTTCAAATGTTTCAACAGGTTTCCCGGTGCTGTCGCTCTTCATGTAGGTAAAATTGGCGAGAAGCGTATCGGCTATTTTTCGGGTTGCATCCTTTAGCCAATAGGTTATGGTGTCGCCTTCGGCATCATTTTCTACAAAGAAATCGTTTGTGGTTAATCCATCAAACTCGATCTTCTTTATTTCAGGTTTTGGGCTGTTGAAGAATAGCTGGAACTTGTATTTTTCAGGGCGCGTTTTTCCTGTGATATACTGTCGAGTTTTTGTTTCAGCGAACATTTTAAGCTTAACCTGAGGTAGTAGCTGCGAGCGCCAAAGTGAGTCTGGCATGGTGTCTGGTCGCGTTGAAATATCAATAGGGCCAAACATTTCTTTCTCAAAGGCAATTCGATCAACTCCAGGATCGAAGAGGTAGTTACGGTTTACATCTTCTATTGCAATAACCTTGTACTGCCTATTTTTGAGCGTATTGGCAATAAAGATTCCCTCTTTGTCTGCTTTTGTAATAATGCTAGGCTTGTACTTTAATGGCACCTGAATGCTGTCGTTTTCGTAGAAAAACACGTATGCACCAGCAGCAGGAAGCATTGTACGTGCATCATAAACGATTCCGTTGAACTTGAGGGTATCTATGTTGCTGCCGGTAGAAAAGGTAAGCGAGTAGTTAACAATAGGGTTACCCTCGTTATTGTCAACAATAGAGTTTCCAAAGTTAAAGGAGTAGGTGGTGTTCGCCTGTAAGTCCTTGTCTAGAACAATTTCTATTCTCTTCCCCTTTTCTCGAACCTCTGGGAGTTCTTCCATTGGGGGAGTAATGTAGAATGATTTTTGTAGATCCTTAAGGGTTACATACTCGTCAAATGTAATTTCGAACTCCTTGCCTGATACGTTACGGCTGAACTGGGTAGGAGTGCTTTTTAGAATAACAGGAGCAAGAGTGTCTTTAGGTCCTCCTGTTGGGCTAACCATTCGAGCGCATTGGCTAAACGAAAGCAGGAGAAGGCCTCCTATAATGAGTATAAATGGTGTATTTTTCAAAGCAATAATGTCTTTGTTTGAAGATAGTATTATCCCACAACTGGCAAAAGTAAGAAAGATTGCTTGATTTCTTAGGGATTTATTAGCTCTTTTAAGGATTGAATTCTAATTTCGAGGTTATATATTGCACTAATTTAGGACTTAATAATAAAGTTGATATATGTTTTCAGGAATTGTAGAAGAAGCCGCCAAGGTGGTTAGGCTCGAGAAGGAGAAGGACAACCTGCATATTACGGTGAGCTGCTCGTTTGCCGATAAGCTAAAAATCGATCAAAGTGTGGCTCATAACGGCGTGTGTCTTACGGTTGTAGATATTAAAGAAGGTGAGTATACTGTTACTGCAATCAAGGAGACGTTGCAGAAAACCAACCTAGGACTACTTGAGGTTGGCGATAAGATAAATCTGGAGCGAAGCATGCGCCTAGAAGCACTTCTTGATGGTCATATAGTACAGGGACATGTCGATCAAACTGCTGTATGTACCTCTATTGAGGAGGTAAATGGAAGCTGGTACTTTACGTTTAAGTACGATCCTTCTTTAGGGAATATAACGGTAGAGAAGGGATCTATCTCCGTTAACGGGGTAAGCCTAACCGTTGTAAACTCTAAGATGGATGCGTTTTCGGTAGCCATAATTCCGTATACTTACGAACATACAAACTTTCATCAGTTTAAGGTTGGAACAGTTGTAAACCTAGAGTTTGATATTCTAGGCAAGTATGTTACAAAGCTCATGAAGCAGTACGCTGGCAAGTAGCGGGAAGTACCATGCAAATTACGTCGCCAAAGCAGATGTCTGTACTGATATCGGGGATTACCTCGGTATTAGTAGTTGTGGTATTCTGGTGGTCGCATGCTTCGCAAAGCTTAGTTGATGAACTCTTATTGGGTATCGCAATTGCGCTTATTGCGTTTTTGCTTGTGTTTATTATTGTCTACTACTTACTTAATGAGCTTATATTCGGCAAGATAAATCCGATTTACAAAACTATTCAGCAGCTTAACCTCTCCGATTCGGAGTTGAAGGAGTTTCTGGAAGGAAAGGATATTGGAAAAGAACTTGAAGAGGAGCTGACAAAGTGGGCTGCCAAGCGGGGTAACGAGTTAACGCGCTTGCGCGAGATGGAGCGCTATCGCAAGGAGTTCTTAGGCAACGTATCGCATGAACTTAAGACTCCAATTTTCAATATTCAAGGATATATACTAACGCTGCTTGATGGGGGACTTGAGGACGAGTCGATAAACCGTGTATATCTCGAGCGTGCTGAAAAGAGCATCAACCGAATGATTTCTATAGTAAAGGATCTAGAGGAAATATCGAAGCTCGAATCAGGAGAACTGACGTTGAACCCTGAGAAGTTTAATGTTGTAGCGCTAGTTCAGGAAATTGCCGATAGCTTAGAAATGAAAGCGTTGAACCGTGGAATAAAGATAGTAATTGCACGGAGTAAGGATACGCCCATTTATGTGAGCGCAGACAAGAAGAGCATCTCACAGGTTATCGTAAACCTTTTGGTAAACTCAATTAACTACGGAAAAGATGGTGGAACTACAATCGTATCGTTCTCAGATATGTTCGATAGTATTCTTGTTGAAGTTTCGGACGATGGCGTTGGCATTGATCAAAAGGATTTAAACCGTATTTTTGAGAGATTTTTTAGGGCCGACAAAAGCCGATCGAGAGAGTCGGGAGGTACTGGCTTGGGGCTTGCCATTGTGAAGCATATACTTGAGGCTCACAGGCAGACTATTAACGTAAGAAGTAAGTTAGGGGAAGGCAGCTCGTTTGCTTTTACCCTCGACAAAGCATAAAAAAAACAAGCATGAATCTTTTGTTTATTAATTGGGATCTTGACCCGGTGTTTTTTACCGTTTTTGGATTTCAGGTTCGCTACTACGGGATACTATTTGCAATTGCATTTGTTGCCAGCTACTGGATCTTTACCCGAATGTACAAGTTTGAGAGTATAAAGGTTTCCGAAATAGATAATCTTGCATTCTACGTTGGAATAGGCGTTGTTGTTGGGGCTCGCTTGGGGCATGTGCTATTTTATCAACCCGATTACTACTTTTCGCACCCTTGGCATATACTTAATATTCGGGAAGGAGGGCTTGCTAGCCACGGAGCTGCTATCGGTATACTGATTGCTCTAGGATTGTATTCGCGAAAGTATAAGCGACCATTTATTTGGCTTTTGGATAGGATTTCGCTGGCTGTACCTCTTGCAGGGATGTTTGTGCGTTTAGGAAACCTAATGAATTCAGAAATCTATGGTCATGTAACCAACTTGCCATGGGGATTCGTATTCCTACGCGAGGGCGAAACGTTGCCAAAGCATCCAACACAAATTTATGAGGCATTAGCCTATCTTGCAATCTTTTTTGTACTATATTGGATGCACTTCAAAAAGGAATATGCCTTCAAGAAGCCAGGTATGCAGTTTGGCCTATTTTTAATGCTGCTGTTCTTAGCCCGTTTTTTAATAGAGTTTATTAAGAATGATCAAGTGGGGTTCGAGCAGGAAATGGCTTTAAATATGGGACAAATTCTTAGCCTACCATTTATTTTAGCGGGTATTGGTTTTATGATTTACGCAAATAAATATGCAAAGCCCAATGCACGTCCACAAAACAGTAAGGGGAAATAGGCTAAAAATAGCCTTGTTCTCTTTGGGTCTGTTTATTGTTGCAATAGCAGGCCTTTACTACTTTTTGAGCTTTAAAAAAACGCACATCACCCCAACGCTAGAGGGTACGTGGATTTGTCAGCAATTCTTAGACAGTATTGCCGCTAAACGTTCGGTTGCAGCAGTAAAAGTGTCTCCTATGTTTGTGCAGATATCCTTTAAGAAGGGATGGACCGATTCGGTTATGTGCACAGGTATAGCGTCTACCTATAGAATGCAGCTCATTAAGCAAAAGAAAGGTAAGTATCTTTTAACTCGTTTTACTGACACCCTAGGAACGATTAAGCTTAAGAAAATTTTCTCTTTTGAGGAAAAATGGAGCGGTATGAAGTGGACCTACATAAAGGTAGACTCCGTTTTTAAGGGAATGGATCAGGGGAAGGTATTTCATCGATCTTTAAATAGAATCCTTATTGCGGGGAAATATCAGCCATTAAAAGGGACATCCTTATTGAAGGAAATTGTATTTAGCGATTCGGGGTCGGTTGAGGGTATAAAAGGATTTGCAAAATATAAGCTCTGCTACGGAAAAGATTGCTTTAGAGGTACGTTGCCCAAAGATGTAATTTTTATGGAAGGTTCAAAGAGAACTGTTCACTTGGCCTTCGATTTAGCAGCCGATACGCTAAACGTATATACAGTTTCGCGATCAGATACTGTTACCCAATTTAAGCTATACTGGAAATTGCTTAGAATAAAATAGCACGTACTAGATAACGCTATCAAAAATGCTATCGGCAATTGCAAGATCGATGGGGTTTGTTATTTTTATATTTTCAACGTTACCCTCTACAATTGTTATTGGAATCCCGTAAGCTTCCACTACCGAAGCGTCATCTGTAAATGTGGAGGTGTACTGCTGCTTGTAGGCATTGGTAAGCATCTCAGAAGGAAATACCTGTGGAGTTTGAACCAATCGAATGGAACTTCTATCAATGGCCGAATTACCCTCGGCTGTAACCATGCGAAGTGAGTCGACTGCAGGAATTGCAGGAATAACCGCTTTGTTAGCGCTAGCCTCCTCATAGCACTTTTTAATTACAGCAGTTGAAACTAGGGGTCTAACACCATCGTGGATACCTACTATAGTGCCGTTTTCAGCTAGTGCCAATCCGTTTTTTACGGAATGGTAGCGCGTATCTCCTCCTTGAGCAACTTCATGCTGTATGGTAAAGTGGTAGTCGAGGCAAAGGTGATTCCATCGCTCAATTTCATTTTGAGGAAGAACCACAATAATTTTAATATTGCGACAGTAACTGTAAAAGCGTTCGATAGTATGCATGAGGATTGGCCTTCCGCGAAGCAGTAGAAACTGTTTAGGAATGTCGCTGCGCATGCGGCTTCCGCTGCCACCAGCTACAATTACAACCGCTTTTTTCATTACTTTTTACGATTACTATTTAGGTAACACCTGCAGGCGAAATCAATGGTTTGGCTAATAGGTGTATACTTTACACCAAATTGTTCTTCAAACTTTCTTCCACTATAGTAGCATTTTCGCCAAGCCGATCGAGCGCTTTGTGGCGTTACCAAGGGATCGCGACCAGTTATGTAGGAGTAGAAGCTACTTATGGTAGCAATCGATTTCAGCAGAATTGGATAGGCCTTAAACTTTGGGGTAGGTTTGTTGAGGCTTTTAGCAATGTTGCAGAATAGGTTGTAGTAGCTGATATTTTCTGCAGATAGGACGAACCTTTCTGCAGAAACCGTACTTTCTAAAGCAAGTCGGCTTGCGAGGGCAACATCGCGTACATCAACAAAACCGGTTACTCCGTTACTGTAGAACGAGAGCCCCTTTGCTATGGTAGATATAAAAGTTGAGCTGCTGGTCTTCCAATCGCCTGCACCAAGAATAACAGAAGGGTTTAGAATTACGGCATCTAATCCCGAATTTATGGCACGCCAAACCTCCATTTCTGCATAAAACTTGCTGGTAGAGTAGGCGCTTTGATCTTTCACGGATGCGAGCTTTGTTTCCTCTGTGATAGGTTCCCCATTAATGGTGCTTCCGAGTGCGGCAATAGAACTTATGTGGCACAGCTTCTTGATTCCGGCTTCTATGGCAGCATCGGCTATATAGGAGGCCATAAGCGTATTGTTCTCGATGATGCGGTGCTTGAATCTAGGGTTGAACGAAACTTCGGCAGCTGCATGTACTACGTAATGAACGCTCTGTACAGCCTTGAGTACGTCATTATAGTCGAGCATATCTACGTTTACCCACTCAACTCTATTGAAAAGCGCATCGGCATCTTCGTAGTATCCCAGAACTTGTTTTGCTTTTGTTTGTGATGCTTGGTTTCTGAAAGTCCCTTTTACATGGTAGCCGGCTTGTAGAAACTCTCGAACGACATGGATTCCTAAAAATCCGGTGGCTCCGGTAATGAGAACGGTTGGTTGCATGGTTACTTCTTCCAGATTAACTTCTTGCCGAATCCTAGCGTGCTATCGGTGTACTTAACAAAGGTAAGATCTATAACCCAAAGTGTAGTGTTCATGCCATGCGAGAAGGGGAATAGGCTACTGTAGGCTTTCTTTGCCTTTTCTGCAAGCACTTGGGATGGCTCCGAAATTACACCTTGAAATTGTACGCCTTTTACCACTGGGAGGTTGCAGGCATCAACAATGCTACCCGCTACGAATATGTTGTGCGATATATTTCTGATATGCTTTGTATTCATATCAGAGGTAACTACAAAGCAGTTATCTTCGGGTAAGAAGGCATAAAACAGATTAGCGCAGTAGGGCTCGTCACCGAAGCTGGTGGCCATAGTTAAAACCGAGTGGTTTTTTAAAAAGTTTGATATTCGTTGGTCTAGTGCGCTCATTGTTTTTTGTACGAGTAGCAAACTTATCAGTTTCCTGTCAATATCCAAAGGAATTAATACCTTTAAATAGCAAATCCTTATTTATGGTTGAGTAAATATAGCTGCGATTAGCATATAATCTATCTCAGTTATTCATGCTTCTGATGAATGTCCATGTAAAGAAAATAGACGTGACATTGGGGGCACGTCTATTTTCTTTCTATTTTGTAATGCTTAGTTTAGCGTGTAGGCAATGAATGCTATGTTACCGTTTTGTTCGTTGTCGGGGATTAGTGTTGTTTGGATTCTTTTAGGTTGCTTATTATGTCCAATAAGGGTTAGCTTGCTGGACACTACTCCATTATTTTGGGCTACCGAGAAATCGGAGTGAAGAGTTTGCCAGTCATCTTCGTGTACATGCTCCGTAAGAGGTTTCCCAATGATTGATGTTGTGTCGTGTCCTAGTACTGCCTTGGCTTTATCGTTTAGATCGAGCACAACCATGTTAGAATCTACAACAAGGGTAATAAAATTTTGATGTATTGCATTTTGGTATCGTTCTGCATAGCTAGCCTTGCGCCTCATTTCTTCTTGAGTAGCATGCAGCTCTTCGATATTCTGTCTCATCTCTTCTTCTTGAGCCTGCATTTCTTCGGCCTGAATTTTTGAGATGGCGAGCAGCTCGTTGGTTCGTGCATTTATTTTGATGGAGGTTATTGAAGATGCGAAGCTCTCGGAAATTCGTTTTAAATAGGTTTTGGTATAGGTGTCGAATAACTTGAATGAGGCTACTTCTATCATACCTACAACCTCTTCGTTGTGGATAAGTGGCGTAAGCATGAGCATACGAGGTCTTGATCCTCCAAGTCCAGAACTAATCTCTATGTAGTCTTCTGGAATTTCGGTGAGTTCAATTGGCGCTTTCTCGAAGTAGCAAGCACCCAGAAGACCTTCTTCTAGCAGGAATGTTTTTTTCTGCATCTTAATTCTGCTCCATGCAATGCAGGCAACCATCTCGAAGCATTTTTTTTTATCGTCGTCTTCTTTTACTAGGTATAGTGCTCCCTGGTTTGCTTCAATATAGTTTACGATAAGCTTGATAACATTGGAATAAAGGGTATTGGTATCTTCGTAGTCCTGTCTCAGCTCTTGTGCAAACAGGGATAAACCTTTTTCAGTCCAGCTTTGCCTTTCGTCCACAAGCTTTCGTTGGCGTTCCTCTTCTTCTGATCTAACAAGATTATCTCTCATCACAATAAGAGAGTTGCCGAGGATGTCACCTTCCCCTTTCGATTTTAAGGTTGCTGATAGATTTCCTGTTCCAATGGCTTTTGTGAAGCCAACAACTTCCTCGATGGAGGTATACAAGTTGTTGAATGATGTGGCCATGGCTTCAAGCTCATCACCTGTTTTAATGTCGACCTTGGTAACTTGGGCGTAGTTTCCCTCCCCAAGCTCTTTTAGGGCATTATTCACCTTATTAACGGGTTCAATAATCTTTCTTAGGATATAGGCTATGAGTAGGTAAAAAATGAGCAGGCCAATGGTTAGAAGTAAGGCGAGAGTGATTATGAAAATCTTTAAATTGGAAGTAGTTACAAAATTTCCGGGAATAAGAAGGATGCTTACCTCTCCCTTTTGGAGGATGGTGGTAGGGGTAAGATAAGCAATATACTCTTTCCCATTTTTGTCGATGAAATCGTAGAATCCGGAGGTTTTGCTTTGTATTGCATCAACCAACTCTTTGTTATCATTATCCTTTAAAAGCACTTTTGGGGCTTCTTGGCCAATTTCTTCTTCATTGTCGTAGATATTCAGCTTTTGGTCGGAACCAACAATAAAGAATCGTCCATCTTCTTCTTTCAGCTGTTCGATGATTTGCTGGTTTATTTGTGAGATGTTTAAATCGGCTCCAACTACACCTATAACCTCGTTCTTTACAATAATGGGGAGCGACATGGTGATGATCAGGTAGTTCTTTTCACCTTCGTAGTTCTCAAAATAGGGTGCTGATACGTAAATCTGTCTTGTGCTTTTGGGAATAGTGTAGTATTCGCCTTCTTCATCGTCATCGGAGTTGTAGTTGGCGGCTTCTATTAGGTTATCTTTTCGGTATAGTGTTGCGCAGAATTTACCAGAGGCTGTTGCTCCTGGTGTATTGAGCATTTTACTATCTAGGCTATCAACCGCTTCCTTTTCCCAGTCGGCCCAAATTGAAAGTAGTTCGGAATTGTTTTCTAGAAGATCTTTAAGCTTATCTATTACGATTGTTCTTCTTGCAGATCTAGGATACTGATGGATGCGCTCTAGGGATGTTCGTTCGGTGTTCAGTAGCGATTCTGTTCGGCTTAAGCTGGAGGATAGCTGTGAAATACTCTTCCCAGAAATGGCTTTAATGGTGTTATACTTTTCTTTTAGGAGCAACGATCGAATACTTTTGGTACAGATAATTCCGGTAAGCGCAAAGAAGAGAAAAACACCTCCGACTACTGCTACTAGTACTTTTCGTCGTAGGCTTTTGTTGATAAAGGCCATTAAGTTTTTCATATGTGCAAAATAGTAGTTTAAATTTATGCTAGCTTGTCCTCCTTCACTATAGGAATAACATCGTATTTGGGCTTAATTTTAGATATGCTACAAGGGCTTGTAGAGGTTAAAAAGATATGCAAATAGTAGATTGTTAACCTTAATGGATATAGAGGATGAAGTCAAAGAACTTTGGCTGATAGTTTAGCTAATTAATTTTCAAAAAAGTTACTATTTGGCAAAAGTATATAAAATAGTATAGATGATGTTTGTAAAAGCAGGTAGTGTTGTTAATTTATATTTAACAAAAACACCTGCTTTTATTGGGGATTGCTTTTTGATTTTGGGATGGCACCAATCAGCTTCTTGGTGTACTCCTGTTTGGGGTGATTGTAGAGTTCATCTGCTTCATTCAGCTCTGCTATCTGCCCTTTTTGCATCACCATAACGCGATCGCTAATGTATCGCACAACGCTCAAGTCGTGCGATATGAAGATATATGTTAGCCCCAACTCCTTTTTCAGGTCGTTGAGCAGGTTGAGTACCTGCGCCTGAACCGATACATCGAGGGCAGATACCGACTCGTCGCAGATTATCAGCTTAGGCTCTAAGGCTAACGTACGAGCTATAACGATACGCTGGCGCTGACCTCCCGAGAACTCGTGTGGGTAGCGTGAGGCTACTTCTAGAGGTAGCTCTACCTTTTTTAGCAGATAGTTCATTCGTTCCAAGCGATCCTTTTCGTTGCGGCCAACCCCATGTACGCGCATGGGCTCCATAATGGCTTCGCCAACGGTTATCTTAGGGTTGAGAGACGAGAAGGGGTCCTGAAAGATCATTTGGATATCACGACGTATGCGGCGTAAGTCTTCACCCTTGAGCTTATCAATGCGCTTGCCTTCGAACTCGATGCTGCCGCTTAGACTTTTTACCAGACCTACAAGAGTTCGGCCTAAGGAGGTCTTGCCACAGCCCGATTCGCCCACTAGACCAAATGTTTCGCCGGGATAAACCTCGAAGCCAACCTGCTTTACGGCCTTAAAAAACTTACGTGTTTTGCTGAATATCGATCCACCAAACGAGTAGCCAGCATCGAGGTTAGATACTTTTAGCAGCGGCACTTGAGCGTATAGCTGTTTGTGCTGATTACTTCTTTCAGTATTATTTTGAAAGGTTATGCTGGCGTTCTCTTGTTCTGTAAACTCCTTTACCGTAAGCAGCCGTTCGGGGCGTGCATCAATAGGTGGGAGGCAGCTGACGAGCGCCTTGGTGTAGGGGTGCTGAGGGTGGTGAAAGACGTCGTCGGACTTACCCTGCTCCACCAAGTCGCCGTGGCGCATTACCACAATTCGCTCGCAAACCTCGGCCACGATGCGCAGATCGTGGCTGATGAAGATGAGCCCCATTCCGTAGCGGTTGCGCAGCTGCTTGAGCAGCTCGAGGATCTCCTTCTGCACCGTAACGTCGAGGGCGGTGGTGGGCTCATCTGCGATAAGCAGCTGCGGGTTGCACGATATGGCCATGGCAATCATTACCCGTTGGCGTTGTCCTCCGCTGAGCTCGTGCGGGTACGATCGGTAAGCCTTTTCTGGATCGGGGAGAAGCACTTCGTCAAATAGCTGCAGCGTACACTCCTTAGCCTGCTGGCGGCTGTAGCCGAGGTTCTCGCGCATCATCTCGTCCACCTGTTCGCCGCAGCGGATGGTGGGGTTGAGCGCCGTCATTGGCTCCTGAAAGATCATGGCAATCTCGCGTCCTCGAATGCCTTCAGGGTAAGCGTTGCCGCTTACGGCCAGCTCTACGATAGTACCATCGGTCTTGGTAAACGATATGCTACCGCTCATCTTGGCCGTGGAGGGTAGCAGCCCCATCACCGAAAGCGAACTGATGGACTTGCCCGAGCCCGATTCGCCTACCAGGCCAACCGTCTCTCCCCTGCCTACGCTGATGCTGATTCCCTTTACCACTGGGCCTACGCCCCGAAACTCTACCGTAAGATTGCTGATTGTAAGCATGACCGTTTTCTTAAACCCGCTGCAATATCGCGAAAAATGGTGGAGGGGCAAAGCAAATGCTGCTACTTAAAGTTGATCGGTGTCTTTAACGTGGTTTAGCATAAAAAAACGGGGAGGATTTGACCCTTCGCGCATCACCCTTGTTTCTTGATATTGGTAGCTCGTTGAGATGCGATGGCGAGACGCTAACGATGAGCCAATATAGCAAATAACTTATGTCAAACTAAAACGGATTGTTTATGAAGAAGCTACTATGGCTTTTGGCAATAGCGCTAATGTTTTATGCCGCAAATGCTCAGACCACGAAGAAGGAGCAAAAGAAGGATATGCCTAAGATGGAGCAGAAGGCGCTAAAGGAGCACAAGTGCACCGAGGCCTGCTCCAATGGCAAGCACGCGTATGCCCATGGCGAAAAGGGCCACAAGTGCAGTAAGGAGTGCGCTAAGCAGTGCGAAAAAAAGGAGATGAAAAAAGAAATGAAGAAGGAGATGAAAAAGGAGGTGAAGTAGCAGCTCGATTGCCTAGCTGACTACATCATTTATAGAAGTTGCCTCACTTGGGCTTGTGAGGCAACTTTTTTTATGGCTAGCCCAAGTGTAAGTTGGAGAATTTTGAGATACTGTTGTAGATGGAGACATCGGATAGCACGCTAAAGCGTCGAGCTAGTTAACAGTGATGCTGGTAGATGATAAGTAGTTTAAGGAGTATTTAACAGAATGAACGTTAGCTGGCTAAAGGTACAGAACAGGGAGGGTTGTCCATTTATTTTGTAATGCCCTAGTGCTATAAAACCCTAACAGTTGGGCGTATGGCCTAGTTTTTGCCAACTTTGCATCGTATTTATTAAATTTAATTTTACTATGAGAAAGTTTAAGTTTTTAATGTTTTCGCTGCTGCTAGCAGGTGCAGCCTTCACCTCTTGCTCGAAGGATGATTTGCTAGATGTGCCAGAGATCGACAACCCTGTTGTTACCATTAAAAGGGATGGTGTTGCTATCACTACCATTAACGATAAGAATGCGGGTGAGGTAGTACCAGTTGTTGCCCGCTTCGATATGGGGGCTCAAGAAAGCCGCTTGGAAAAGATTAAGATCACTACTTTGGTCGGTGGACAATCCTTCGTTGTGCTCGATAGTACCCTAAACGATGGCTGGTTTAACCGTGGCGACAAGTTCGTTGAGCGTAAGTACAACATCGCTGTAGGACAATCAACATCTACCATTACCTTCGAAACTAAGGACGTGAAGGGTCGTGTAGGTTCAACCACAATTACGGTAGCTCCTGCTGGTACTCCTGTTCCTAAGGTAGAGCGCGTAGTTCTTCTTGCCGGACAGCTTAACACAACAGCTACCTATGGTGGCTTCTACTCGGTTGCAATCGACAAGTCGTTTAAGCTCGAAGATGCTGTTACCAATGCGCAGTACATCGACTTCGTGTACTACTACGGTAACACCAACAAGGCGACAATCTCTCCTGTTTCTGACCCAATCTTCAGCAAGTACGAAGGTGGATCATATGTTGGTCCAACTGGATACGAAAAGCCAATTGCCCAATTTGCCGTAAAGAATGCTACTAAGTTTGCTGCGGCAACTGCCGATAACTACACTGCTGGAACCATGCCTACTGCTACTTTTGCAGCAGAAGGACAAACCAACCTTGCGGTTGGGGACTACCGTGCATTTAAGACCGTACTTGGCCAAAAGGGTATCTTTAGGGTGGTTAAGCTCGAAGGAACCGATGGCTCTAACCGTTCGATTACCCTCGACGTAAAGGTTATTCAGTAAGCTTTAAGCATAACCTGAAATAGTTCCAAGGGCCATCTCCGTAAGGGGGTGGTCCTTTTTGTTGGATGATAGTGAAAGAGGAAAGAAAGAAAGAAGAGAAATTGAGCAAAATTTTGTACCACACTGCGCCCCTCACCTGCTGTATAGAGGAGTATTCTAAAGGGTCTTAAATCTCCCCTTTACCCATCGGCTCACCTTTTTATATAGCAGTACTCCCACAACAGCTCCTGCGGTATCGGCAACCACATCCAACCACTCGAAGCTACGCCCAGCGAAAAAGGCTCGCTGCAAAACCTCGATCAGCCAACCATATAACAGGCAGATAGTAATGGTAATGATATAGGTCCACCTAGAGGTCTTAAGATGTGAGTTGAGCGTTAGAACAGCCATTACCAGCATGGCTAATACGAAGTAAAGCGCAAAGTGTACGATCTTATCCATGTAAGGAAGGTCGAAGAACTTAACCTTATCAACATCCTGCGGAGGCATTCCGCATAGTACCAGAATAATAGCTGCCCATACCGTAACTAATAGCCAGTAGCTCTTTTTTACCATAAAATCGGCTTTAACTTCGTAATTTTACGGAACAAAATTAATATTTTATTTGGTGGCAGGATTTTACATTCATATCCCCTTTTGTAAAAAGCTTTGCAGCTACTGCGACTTCTACTTTTCGGTGTCGCTAGCCAATAAGGATGAAATGCTTACCGCCCTGGTAAAGGAGATTGCCGAACGGAAGGACTACCTCGGCGGAGAAACCATCCGCACGCTATACTTTGGCGGAGGAACGCCTACCGTGTACTCGCCCAACGAGCTGAAGCAGCTTGTTGATGCGGTTAAGGAGTGCTACCCTTGCCAGATAGAGGAGCTCACCGTAGAGGCAAACCCCGACGACCTTACTCCAGAATACCTCAACGAGCTTCGAGCAATTGGCGTAAACCGGCTTAGCATCGGCATCCAGTCGTTTGTTGAGCGCGATCTGGTTTTGATGAACCGTCGGCACGATGCACGAATGGCGCTGGACGTGGTGCCTATGGCGCAAGCTGCCGGATTCGACAACATCAGCATCGACCTAATTTACGGCATACCCGGCCAATCGGAAGAGGAATGGGTTGCGAACCTCGACATGGCCCTATCGCTCAACGTTCAGCACATTTCATCGTACCACCTGAGCATCGAGCCCAAGACGGTGTTCGGCAACCAGATGAAGCGTGGGCTCTTCCACCCTATCGACGATGAGGCCAGCGAACGCCTGTACCATCACCTCGAAGAGCGGCTAACCCGTGGTGGCTTCGAGCACTACGAGGTATCGAACTTTGCCAAGCCCGGATTCTACTCCAAGCACAACACCTCGTACTGGACCTATGCCAAGTACATCGGCGTTGGCCCATCGGCGCACTCGTTCGATGGCGTATCGCGCCAGTGGAATGTTGCCAACAACACCAAGTACCTGAAAGCCGTAGCCAGCAGCCTACCCTACTGCGAAAAGGAGCAGATGAGCATCGAGGAGCAGTACAACGAGCTTATCCTTACCTCGCTGCGTACCGTATGGGGGCTCAACAAAAAAGTGCTCGCCGATCGCTTCGGGGAGAAGCTAAATGGCTACTTTTATAAGGCCATCGAACCCTACACGAAATGCGGTAAGCTTATCGACGACGGTACCACTATCCGTATCCCAACCGAGCATTTCCTGGTTTCGGATGGCATAATGTCCGATCTATTCTATGTTGAAGCGTAAAAAACAGACCCTATGAGCCATATTTTCGATTTCCTGAACGAGCTTAAGGATAACAACAACCGCGAATGGTTTAACGACAACAAGGATCGCTACAAGGCTGCCCTTGGAGAGTTCGAAGAAGTAGTTGCCCAGCTGATTGCCTCGGTAGGACAGTTCGACGATTCGGTTAGGCTGCTCGAACCCAAGGAGTGCATCTTCCGAATCTACAAGGATATCCGCTTTAGCAAGAACAAGGAGCCCTACAAGACCAACATGGGCGCCTACCTGGCTAGGGGCGGCCGCAAGAGCCGATTCTCGGGATACTACGCCCACTTCGAGCCCAACGGGTCGTTCGTATCGGGAGGAATCTACATGCCGGAGCCCGCCGTGCTCAACCGAGTGCGCGAGGATATCGACCTCTACTACGACGATTTGATTAACATAACCAACAGCCCCTCGTTCCAGAAATTCTTCCCCGAGCTGCACGGCGATAAGCTTAAGACCACTCCTAAGGGCTACAGCAAGGATAATCCTGCCGCCGAAATTCTGAAGCATAAGAGCTTGTACGTCTACCGGTCGCTATCCAACAGTCAGGTGGATAGCCCAAGCTACATAGCCACCGCTACCGAAACCTTTAGGGTGCTAAAGCCCTTCAACGATTTTCTGAATAGGGCCATCGAGGATCTTTAGGATCGGAGGCGATTCCGAAAGAAAAGGGGAAGGCAGCCGAGAGCAAGCGCTCGTGCAACCTTTCCCTCGTTCGGCTCCGGCTCCTCAGCCGTCGTTTATCGAATCCACCGCAATATTGCCCGTTCCTGCCATGCTGCCAAGGTTCATGCTCTCTATAGCCGTGCTCGGAACAACCACAATCGTGGCGTTGGACTTCAGCCCCTCGTACAGCATGTTCATAGCACGAAGGTGGAAGGCGGTAGGGTTGTTGGCGTACGCCTTAGCCGCCTCCTCGAACTTTTGGGCAATCTGCCGCTCCGAATCGCCAAGGATAACCCGCGCCTGACGCTCGCGCTCGGCCTGCGCCTGCATCGACATGGCCGCCTCTAGCCCCTCGGGGATCAGCACATCCTTTACCTCCACCGATATCACGTTGATGCCCCACGGCTCGGTTCGCTCGTCGATGATGCGCTGCAGAAGGGCGCTAATCTTATCGCGCCCCTCCAGCATCTCGGCCAGCATCGTCTTGCCGATCACATCCCGAAGGGCGGTCTGCGAGGCCCAGCTGATGGCGCTCTTATAGTCGGCCACATCTAGGGCGGCCTTCTTGGCGTCAACCACCCTCCAGAACAGAACCGCATCAACATCAACCGGAACGGTATCCATGGTAAGCGTCTTTTCGGCGTTAAAGGCGGTGCTGATCACCCGAATATCGATCCAATACGGAATCCCATCAACTATCGGAATAATGAAGAATAGCCCAGGCCCCCGAAGCCTATGGAACCTACCCAGGCGCAGCACCACTGCCCTATTCCACTGATCGGCCACCTTGGTTGCCGCAGCCACAGCGGCCGCCAGAACTGAAAAAACAATTAGAATGACGGTGCTCGCGGGGGAAGAAAGGCTACCGTCGATGGCAAACGCCAAGCCCAGCCCTGCTGCAACAACAGCTACAAAGAGCAGCGCAGCAAACGATCCGTTGTTTCTCATCTCCTACCTACAATTTAGGGGTTAATAGCTACTGCAAAGGCTAGGAGGCAGATGCGAAGAAGTGCTAGGCCTGAATGTAAAACGGTTCGTGCCAACGATAGTTGCTATTTACGATGCAATTAGTATTAAAAGAAGCGCCCAACCAAGGACAGCCCATTGTAATGCGCCCCCCTCGAATCGAAGCAAAACCGCCTCCCCCTCGCTGGAGCTACTTATCAAGCTTTCAAAGAATATAATTTGATCGTAAAGTTGAAGCACAATAAATAGGCGGCATGCAATTGGTAAAAATAGCCCTAAGGCTATCCCGTAAATACCGTGGCGAAGCCACTCCACCAGGCCGAGAATCCCTGTCTGAGCGAGCGGAGCATCCGCAACGTTTCGAAAAGATAAGGCGATCCCGAAAGCAGCCCATTAATCGGTATAATATGGCCATAAAGCGACCGAGCGAGTTAATTCTCGGCAAGGTTTTTTCGTTCTTTTTTGCCTTCAAAAAAGAACAGAAAAGCTTACTATTCCACCTTATTCGGCTGATGTTTTTCCTCCCCCCCGCTGCAAACCATTGTCGCCCATCGTAAACCATGCTACGCTCGCGATAAGGAGTGTTACGCTGTCAATATTCCTTGTTACGCCAGTAGTAAATCGTGCTACGCTGATGATATTGTATGTTACGCCAGTAGTAAACCGTGTTACGCTGGTGATATTGCATGTTACGCTAGCAGTAAGGAGTGTTACGCTAACAACATTTCATGTTACGCTAGCAGTATAGAATGCTACGCTGGAAGCATAGCATGTTACGCCAGTAGTAAACCGTGTTACGCTGATGATATTGCATGTTACGCCAGCAGTAAGGAGTGTTACGCTAACAACATTTCATGTTACGCCAGCAGTAAGGAGTGTTACGCTGGTGATATTGCATGTTACGCCAGCAGTAAGGAGTGTTACGCTGGTGATATTGCATGTTACGCTAGCAGTATAGAATGCTACGCTGGAAGCATAGCATGTTACGCCAGCAGTAAGGAGTGTTACGCTGATCCCCCAAGGCGCTACAGCTTAAAGAAGGAGGCGTATCCCGTACAGCGACACCACTCCAACGATAATCCAAACCGTAACCCCCAGCACTATCGGCCTCACGCCTACGCTGCGAATAGCCTTAAACGATAGCCCCATCCCTATAAGGAATAGCGCCATGTTTAGCGTGCGTCGGGCAATGGCGGTAACGCCCATCAGCAGGGTTTCAGGAATAGGCAGATAGGTTCCGATAACCATTGCCACCAGAAAAAGGACGATAAAAAGCGGGAAGCTCGCCCTCTTCCCTCCCCCACCGTACAAGTACGAAAAGAGCAGCGAGATAGGAACAATCCACAAGCTGCGCTCGAGCTTAATGGTGGTGGCAATGTTCAGCGCATTGTCGCCAAAAACGCTGGCGGCACCCACCACCGAGCTGGTATCATGTATGGCGATGGCCGACCAGAAGCCGAACTGCAGCTCGCTAAGGTGTAGCAATCGGCCAATAGGCGGAAAGATCAGCAGCGCTACCGCATTTAGCAGAAAGATGGTGGCCAGCGACACCGAGGTCTCATCGTCCTTGGCCCCAACCACCGGGGCAACTGCCGCAATGGCGCTTCCCCCGCATATGGCCGTTCCCGACGATATCAGCAACGAAATATTCCTTTCGATGCCCAGCTTACGCCCTATTAGCATACCCACCAGCAGCGTAAGCACAATGCTCAGCGCAGTAACGCCCAACCCGGTAGCACCCGCCTTTGCGGCATGCACCAGGTTAATTCCAAAGCCTAAGCCTACAATGGAGTACTGAAGGATGTACTTGGATAGCCGCGATGTTACCTTCGGTATGGGATTATCCGACAGCTGGGCTACAACAACGCCCAGAAGAAGGGCTATGGGGGCATTTATAAGATCGAAAAGGCAAAGGATTGCAGCAATAGCGAGTATTGCATAGAAGTAGTGTGTTTTCTGCTTGAGCATAGCTGATTCTTTAGTTTGCCACAAAAGAACCTCAGCAAAAGGCAAAAATAAACTCAAAAGTAGCTATAAGCAATAGCTTAAAGCTATTGATAGATTCTCGCTTTTTAGATTTTTGACCAAGAAAAAGATCTATTAGCCTATTAAAACAGGACCTTCACTGTAGGGAGAGACTAACCAGCGGTAGGAAAGCTTAGCAACGTCTAACAACCTTCCCCCGTAGATACCATGGCGTAGCCATACCACATCGGCACGAATTCTGTTCGAGCGAGCGGAGCTGCTACAACGCCAATCCGCGCAATAGCGATGAAAGGACTAGAAGCAATCAATTGAGGTGGTGACATTCCACCGCGACCGAGCGAGTTAACTCGTGCCAAGGGTTTTTGTTTTTTTTTTTGCCCTTACAAAAAGAAAAGAAAAAAGGAGAGCACGTTCTTCCAAATTGCTAGTTGCGAGTAAAAGCTTCTTGATTCTTGCAGCTATATTTTAAAAGTGAAATTCTTAAAGCTATTGCTTAAGCAGCGCAAATTGAATAAACGACTCAGCAATTCCTGCTGCCACCCCGTGGGGAAGAATAAAGCATAGGGTTCTGTTGAATTCCACCTCGGCCAGCTGTAGCAGCCTAAACGACCCGTCACGCAGCTCATTCTTAATGGTCTCCTCCGATAGGATGGCAATGCAGGTTCCCGCCTCAAGGGCATTCTTTATGCTCTCGGTGCTGCCAAGGTAGAGCTTCACGTTCAGGTCGCTAATGCGCATGCCGCACCCCCTCAACGAATGCTCGATAACCTCCAGCGTACCCGAACCGTTCTCCCTAAGAATAAGCGGCTGCGTCTTAAGCAGCTCAAGGGTAATGCTCCCACGCGAGTATAGCGGGTTCGAACGGTGGCACACCACCCTCAACCTATCCTCCCTAAAAGGGATGTAGCGCAACCCGCTCCGGTGGGTAAGCCCTTCCACAATACCCAAGTCGATGGTTTTAGCAAGCGCCGCCTGCTCTATATCGTTGGTGTTACCGCTTAGCAGCTTAACCTCCAGCCTCGGGTAGTTGCCGCTAAACTGCAGCAGTATTTTAGGGATGATGTACTGCGAAATGGTGGTAGAGGCGCCAAGCGTAAACGATCCCATATGCTGGTTGGTAAGCATACCCAAATCGAAGAGCAGCTGCTTCTCTTCGAGGATCACCTTCTCTACATGCTCCCTATAGAGCACCCCGGCAGAGGTTAGGGCCAATCGGCTTCCGTTTCGCTCGAAAAGAGAGTGCCCCAGCTGCTGCTCGAGCTGCCGAATGGCCTTGCTTACCGCAGGTTGCGATATGTGGTTATCGTGTGCAGCCCGGGTAAAGCTAAGCGATGTAGCAGCAGAATAGAATACCTTAATCTTAAAATCGAGCATAGCGGCAAAAGTTGACGTTGGATATTAGACGCAAGATATTAGATTTTCCGTGTAGTTGCCTCTTTAATTACCGAGAGGAATTAGCAAATCCATCCGTTTTCGCAGCTCAAACATCACACATCTCACATCACATATCGCAGCTCAAAAAGAAAAGCCCCCAACATTGTGGAGGCTTTAAAGATTATGCTTCAACCTGATAAAGGAAGCGTTTTATGCTCTTCTTAGGCGTTTTCTCAAACTCTTCGTCGCGCAGCTTTAGCGCAGAGATCTGGCAAAACGCAGGCAGCTGCTTGTTGATTTCGTGCCGCTTCTTTTCGAAATGGCTATGCAGCTCTTCCTCGTTTATGCCCTGGCTCTTTGCAGCATCAACATCCGGAAATACCAGAGCTACAAGGCGCGAGTTGCTCTCAACAACCAGCGATTCGCTAACAAAAGGAAGGTTGTTCAGCTTGTTTTCAATCTCCTCGGGATAGATATTCTGCCCCGAAGGCCCAAGGATCATATTCTTGCTGCGGCCTTTTATGTAGATAAATCCTTCGCGATCTACAACAGCAAGGTCTCCGGTGTGCATCCAGCCATCCTGCTCGATAACAGCATCCGTTGCCTCCTCGTTCTTATAGTAGCCAAGCATCACGTTTTCGCCCTTCACCATAATCTCGCCCGGTACGTTGTACGGATCAACCGAATCAATCTTAAGCTGAAGCCTCTTAACGATCTTTCCACACGAAGCGATACGAGTATCGTCGAAAGGCGCATAGGCAATAATAGGACCACACTCAGTCATCCCATAGCCTACAGTATAGCGGAAACCGATCTTTTTGAGGAAAGCATCAACCTCTGGATTAAGCGCTGCTCCCCCAATAATTACCTCTATAAAGTTACCGCCAAATAAGTCCGTAATTTTCTTGTTTATTGCCTTATAGATAATCGATCGAAGGCCAGGAACAGCAAGTAAAGCCTTCATGGTAGGCGTCGAAATCTTCGGAAGAATCTCCTTCTTATAGATCTTTTCGAGGATAAGCGGAACCAAAAGAATAATACGAGGTTTTACATCGGCAAAGGCATCGAGGATTATCTTTGGAGATAGGTTCTTGGTAAGGAACACGATTTCGACACCCTCCAAGAATTCGTAGATAAACTCGAAAGCAGCACCATAGGCGTGTGCTAAGGGAAGCAAGGATACTACCTTTTCGCCTTTTTCTATGTTCAGCACATCTTTAGCGAATAGATAGTTAGCCATTAGACTTCGGTAGGGCAGCATAACCCCCTTAGAGAATCCTGTAGTACCCGAGGTATAGTTCAAAAGGCAGAGGCTTTCGGCACTCTCTTCTGCTTCGTAGGAGATATCCGATGCCCTTAGGCCATTAGGATACTTTTCGCTATAAAGCTCGTTAACCTTGCTGGTAAGGTGCTCAATCTCTTTGTTGAAAGCATCAAATACTATGCTGAAATCGGATAAGTTGACAATTGCATTGAGCTGAGGCATCTCCTTTTCATCGAACTGATCGATGTACGAATCACCTGCAAAAACCACCTTTGCCTCAGAATGGTTTATGATGTGCTGAATATTGTCAATCTTAAACTCGTGAAGGATGGGAACAATCACCGCTCCGTAGGATACTGTTGCAATAAAGGTTATTGCCCAGTTCGATGAGTTCTTGCCTACAAGAGCTATTTTATCGCCCTTTTCGACCCCGCAACGATCGAAGATAAGGTGTATCTTCTCGATTCTACGAGCTACATCTTTGTAGTAGTACGTCTCACCTTTATAGTCCGTTAAAGCTTTCCGTTCCCAATTTTCCCTAATCGTGCGTTCAAACTCTTTTATGAATGATGTCTCCATCAACAAGTCTTTAGTTAAACGTGTGTTATTCAAATAACGATCATGTTTCCAGCCTTTTAAAAAAGGCGAAAAACAAGCAAATATAGAATAAAAACCATTACACCACTCCTTTAAAGATGTTAGATAACATCTTTTTCTGTTGAATTGTACCAAAAAAAAATGAGGCTGTTACTAACAGCCTCATTTTTTTATCGTTGCCTAAACCCCCTACTTTAGGATAAACTGTGTTGTTCCTATCTGGGTTCCTTCTAGGAAAATAGCAGCCGAATAGGTTCCTGCTTTAAGTTCTCCTCGGGTATCGTAGAAGATACACATATCAACATCCTGATTCTGATAGTCTACCTCGCGTTTTGCCGAGTAAACAAGATTCTCTCCTCCAGCATTAAACACATCGGCTTGACTCTGCGCTAAAAGATATCCCTCTGGGCTTGTAATACGGAGGTAAACTACCTTAATGCCAGCCTTTGCAATGCTATTTTCAACAAGGGTAAAGCACACCTTCACCTTCTCCACACGGCTAGCACGTGTCATTTCCTTACCACGTGCATTAATAGGTGTTGCCTTTGTTCCGCGAGCTTTAATAATAGAGCCCTTAGCAACCTGCGTATTCAATGCCGTATTTTGCTCTGTAAGCTGTTGATTCTTGGCCTTCTCGCTCGAGTAGTTCTTTTTTACATCAATATTCTCAGCGATTAGGGCTTGGTTTAGGGTATTCAGCGAGTCTATCTGTGTGATATAGCTACGCATTACCGCACGAAGGGTTCCCAGCTCGCTCTGGTACTGCTTTATTTGCTCGTAGTTTACAGACTTTACGCGACGTAGCTCACCAAGAAGCCCCTCAACCTTTGCACGCTCGCCAAGAAGTTGCGTATTAATGGTGTCGTTGCTCGTTTTAAGATTCTTATACTCGCTTACCATTCGGGTCAGGTTAGCCTCAATAGAGTCCTTCTCCTGCGTTAGCTGTGCCTGCGTACTCTTCGATTGGTTCATCTGGTTCATATACATGATACCTAAAACCACAACGGCTACAACAAGGGCTGCTATTACACCTATCAGCACCTTGCTTGTCGATTTTACCTGGCTTTGTTCATTCATCGTATTCTATTTTCTTTAATTGTTACATATCCTTTTTACCTGTGAGCGAACGGAATACGCTTTCGAGATGCGCCTCATGCTCCTGCAGCTGAACGATGCTCAATCCGTTAGCAACTGCAAAGTTAAACAATTTAGGCCTAATATCAACATTATCAGCAGAGTTGATCGTAAAGACAGCGCCCTCATGCTTAACTATCCTACCAAACATCCTCAGTTGATCTACAATATCAGCGCTTGGCACTTCCGCGAATTCCACGGTTACCATCTTCGAATCAAGTGCCAAACTTGCAATCTCTTTGGTTGAGCCGTTTGCAACGATATCCCCCTTATCTATAATAATGATGTTCTGACATATAGCCTCAACCTCCTGCATAATGTGCGTCGAAAGCATTACGGTTTTTTCGCGACCAATTTGCTCAATTAGAGAACGAATTTCTACAATCTGGTTAGGATCTAGCCCAGAAGTTGGCTCATCGAGAATCAGTACGCTTGGGTTGTGCACTAACGCCTGGGCTAGTCCAACACGCTGCTTATACCCTTTTGATAGCGAGCCTATCTTCTTATTTTGCTCGTAGCCAATGCCGGTAATATCTATCACCTCAGCAACTCGAGCCTTAAGTTTTTCTACCTTATATATACTACCAACAAATTCGAGGTATTCCTTAACGTAGAAATCGTAGTATAAAGGATTATTCTCGGGCAAATAGCCAATTATACGTTTTGCCTCAATTGGGTTGAGCAGCACATCAATACCATCTACAAAGGCCTTACCCGATGTTGGCGGAATATAGTCCGTAAGAATTTTCATCATCGTAGACTTACCTGCCCCATTAGGGCCAAGAAAACCAACAACCTGGTTGGATGGTATGCTAAAAGATACACCGTTCAGCGCAACCTGATCGCCGTAAAGCTTGGTAACTCCCTCTACTCGTATCGACATCAACTTCTATTTTAGTCCTCAAAAGTAAGTATTTTATCAATCGTAGTAAAGAATACTAACCCTCGAGACCCTAGAATATGTAGTTGACGCATAACACCTTCATAGTATAGAGCTTTAGCACACAATTAATCATAAAAAAAGCTGTTCGTACAAGTCTACCAAAAATAAATACTTAGAATTTGTATCTTAGACGCCGCTTAAAATGAACCTATAATTACCTATTTTAATGAAGAGCGTTGTTGTTGGCATTGATGTTGGAGGAACAAATACCGTATTTGGTATTGTAGATAAAGATGGAAATTTCTACGGCGAAGGTTCTATTCCAACACAGGCATACCCCACTTTTAACGATTGGGCTCAATCTATTCACGATGCAATTATGCAAACGTTGAAAGAGCGGGATGGTGAAATAGAGCTCACAGGCATAGGCATTGGTGCGCCTAACGGCAACTACTATACCGGACACATCGAAAATGCGGTAAACCTTAGCTGGAGCGGCAACGTAGATGTTGTGGGAAAAATGAAGGAACTCTTTGGCAACGATAAAACTGCAGTTCTTACCAACGATGCCAACGCGGCAGCAGTTGGCGAAATGGTTTATGGTGGAGCCAAAGGAATGAAGGATTTCATCGTTATTACCCTTGGAACCGGATTGGGCAGCGGCGTTGTTGTTAATGGTCAAATGGTTCACGGATACGATGGAAATGCAGGAGAGCTTGGACACGTAATTATCGAAAAGGGAGGCCGTAAGTGCGGCTGTGGTCGTAATGGCTGCTTAGAGGCTTACGCATCGGCTACTGGTATTAAGCGAACTGTTTTCGAACTTCTTGCAAACGAGAATATACCAAGCACGCTTCGCGCATTTACCTACAACGATCTTACATCCGAGATGATTTATAAAGAGGCAGTTGCAGGAGACAAACTTGCCCTTATGGCTTTTGAGGAAACCGGGAAAAAGCTTGGACAAGCGCTTGCCGATTTTACAGCTTTCTCTACTCCAGAAGCATTCTTCCTTTTTGGAGGTCTGGCAAAGGCAGGAAGCCTTATTCTGGAACCAACCAAAAGATATATGGAAGAGAATATCTGTATCATTTACAAGAATAAGATTAAGGTTCTTCTTTCGGAGCTCAACGATAAAAACGCAGCCGTACTTGGTGCAGCGGCGCTTGCTTGGTCTGAGTTAAGCTAATTTACCTCTTTTTTAACATAATAAAGAGCGGTTGATTCCTCAACTGCTCTTTTTTCTATTTTACCAATAATATAAAAAGCTATTTTTACATCCGAAACATTATACGTATGCGTAAAGGATTGACATTTGTGACCTTACTGCTACTTTTAGTAGTAGCAACCTCATGCAATAAGCATAGCCAGCTGCTCTATCTGAAGAGTCAGAGCGCTGCTACTCTACCAAAAGCACAACAAGAGGATTACCGTATATCGCCCAAAGACGAGATCTACATCCAAATTACCAGTACGCTTAACAAGGAGATTAACGCCCTATTTAGCAACAGCAACACCACCCCTAACACTATGGGAAGTATGCTCAATAGCGATGTAGGCGTTTACATAAATACCTACTCAGTAAACGATTCAGGTTACGTAGAGGTGCCGCTTATTGGTAAAATAGATGCTGCGGGCAAAACCATTAACGAGTTCACCGCCTCCGTTAAGAAAAAGGCGCTGGAGTACATTAACGATGCCGTTGTTGTTGTTAAGCTTATGAGCTTTAGAGTTGCCGTAATTGGCGAGGTAAAAAAGCCAACCGTAATTACCAACTACCACGACAGGCTCTCCATCCTTGAAGCAATTGCGCAAGCTGGAGATATGACCGACTTTGCAGACCGACAAAAGGTAACCATTGTTCGTAACATCAAAGGCGAGAATACGACCATAGCGGTCGACTTAAACTCCCGATCGCTCCTAACCAATCCTGGATACAACCTACAACCGGGCGATGTGGTTATTGTTGATCCCCGAAAAGGGAAAACTACCCAAATGAATATTCCTACCTACTCAATATTCTTAACATCAATATCTACCTTAGTTCTCCTACTTAACTACATTCGATAACCCACATGGATTCAAGAGAAATAGAGCAGCTGCTGGCCGAGGAAACCCTCGATTTTAAAAAGTATGTAAACCTTGTACTTCGCTACTGGTACTGGTTTGTTATATCGCTAGCGGTATGCCTTGGACTGGCTTACGTAGTTACCCGAACAACGCACAACGTGTATCAGGTAGACTCTACCATACTTATTCGCGATGATAAGAATAGGGCAAATACCGGAGCCGAAGCGCTTCTTAGCGAACTAAGCCTAGTTAATAACACCAAAAGTATCCAGAACGAAATAGGCATCATAAAGTCGTATACCATTGCCTACAATACGGTAAAAGAGCTCGATAGCTTTCATACTACCTATAAGCAGCTAGGAAAGAGCGGATTTAAGCAGAATGTTGTATACAAAAATATTCCTTTCCGCATAGCGTACGACACCTCCTACAACAATCCTCACGGCACTAGCATCTCCATCGAGTTTACCGATGGTAAAACCTTTACCGCAAAGGTTAACAATGGAGACTTTTCTGATCCCAAAACCATAGGCCAAAAGGTTATTATAGATAACTTTAGCTTTACCGTTATACCTACCGCCAGCTACAGCGAGAAGGAGTTAGCTGGGCAAACCTACATTATTACCCGAAACGACTTAAATGAGCTCGCCAACGTATACCGCAACAAGGTAAAGGTGAATTTGGTTGATAAGAATGCCTCACTCATATCGCTGTCTACAACCGGACAATCAGCCGATCAGGAGGCAGAATATCTTAATAAGCTGGTAGAGGTTTACATCCGTCAAGGACTTGAGGAAAAGAATCAAATAGCAAAAAATACGATTGACTTTATTGATAACCAGCTATTCGGAATGCGCGACTCGCTGCAACGCGCAGAAGTACAGCTTCGAAACTTTAGAATGAACAACCGAATACTCGATATTGATAAGGAATCGAGTATGCTGCTGGACAACCTAAAAAACCTTCAAACCAGTAAAGCCACAGTAGAGATAAACCAACGCTACTACGCCTACCTAAAAAACTACCTCCAAAAGAGGGATAGCTACTCCGATATTGTTGCTCCCTATACATTAGGAATAAACGATATGCAGCTTATCAACCAGCTCAATGAACTATCGCAGCTTAGCACCGAGCGCGAGAATATGAAAATGAGCGTAAAGCAGAACAACCCAGCCATGCAGCAGCTCGAGGCGAGAATTCGTAACACCAAGAACGCGCTGATGGAAAAGGTAAACAGCCTTATTGCTACCAATAATATAACCAACGACGACATCAATGCTCAGGTAAGAAAAATTGAGTCAAACATTTCGTCGCTACCCATCAACGAGCAGATGCTTATCAATAAAACCAAGATGTACGACCTGCTCGATAAGATGTACACCTACCTGCTCGAAAAAAAATCTGAGGCATCCATTGCAAAGGCATCCAACATCTCCGATTGTAAGATTGTAGATCCGGCCCTTGCCATAAACGCAGAGCTTAAGCAACCCAAACCCAAGATGAACTATGCGCTTGGATTTATCCTTGGACTGCTCATTCCGCTAATTGTAATAATCCTGCGCGACTACTTCGACAATAAGATTCGCACCGTAAAAGATCTAACCGGTAAGCTACCAGAGGTGTCGATGCTCGCAACCCTCGACCACTCGCAGCTTCCCGTTGATATTCCCGTAATAGAACGTCCCAAATCGAGGCTATCCGAATCGTTCCGTACCTTGCGTACCAACATCAACTACGTTGCCCATGGTAAAAAATGCATGACACTGCTCACTACCTCGCTTATTAGCGGAGAGGGCAAAACCTTCTGTGCGAGCAACCTTGCTGCAATATATGCGCTATCTGGAAAGCGAACTCTTTTGGTTGGCCTAGATCTCCGCAAGCCAAAGATTCAGAAGGTTTTCGAATCGACCAACCACTATGGCATGAGCGGCTACCTTAGCGAGCAGAACTCTTTCGAAAAAGCATATAAGCCCACTTCTGTATCAAACCTATGGATTGCCGTTTCGGGGCCAATTCCACCAAATCCTTCGGAGCTGATTGGCTCTCCCCGTATGGAGCAGTTTTTGGCGGAAGCACGCGAACAGTTCGACTGCATTATTATTGATACTCCACCCGTTGGCATAGTTACCGATGCCCGAATTATATTCGAAAAAGTTGATCTAGTGCTTTTTATAACCCGAATGGGTGTTTCGCCTAAAGATGTGGTAGAGTACTGTAAGGAGCTGCACTCCTACCTAGGCAGCAAGCTGGCGCTGGTAGTTAACGACTTCGATTCGAAGAAAAGCTACACCAGCTACAGCAAGTACCACTACAGGTACAGCAAGAACTACCAGAGCGAATACTACGAGAATTAGCATAAAAGGCGCAAGATACAAGACATAAGCATCAAGACTAAGTTTACTACTTGATACTTATGTCTTATTTCTATATAATCTGTTTTGCTCTTTGAATTAAATATCTCAACTTTGAACAATAATCAGAAATAAAATGCTCGAAAGCGTTCGAATAGTAGACTTACCTAAAATACTCGACGAAAGAGGAAACCTTTCATTTCTCGAAGGTGACAGGCATATCCCTTTTACCATTATGCGCACCTACTGGATTTACGATGTACCAGGTGGCGAACAGCGTGGTGGACATGCGTTTAAGGAGCAAGAGGAGTTAATCATTGCACTTTCCGGGAGTCTTGACGTGGTAGTAACCGACGGGAAGCAGGAAAAACGCTTTTCGTTGAATCGATCGTACTACGGCCTTTACGTACCTCACGGCATTTGGAGGCATATGGAAAACTTCTCGACCAACTCGGTAGCCCTTGTGCTTTCGAGCACAACCTACAATGCCGACGACTATATAAGAGACTACAACCAGTATTTACAGCTAACCAATGGGTAAAAAGGTAACAGTTTGGGACAGCTCCATCGTACAGATCAAAAAGAATAGTAGGAGAGAAGGCAACATTTCGATTATCGAGAATGGAATTGATCTTCCATTTGATGTAAAAAGGGTATTCTACATCTACGATATCCCCGGTGGCGAATCGCGTGGTGCACATGCACATAAGGAGTGTCACCAATTTTTGGTTGCTGCCAGCGGTGCCTTCGAGGTACTGCTCGACGATGGTCGTACTCAAAGGCTTATACAGCTTAACCGTCCCTACCAAGGGCTACATATTCCTCCAGGATTATGGGCTTCGGAAATAAACTTCTCGTCGGGTGCTGTGTGCTTAGTTCTAACATCGCACCGTTACGCCGAATCGGACTACATTAGAACCTACGAGGATTACCTTAAGTACATAAACGAATAAGCAAAATGGCGGTCAAAATACATCCTACAGCCGATGTACAAACATCGAATATTGGCGATGATACCCTCATCTGGCAGTATGCCGTTATCCTTAAGGGAGCAACTATTGGCTCTAACTGTAACATCAACTGCCATACGTTTATTGAGAATGATGTTACCATAGGTAACAACGTTACGGTAAAATCGGGTATTTACCTCTGGGATGGCATAACCGTTGGTAATGACGTATTTCTAGGTCCAAACGTCACCTTTACCAACGACAAGTATCCTCGCTCGAAACAGTACCCCGAATCGTTTCAGCGTATTACCATCGAAGATGGCGCATCGATAGGCGCTGGAGCCATCATTTTGGGAGGATTAACCATTGGAAAGAAAGCAATGGTTGGCGCCGGCAGCGTTGTTACCAAGGATATTCCTGCAGAAGAGCTTTGGATGGGCAATCCTGCAAAGTTTGTAAAAAAACTAAAAGACTAATTCCAAGGGCACTAAAAAACGACGCGGAATTCGTGGACAGAAGAATTGTGATGCGAGATGCGAGAACCGTGAACAAGAAAATTTGTGATCGAGATATCGGCTCAAACGTGAAGCGTAATGCTGTGTTTTTTCATCTTTCATTCTTTTTTTCATCTTTTTATTGTGATACAAAACACTAGCAATGATAAAGTTTCTAGACCTGCTTAAGGTCAACCAGCTGCACGAGGCCGAGATAAAGAAGGCCATGAACGATGTATTCGATTCGGGTTGGTATATACACGGCGAATCGGTAAGCCGTTTTGAAAAGAATTACGCTGCATACTGCGGAACAAAGCACTGTATTGGCGTTGCCAATGGGCTCGATGCGCTTATCCTTATCCTTAGGGCATATAAGGAGCTAGGCATAATGTCCGATGGCGACGAGGTTATTGTTCCAGCCAATACCTACATAGCCTCTATACTTTCCATATCGGCTAATAGCCTTGTTCCTGTGCTGGTAGAACCCGATGCTAAAACCTTTAACCTCGATCCAGCTAAGGTAGAGGAACACATTACCCCAAAAACGAAGGCCATTCTTACCGTTCATCTGTACGGACAGCTATCGGAAATGGAGCAGCTAAACCAAATTGCCCAAAAGCATAACCTTAAGGTTATTGAGGATAGCGCCCAATCGCACGGGGCAATGCTTGCCAATGGCAATAGGGCAGGCAACCTTGGTGATGCCGCTGGACACTCGTTCTACCCTGGCAAAAATCTAGGAGCGCTTGGCGATGGGGGAGCAGTTACCACCAACGACGACGAGCTTGCCTCCTGCATAAGAGCCTTGGCAAACTACGGATCGCACAAGAAGTACCACAACATATACCAAGGCGTAAACAGCCGCTTAGACGAGATGCAGGCAGCCATACTCGACGTTAAGCTTAAGGGACTTGATGCCGAAAACGAGCATCGTAGGGAAGTTGCCCGCTACTATCTGGCAAACATCAGGAACCCTAAGGTAAGCCTCCCTGCTTGGGATGGTAGCAACAACCACGTATTCCACATCTTTGTTGTAAGGGTAGAAAACCGCGTAGAGTTTCAGGAATACCTTACCAGCAACGGGATACAAACGGTTATCCACTACCCAATTCCACCACATAAGCAGAATGCCTACGCCAGCTGGAACAGCCTAAGCTTCCCCATCACCGAAGCCATACACGAGGAGGTTATAAGCCTGCCAATGAGCCCTGTGATGACGGACGCGGAGATAAAGAGTGTGGTAGAGGTTGTGAATAGGTACTAGATACACGACACACGTACCAAGACACAAGTATCACGTATCACGACGCAAGACGGGAGAAATGAAAAACGAAAGGATGAAAAATGAAAGATTCCGCTTTACGGCTTCCGACTTCCGACTAACGACTCCCAACTTCCGATTCCGTGTTCCTCTGTGTCTCAGCGTCTCTGTGTTGGAATAATGAAATCTAACATCTAGCGTCTATTATCTAACGTCTAATTTTGTGACAAGCAATAAGGGATCATACCGACAGATATTTAAGGCTACATCGCTGTTTGGCGGGGTTCAGGTGTTCAACATCATTATCGGCATCATTCGCTCAAAGATTGTTGCCGTTCTGCTTGGTGCATCTGGTATGGGTGTGTTGGGCCTATTTACTACCACAATTGCCATGGTCCAGTCTATTACTGGACTTGGACTGTCATCGAGCGCTGTACGCGATATATCGGAGGCAAGCGGTAGCGGTAATTCTCAGAAAATAGCCTCATCCATAAAGATTCTTCGCCGATGGGTTTGGGCTACAGGACTTTTTGGTTCGGTGGCAACAGTTGCTCTGGCACCACTCCTAAGCAAATGGACTTTTGGTAACGAGGAGTACACGTGGGCCTTCATTTGGCTATCGGTAACGCTGCTACTTAATGCGCTTAGCAGCGGACAAACATCGCTGCTACAGGGTATGCGCCGCCTAAAGGATATGGCAAAGTCGAGCATGCTTGGATCGCTAGTCGGACTAATAACGTCTATCCCTCTTTACTACTTCTTTGGCATAAAAGGGATTGTTCCAGCCCTTATTGTTACTGCCGCTACAGCGCTGCTGCTTTCGTCGTACTTTGCCCGAAGGGTCAGCGTTGCTCCTGTAAAGCAAACCTGGCACGAAAGCTATAAGGGAGGCATCAACATGGCTAAACTGGGCATTGCCATGATGTTTAGCGGATTTATGGTTACGCTGGTTTCCTACGTTACCAACCTATTTGTTAGCCGAACAGGAGGCGTGTCGGATGTGGGAATGTACAGGGCAGCTTGGACCATCAGCGCACAGTACGTTGGCCTCGTCTTTACCGCCATGGCTACCGACTACTTTCCCCGTTTAGCAGGCTTAAACAACGACAGCAAGGCTCAGCATCAAACCGTTAATCAGCAATCCGAGATAGCCCTTCTGATTCTTGGTCCTATGCTGGTTACCCTTATCGGTTTTGCTCCCCTGCTAGTTCGTTTGCTATATACCCCCGAGTTCCTGCCCATCCGAACCATGATTTGCTGGAACATGATAGGCATACCATTTAAGGCTGCATCGTGGGCGTTGGGCTTTCTTGTTATCGCGAAAGGGAACAGCAAGCTGTACTTTATCACCGAAACTCTTGCAAACGCCATTATGCTGCTTTTTAATATCTTGGGTTATATGTGGGGTGGACTTGCCGGACTAGGTTTTGCATTCTTTGCCTCGTATGCCGCTTACCTCGCCATTATGGCAGCAATTGCTTATAGAGCCTATGGCTTTAGATTCGATAGGCAGCTTATCCGAATATTTGTCCTTCAGCTTGCAATGGTTTCTGCTACATTTGCAGCAACGTTTATTGTGTCGACACCAATCTCGTACGCTATTATAGTGATAGCGCTTATTGCTTCGACAATCTACACCCTAAAAGAGGTAAACAAGAGGCTTAACATCTTGGAGGTAGTTAAGAAATTCAGAAATAAGTAATGGACAAGCAAAATCCGTTAGTATCAATAGTCGTTATTGCCTATAATTCGGGCGAATATATCCTCGAAACGCTAAATAGCGCCTACAGTCAGACCTACGCCAACATCGAGCTTATTGTTACCGACGATTGCTCGACCGATAACACCGTAGAGCTTGCCCAAGAATGGATAAACGTCCACTCGTCGCGTTTTGTAAGCGCAAAGCTGGTCAAAACTCCCAAAAACTCGGGGATATCGGCCAACTGCAACCGAGGTTTCAACGAGGCAAAAGGAGAGTGGGTTAAGATTATTGCAGGCGACGATCTTTTGGAACCATCTTCCATACAGTGCTACATGGAGGCGCTTCCATCGCTACCTTCAAACCTAGCGCTAATACACGGTCTGGTTCAGAAGTTCACTTCGAAGAACGGAGCAAACACCTTTACCGATGTTTGGCCCCTCGATACCAAAACCAACAGCTTCTACTCAAATAGGCTGTCCAATAAGGAGATCCTCGCCATTATGGTAGATGGTAACCGAATTGCAGCTCCGTCCATACTCTACAACAGAACAGCAGTAGAAAGGGTAGGAGGGTTCGACGATCGATACCGCTTTATGGAGGACTATCCGCTCCATATCGCGCTAATTAGCAACGGATATAACGTTGCATTCATCGATAAGATAGTTGCCTGCTACCGCGTTAGCGACAGCTCTATCTCTCACCGTAATAGCCAGCGTATATACAGCACGCTCTACCTCGACTCGTACTACCGATTTATCTTCGAAAAGATTTATCCTTTAAGCAGCTTTGCCAACAAATTAAAGCACAAGGTAAAATATCTTACCTACAAAGCCGTGATTAAAGTAGGAGGGAACAAGCACAATTTCTTCACCTACTGCGTTCTAAAACTATCAACTCTGATTACTAGAACCATTGATAGGGTGAAGAGGGTGCAAGGGATCGCGTAAGCAGGAATCGTTAATCGTTAGTCGTGATGGGTGATGGGTGAAGAGTGAGTGGGGAGGCGAAAAATAGGGAGTCGTTAATCGTTAGTCGGGAGCAGTGAACCGTGAGAGGTGAGCCGTGATCGAGTGGAGAGTGTACCGTATACAAATTTTTTCATTTTTCACCTTTCATTTTTCATTTCCAAGCGCAGAGACACGGAGATACAGAGGAACACAGAGTTAGTCGGGAGTGGTTAATCGTTAGTCGTGATGGGTGATGCGTGAACTGTGAGGCGCGAAACTGAATTTTTCATTATTCCCTTTCTTGCTTCAAACGCCCATTTTTCCCTATCTTTGGGTACCTTATAAACAGCATGGCAAATACAAATAACAATAAAGAGCTACAATCGCGATGGCTGGTAGGCTACTGCGCGCCACGTTCCGAGAAGCAGGTTTACGATAAGCTTCTCAAACAGGGCTATACTGCCTACCTTCCGCTGGCAAAGTCTTCGCGCAAGTGGAGCGATCGAATAAAAATTGTTGAAATACCCCTTTTTACCTCATACATTTTTGTTTACCTAAACAACTTCGAGGTGTACGAAGCGCTAAAGAGTATCCCCCAGCTGGTTCGATTCGTCTACTCGCAGGGTAAGTTTGCCGAGATTACCGAAAAGGAGATCGAAAGCATTAAAAAGTTCTTAACCAAAACCGAAGGCTACCAGTTCTCGTTCGAGGAGAATCAGATGGTAGAGGTCCGCGAGGGAATACTAAAGGGCAAGAAGGGCATCATCACCAAGCTAGGGAAGACCAAAATGCAGCTCCGTATCGAGGAGTTTGGATGGGTGGTTACTGCCGAAATACTTCGTACACAGGCCAAATCGGTAGAGTGAAAGAGGGGGTAGGGAGTCGTTAAACGTGAACCGTGAACCGTGAGGCGTGAACCGAAATTTTTCATTCTTTCATCTTTCATCTTTCATCTTCTTTCAGCCACAAAGTGTAATTCGCGTAATTCGCAAAAATTGGTGGAATGAAAATAGCTCATTCTTTCATTTTTCATTTTCCCATCTTGTCTCTAACGTCTATCATCTAACATCTCCTTCTTTTAACAAATTATGTAAAGCTAAAAATTTAGATGGTGTTGCATATTTTCCAGTAGAGCTTACTTTTGCACCGTTATAGGGAATTTACTACTCAAATAAGGCTGTATGGAATTCCCCGTTTACACTCACTGTAATTCGCTACTCCTAAGTACAACAATTAGTTACAAGGCTAACAATGGGAGTGACGAGGCTTTGCTGTACCTGCTGCAATAGAGGCTGAAGACAGAAATCATCTCTCTTCCCTCAAGTTTTCGAGATTCATTTCTAAGAATAAATAAACTTTAACCTTAACAAAGGTAAGTCAGAGATAGATAAAAATAACCTACCATTAAATCTGTAACTTAATTGCAAAAATCGTTTCTTTATTTGTGTTAATTTGCTACATTTGTCTGCAATTACCTATACTATACGCCGAAAGTAACGCTACAAGTGTTGCATACGGCGTTTAGAGTAATACTTACAAAAGTACAGGCTGAAATAACTGTTGGAAACCACCGCTAAAAAAATAGCTATGAACAAGAAGCTAACCTTTTCGCTAATGGCAGCAGCAATGCTAGCGCTTGCCGTTACCTCGTGTAAGAAAGACATCTCGGAAGAGGAACTCCTAAAGAACCAGCTGGCCCAAACCGACTCGCTACTAAAGCGCGGTGGGGTAATAAAATATACCGTTAAGCTAGTATCGGCAGCAGGCTCGGCCATGCTAAAGGCAGGCGTAAGCATGGAAGGAGCAAAGGTTATGGCCTACCAAAACGATAGCATGTACACCGCCACGACAGATGCCAACGGCTTTGCCACGTTTAAAAACATGCGCATTGGAACGGTTGCCGTAAACGTTAAGATGGATGGCTATGCCGAGGTAGACTATATAGCCGACATTACACCAGCCGAGAGCCTGGTTAACCTCTCGCAAACGCAAATAATGAACACCATACGCTACGCCAGCACCATGGTGCCTATGTTCCCAATAGCCGATCCCGGATGTGCCACCATTACCGGTAAGGTAACAGCAGAGCTCGACCTTACCAACACAACACCCGAACCTGCACCTGGCGTTAAGGTAACAGCAACGGTTGATATTGACGATCCCGACTTTGTAGCCCGCTATATAGCCCCAACACAGGGCACCACCAGCAGCCCAAGCGCCGGACGCATACTAAAGTACGCCTTTAGCGATGCAAGCGTTACCGCTACAACTGCTGCCGATGGTACCTATACCCTTAAGGTTCCTGCCTCAATTAATGGACTACCCATTAAACTAAGTGTTGCCGACTTCCAAACAACCCAAAAGCTATACCTAGAAAACAACCCTATTGATGACTCCTTTGCACCTGGGGAATATACCGTTCCTGTTTTATTCACAAAAAATCAAAACTCTAGTCCAATTCCATTCGTAAAACCTTTATATATTAAAGTAAGTCCACCAGATGTACCGTTAGGGATAACATACAGAAATGCAAAGTTATCATTTACACTAAACTCTGAAGGAGGTGTTGAAAATATTAATATAATTGATGGCGGTACTTATTCTTCAAAACCAATCGTTGTTTTAATTGGCGGAGGTTTGGATGCTAGATTTAATGTAGATTGGAATCCAAATAATGGAAGTATTCAAGGAATTAGCATTATTAATAAAGGTAGTAGATATGATAATACGTCTACTTTACTTGCAAAATTAACCAACAAAGTTGAAAACATAATTCTAGAACCAATAATCGATAACGATAGAACTTTAAATCAAATTAAAATAATAAACAAAGGTATTGGCTATATTTACAAACCAGAAATAAAATTTATTTCACCATTTAATGGTTTTGTAGAACCACATATAAGCATTGGGATAAATTACTGGACAACTGAATGTTATAGCGCCTCAATAGATTCACAAGGTTCAGGTTTCAAAAATAAAACAAATATCCCTGAAAATAACATTAATGCCATTGAATATAATCTTAATGTATTATCGAGTAATAACTATATCCAATCACTCTCTTTAGGAACTGGTAATAGATAATATTAAATACATTTAGAGACATCGATATATTAAATAATAACTAATTATAATAATACAAAATACTATTTCTTTGCTATAAAACTATTTGACCATCTATCAAATCAACAATAACGCATTAAAAATATTAAATACAATAAATGAATAACGATATAGGCATTAAGTCTAGGTTATATTCATAATCAAAAAAACTATGAGGAACTCACATATTGCTAAAAACACTATTGCACTATATGTAAGAATGATTCTTGTTACTGGCATAAGCCTATATACAAGTAGGATAATTATTAATATTTTAGGTTTAGAGGATTTTGGTATATATAATGTCGTTGCAGGTGTTGTTGGTTTACTTGGGATACTAAATGGGGCTTTAATCTCAGCAACACAAAGATTTTTAACATTTGAATTGGGTAAAAATGATTTAAAAGCATTTCAAGAAACATATAGTATGCTAGTAATTATATTTTTAGCACTATCTTTTGTAATATTAATTATAAGTATAATTACTAGTCACTGGATAGTTTTTAACATATTAGTAATTCCATCTAGTAAATTATCTGTATCGCTTTGGATATATTATTTTGCAATTGTTTCGTTTGTTATTAATTTATTGACTATTCCCTTTATTTCATCTATAATTGCATATGAAAAAATGAATTTTTATGCATATTTAAGTCTAATTGAAGCAATATTAAAAGTAGCTCTTATATTTTTGCTAAATCTATCACAAACTGATAAACTTTTTACTTATGGTTTACTTATGATGATTGCGTCTTTTATTATATTCTCGATATATTATGTATATAGTTACAAATTTCTTGAGGGATGCAAATATCGCTTTTTTTGGTCTAAATCCATTTTTAATAAATTATTATCATACATTAGTTGGAATCTATTCGGCAGTATAACAAATGTATTAAATATTCAAGGACAATCTATTATTTTAAATATTTTTTTTGGACCAACAATAAATGCTGCAAAAGCTATTGCCGATAAAATAAATACTATTGTATATTCTTTCAGCAACAACTTTTATATGGCAGTTCGACCACAAATAGTTAAACGTTATGCCTCAGGCGAATTTGATTCAATGTATTCTTTAGTATATCGAAGTAGCAAATATTCATTTTACTTATTATTCTTAATAGCGTTTCCCTTAATATTAACCATAAAACCAGTACTTACTATATGGTTAGGAGCAAAAAACGTTTCTGAGGATACAATTACATTTTCACAACTCATTCTAATCTTCTCTTTGATAAATGTATTTGAACAACCAATTACAGTTTTAATGCAAGCAAGTGGTAATATTAAAAATTATCAATTAAAAATAGGTTTAGGTTCATTACTGTTTCTACCAATCTGTTACTCTATTTTCAAATTAGGAGCACCTCCATATTTTTCAATGATTATTCTAATATTAATCTTTTTTTTATTGCAAATTATAAGAATATTAATTGCAGAAAAAGAAACAGGCCTTTCTGTGCCAAAGTATTACAAATTAGTGGTTCTACCAATCATTATCCCTCTCACACCTATAAGCGTGATATCACTTTTTATATATAAATATACGCATCCATCTTTTATATTGACAATTACATTTTTAATTGTAATTACAATTGCTAATTTAATTTCTATATGGCTTTTAGGATTGTCTGATGATGAAAAAAATAAATTGCGTTGTTACTTAAATAAAATATGGGAAAACAAAATTTCAAAATAATGTACATTTTAGGACCAACTTTTAGAGCAGGTTCTACAATGTCATTCAAAATCATATTAGACAACATGATTGAGCGCGGACTACATATTATAATTATTATAAATGATAAAAATAAAAATATTGATTTTATAAATTACGGGCATAGCAAAAAATGTGTGATAGAGGAATTAAATCTAGAGATGTCAATCTTACCTAAACCAAAAAATATTAATGATTACATTAAACTTCCATATAGATTAATAAAAAAACTATACCATCTATATAAGAGCAAAAAAAATGTTGAAAAAATAATTTGCAAATATAAGCCTGATATTGTACATACAAATGTCGGAGTTTATCACCAAGCATACAAATTCTGTTATAATAATAATATACCGCATATTTGGCATTTAAGAGAATACCAAACAAAGGGTTTAGATTGGATTATTTTACCTAGTAAAAGAATGTTTGAAAAACGCTTACAAAAATCAAATGTTATAACAGTTTCAGAGGATATAAAAAAACATTTTAATTTAACTAAACATGGAAAATCAATATCATTATGGAATGGCATATTATCAAAAAAAGAACACATATACATACACGAAAAAGAACCATATTTTTTATTTGCAACTCGCATTTCTAAACAAAAAAATATAGAATTACTAATTAATGCTTTTGACAATATTTCTGATAAACTTCAAAAATACAAAATAATTATTGCAGGTGCTGCAGAAGATGAAATGTACCTTGAAAATCTTAAACAATGGATTGATTCATTAAACTGCAAAGATAGAATACAATTTTTAAATTATCGTGATGATATTACAGAACTAATGAAAAAAGCAACAGCTTTGATAGTGTCTTCAAATTATGAAGGTTTAGGAAGAATGACACTTGAAGCTACTTTTATGGGTTGTCTAGTTATCGGAAGAAATAATGGAGGAACCAAAGAAATATTATCTAAAACAAATAACGGAATACTTTTTAATACAGTATCAGAACTTAGTGAAAGCATGATATATGTAGATTCTATCGTTAAAACAAATGAATACAAGAAAAGAATATTAACCGCTCAAAATATTATTATAGATAAATGCTGTAATGAAAATTATACTGAAACTATTTATTCTTATTATAAGAGCATTCTTAATAATTAAAATAATCGGAACATGCATTATATCAAAAAATATATATATTATTTATTATTCTTAATAATAATGATATCCAACATATCTTTCTTTACATTAATATTAAACCCAACATACTTTGGCTGGATGATCAATTCTATTTTCCTAATTTCAATAGGAATCTTAGGAAAACATGTTTTAAAAAACATTACACCATACGAATTGACTTATTTACTTCTTTTACTAACAGGAACAATACTGCATTACTCTATTCTAAATATAGAAAAACCATATAGAGAATTTATCATATGGACAATTATAATAATACTAATACCACTATTTCGATTATTTAATATTCCGAAATTTTTTGTTTATTTATATTTTTCATTCTTTATAATACATATGTTATTATCTATCTATGAAATGAACAACCAAATACTTTTATTTAATTACAATTACACAGAAAGTTTTAGCATGTATGAAGACATAACAAAATTTAGATCATTTTCATTAATGGAACATCCATTACGTAGTGCTAATATAGTTGTAATTGCACTTTCTTTTGTTTTGGTAAATAGATACATAAATAACTATTATAAAGTTTTTTTTCTAGTTCTTGGCACAATTTCATTACTATGTTTTAATTCAAGAGCAGCTATAATTACATGGGGGTTCATTTTAATTTTATATTACTTATTATTTACCAAAATATCAATATTAATAATAACATTATCTTCAATAGCATTTGTTTTTTTTAGTGGAATAATAGATTTTTCAACTCTTGATCTTTCATTTCTTGGAAGATTAGCAGAAGAGGATAATCTATCAAACTCATCTTCAATCACAAGATTATTAAGTTATTACTACTTTTGGCATTCTGATTGGGATTTACAAAATGTTATTGTTGGTGGCAGGATTATATATATACCCGGAACAAATATTTCTTTAGAAAACGGTATATTACTAACCATTTCATGGTGGGGATGGATTGTTGGCATATTAAAAGTGCTTCTTGAATTAATTATTTCATATAATCTTATTAATATTTATAATGTAAGAGAAAAATTTATTTTATTATTTGGGTGTTGGGGATGCGCATTTGCAAACAACAACAATTTCAATACATTTGTTTTTGCATTTTTTATTATTTCAGTAATAATACATAAGAAATTATATCCAAAAAATAAAAATTTAAAACCTCCTATTCAATATAATTTTTACAATTTCTAATATAACAAACCCATGAAAAAGGCTAGAGTTATTGCTTTTTATCTTCCTCAATTTCATCCAATTCCCGAAAATGATAAATATTGGGGAAAAGGATTTACAGAATGGACAAATGTAGGCAAAGCAAAACCTCTTTTTAGAGGTCACTATCAACCAAGAATACCTGCCGATTTAGGTTACTACGACTTGAGAATACCTGAAATAAGAGAATTGCAGGCCCAAATGGCACAAGAAAATGGGATTGAAGGTTTTATGTATTGGCATTACTGGTTTGGCAATGGAAGAAGAGTACTGGAACGTCCTTTTAATGAAGTTCTAATTTCTGGCAAACCAAATTTTCCTTTTTGTTTAGGTTGGGCAAATCACTCATGGACAACACGTACATGGGTCAATCAAAATCAATGGAAGCATGATTGTTCCATTATTAAACAACTTTATCCTGGAAAACAAGACTATCTAAACCACTTTTACACAGTTTTACCAGCATTTCAAGATAAACGATATATCCAAGTAGACGGTAAACCTGTATTCTTGTTTTATGCACCCTTAGACTTTCCTGATATTAAACTTTTTATGGAACTTTGGCAAGATAATGCTATTAAAAATGGGCTAAATGGTGTGCATTTTGTTGGTTTATCAGGAGGCTGGATAGAAAATAATCAAAAAATACTAGATCTTGGTGTTGATGCAATTGCACCAGGTAATTTATGGCATGCTGAGTACAAATCAAAAGGATATATCAGAAAAATGCTAGAACACAAAATTCGTGATTTCTTTCCAAATATCCAATTAGACAGATACAAATATAAAACAATTATTAAAAATTATTTTACAGAATTTGATTATCATGATAATGTATATCCAACAATTATCCCTCAATGGGATCGATCACCTCGCTCGGGAAGAAAAGCTATTATATATACTGATTCTACTCCAGAACTATTTAAAAAACATATACAAGACGCTCTTTCAATTATCTCAAATAAGCCTGAAGAAAAAAAGATAATCTTCCTCCGTTCATGGAATGAATGGGGAGAAGGCAACTATGTCGAACCCGATTTGAAATTTGGACATGGTTATTTGAATGTTTTAAAAGAATGTATATTAAACAACTAATCGATTTAAGATGAAAATTCTTCAAATCATATATTCTCTATCATCTGGAGGTGCTGAACGCTTTGTGGTAGACTTATCAAACGAATTAAAAAATTTAGGGGAAGAAGTATATTTAACCACTATCAAATATAAAAATAGTGAATCAGACACGTTCTATTTACACGACTTATCTTCAGATGTAGAAATTATCAATCTTGAATCAAAGACTAAATATAGTTTAAAAGGCTTTCTTAAAAACTATTATCTCGTATATCGAATGAAACCAGATGTCGTTCATTTACACCTTAACTTAGCATTAATCAATTTTATACTCCCAATACTGTTTTTGAGAAGAAAAACTGTTTATGTACAAACGTTACATAACAAAGCTGAAAATTATAAAAATAAAACACTAAGTTTTTTCTTAATGAAATTTTTATACTCATTGAATCTTGTAAAATTAATCACAATTTCTGCCGATAATGATAAATCATTCGAAAGGGTGTTTAATCGAAAAAGCGATACCGTTATTATTAATGGAAGAGCAAAGATGCAGAAAACAAACTTATTCGATATTACTAATAAAGAGATAAATAAATTAAAACAAACAAAAAATACAATTATTTTTCTCCACATTGCTAGATGTGCTCCACAAAAAAATCAGAAACTTCTTATTTCTGCTTTTAATAAATTTATTGAAAATGGGGAAGATGCAATTTTATTAATAATTGGATCTGGCTATGACACTAAGGAAGGTGAAAATTTGAAATCAATTTCCAATAATAATATATTCTATTTAGGTCCTAAGCAAAATGTAGCTGATTACTATTTTTTATCTGATGCTTTCTGCTTATCATCATTATATGAAGGAATGCCAATTACATTAATTGAAGCATTAGCCTGCGGAATAACACCAATTTCGACACCTGTTAGTGGTGTAATTGATATTATAAACGATGGAGTTCCTTGCTATATTTCAAGTGACTTTTCAGTTAATAGTTACTACAATGCATTAAATAAGTATATACTTAAAAGAAACAACATTGATAATAAATTATTTACAAGATACTATGAGAATAATTTATCAATGGATAACTGCGCAACTAAATATTTAAACTTTTATAAAAATTGTATAAATAAAACTAAGTCGCGAAAAACATTCTCCATCTTTACTATAAAATAATGCTATTTATCCAATTTAATCATAATAAGCGTTTTATAAATTTTAGTTTTGAGTTCATTTAAAATAAATTCAAATGCAAAAATTGCTAATAGTTTGTGATTCCATCAAATTTCCAATTGATGAAGGTTTAAAAAAATTTACCTACAATTTTATTCATTTTTGTCTGAAAAACCTACCAGAATCCAAAGTTCTGGCGAGTCCATCAAATTTAGACAATCAAGAAATTAAAACCTTTAAAAGATCAAAAACTTTTCTTAACCTACAACTTTACCGAGAAATATATCATTACAATCCACAACGGATTATTTATATACCAGAAGCATCTAGTACTTTTTTTAGTTTTATTAGAGTAATAATTTTAAACCTCTATGCTTGTAATGCAAAGGTTATCATGATTAGCAGCCAAAAAAGAAAACACAACTACCTTACCCAACAATTCATTAAGTTTGGAAAATTTAATCTAATCACTTTTTCTAAATCAGGACAGATTCAATACCAAAATTTGGGTGTAAACACTTCTTATATACCTTTAGGTGTCGACACAAAGACATTTGAGCCATGCAGCAAAATAGTTAAAATGGAATTAAGAAAAAAGTATAATTTAAATTGTACTACGAAATATGCTCTGCATGTTGGTCACATTAAAAAAAACAGAAATATCGACTCTCTAACTGCTTTATTGGATATTGGTTATAAAGTGATTATTGTTGGCAGTAGCAGTACAGAACAAGACATTTCATTAAGTAACTATTTAAAGAACTTGGGTGTTATTATATTTGACCAATACATTGAGAAAATATCAGAATTATATCAACTTGCTGATGTTTACATTTTTCCTGTCAAAAATGCAGATGGAGCAATCGAATTCCCACTTTCTGTTTTGGAAGCAATGTCGACAAATATACCTGTAATCAGTACAAAATTTGGAGGATTAATAGATACATTTCAGGAATCAGAGCATTTTAAATTTTTTAGTTCCAAATCAGAGATGATTGAAAAATTCAAAAATCTTAATTTAGAATTAGCCTGCAATAACAGAAAAATAGTTTTAAACGAATTCAAATGGGAAAAAATATTTGAAAATATATTACAAAATTAAACTATGAATATATATATAACAGGCATAGATGGAGCTGGAAAAACTACTATAATAGAACGAATCATACCTGAATTATTTCCAAATGAAAAAGTAGAAGTAATCTGGGCAAGATATGAACCTAAACTAATTCGTTATTTAGTTGCTCCTTTAAAAAAGTCACAAACAAATGGAAGTACTAACTTCAACGACATGAATGAACAACAATATAATAAATGGTCATCATTCAAAAAGAAAATAACAAAAAGTAAAGTTTTATCATGCGTTATTTTTACAATACAATATATTGAATACTCAATTACAATAAAAAAGGTATTTTCGAAACTACGAAAGTCCCCTAACAATACCATAGTGGACCGCTTTATATTAGATTTCTTAGTTGATCAGTCGGTAAATCATGGACTTAATTTAAACAATTGGATAGTCAAACGGTTGCTATTCAAACTAAATGCCTTTTCCTATGTCATTTTTATAGATGTAGAAGAACACATTGCATTAGTACGTAAGAACGATATTCCTTCAAAAGAATACCTGTCGGTGAGACGAAAATTTTACAAAGAATATATTGAATTGCTTGGGAATGCTGTTATAGTCTGCAATAACAATTCACTTGAAGATACTATCGCTAACATTTCAAAAAAAATAAAAAAAAATGAGTCTGTATATACTAGGAATTGATGGCCTTGATTTAGATATAATAGATCACTATATTGAACAACTCCCAAATTTCAAGAAAATAAGAGATGCAGGATATTTGCAAACAATCGAAACAGTTTTTCCTGCAGATTCTGTTCCTGCTTGGTCTACTATTTTTACTGGATTAAATCCAGCAGAACATGGTATTATTAGGGGGAAAGATTATGTAGAGTCTGTTGAACAATTTAAAAAAAACAACAAGATTGACATAACTGGTAAAACATTTTGGGATGATCTTTCAAAAAATGGTAAAAGATGTCTTGTTTTGAATCCATTTTTAGCTTATCCATCATGGCCAATTAATGGGATAATGATATCAGGTCCCGCGTTTGTAGAAGGAATCGTTTCAAAACATCCTAGCAATACAATAACATATAAAGATCATGTATATGGTGGTTACAAAGCTTTAGGTAATGTTTCGAATCTAAAAAATGACATGGACATTGCTTTTCAAGATATAAAAGATCTTTGGCATGAAACAAAATTTCATTTGGATAAAGAAAAGTATGATTTGATTTTCGTAACTTTTACAACTCTAGATAGAATACAACACTATACATGGAGATTTTTTGATAAAAAAGACCCTCTTCATGAATATGAAAATTTTTTATCAAATTTAATTTTAAAATCATTGAAAGAATTTGACAAAATAATTGAAGAAATAATCTTTAAACTAAATGAAAATGATAAATTACTAATAATTAGTGATCATGGATTTGGTCAAAGACCTTACGATCTTATAAATCTAAATGAATTATTAAGAAGAGAAGGACTTTTAATTGTAAATAATAGTGCATCATCAGGTCTTTATTGGATTAAATTAAAACAAAAAGCAAGAAATTATACAATTAAATTATTATCAAAAATGAGAATATTGGATTTTGTTGCTTCTAAGGCAAAGAAAATACCTGGTGCAATGAAATATAAAAAATCAGATCATTTGATTGATAAAGTAAATTCAATTTGTTATGTTGACGAACTATTCTGCGGAAAAAAACCATATATAGGTTTAAATTTTGGAAGCAAAATTAAAGGAAATAAACAATTAGAAGAAGAATTGTTTAACCGTATCATTCACATTCTTGATAATTGTGTTGAATTTCCAAAATACAAATGGGTCAAACGAAATTTTGAGTTATACAACGGCATGCATTATGATAGACTTCCTGATATTTGTATAGAATTACCTATGAATTATGGCATTGAGTATGATCTATTTGGAGACATACTTACCACTAGTTCTACACATTATAAAATATCAGGAGGGCATTATTCATCAGGAACACTAGGAATATTCCCTCATCACTCAGGAAATAGAATAATTAATAAAGTTGAAGATTTTAAAACTTATATTCAATCATTGATTTAAAATCTTATAGAAATGAAAATTCTACTCTCCAATAAATTCTTCTACCAACGAGGTGGTGATTGTATCCATACCATCCAGCTAAAACAGCTACTAGAGCAACATGGTCATAGGGTTGCTATTTTTAGCATGCAGCATCCGGATAATATCGAAAATAAGTATTCTAGCTATTGGCCATCTATGCTAGAGTATTCTGCTAAGAAACCGGGTAATCTACTGGAGGCAATGCTTAGGCCAATCTATTCTAGAGAGGTTAAGCAGAAATGGAATAGGCTATTAGACGATTTTCAACCGGATGTTGTTCATTTACACAATATTCATAGTCAGCTATCGCCAATAATAGCACAAGAGGCTCATAAACGGTCGATACCCGTTTACTGGACCTTACACGACTATAAACTTATTTGCCCCTCTTACTCGCTACTACGCGAAAATAGGGTATGCGAAGAGTGCCTAAGCGATAAATCGAGCGTAGTAAGGCATCGTTGCATTAAAGGTAGCCTTATAGGGAGCACCATTGGATACTTTGAAGCCCTAAAATGGTCAAGTTCCAAATTACTTAAGTTTACTCGCTTCTTTATTTCACCTTCAATTTTTCTGCAAAACAAAATGGGCGAAGGGGGATACCCAAAAAGCCAGATAAGGCATATCTACAATTTTGCTGATGTCTCGAAATTTAGACCTGAGCTATCGAAAGAGAACTACTACGTCTATTTAGGTAGACTATCGAGAGAAAAAGGTGTTGAAACGCTGTTAATGGCAGCATCAGAACATCCTAACTATAAGCTGAAAGTAATTGGAGATGGCCCTTTAAGAACGAATTTGGAAGAAAGGTACAGCTCTGCCAACATAGAGTTTATGGGCTACCGTAAATGGGATGAAATAAAGCAGATACTAGGTAAAGCTCGCTTTATGGTACTACCATCTGAATGCTATGAGAATAACCCCTTAAGCATAATAGAGTCTTTTGCGCTTGGAACCCCTGTGCTGGGAGCATCAATTGGTGGTATACCGGAGCTGGTTGATTCATCAAATGGAATGCTATTTAGGGCAGGTGATTCGAAAGATTTGTCCAATAAAATAGACGAAATGATGGCTGTTGATAGCTGGAATTACCAAAAAATATCTGACGATGCGAGCATAAAGTTTTCGGCCGAAAGCTACTATAACGAACTGATGAAAATATATAAAGGAGAATAAGCGTGAAAAAATTACTATACCCAACAGACGTTTCTATAATAACTACCTATCGCTGCCAAATGCGCTGCAAAATGTGCGATATTTGGAAGAACCCAAGCGATAGGCAAAAGGAGATTACAGCAGACGACCTTAAGATACTTCCTAGCTTTAAGTTTGTAAATATTACGGGCGGCGAACCCTTTCAACGCGACGATTTGGAAGAAATCGTGGAGCTGATGTTTACCAAATCGCCCCGCATCGTAATATCAACATCGGGGTGGCACTACGATAGGGTAATTAAGCTCGCCAAAAAGTTCCCCAATATTGGAATTAGGGTAAGCATCGAGGGCCTAAAGGAAACGAACGATCTGCTAAGGGGTAGGGCAGGAGGTTTCGATAAGGGTTACTCTCTGCTTAAGGAGCTGCAGGGCATGGGGATTAAGGATATTGGGTTTGGTATGACCGTATCTAACCATAATCATCACGATCTGCTGCCCCTATATGAAATCTCCAAGGAGCTTAAGATGGAATTTGCAACTGCCGCCTTCCATAACTCCTTCTATTTTCACAAGTACGATAACCTGATAAGCAACAAATCGGCTGTTAACGCCGACTTTGAGAAGCTGGTAAATGCCCTGCTAAAGGAGAATAACCCCAAAAGCTGGTTTAGGGCATTCTTTAACCTAGGCCTTATAAACTACATAAATGGTGGACGAAGAATGCTACCATGCGAAGCGGGTTCGGCAAACTTCTTTATTGAGCCTTATGGAGAGGTTTACCCCTGTAATGGCCTTGAGGAAGGTATTTGGAAGCAGAGTATGGGTAACATCCGCGAGGTTAAAACATTCGAAGAGCTATGGTTTAGCGAAAGAGCACAACAGGTAAGAGAGCGCGTATCCAGCTGCCCCAAAAACTGCTGGATGGTTGGTACAGCAGCCCCTGTAATGAAAAAGCACATACAGCACCCCGCTCTTTGGGTTGCTAAGAATAAAATTAAAAGCTTGCTGGGTAAACCTGTTTGCGTAGATAGTATTCCTTGGTATAATGTGGGTCAAGATCCTAGACAGGGCGACTTAAACTATAGCCGCATAGATCATTACAACGACAACACAGGCGTTAAACCAGATCCTTCAATTCCACTAGTTGAAGAATAGAAACATTTTTTACCTATAGCTAACACTATCCTACATTGAAAGTATTCGTAACCGGTACTAGAGGTATACCCGATATTCAGGGAGGCGTAGAAACCCACTGCGAGCAGCTTTACCCTCCAATGAAGGTCCAACAGGACATTGACATTACGGTAATTCGCAGAAGCGCCTACGTAACACCCGCTAACAATATTGGCATCTATAAGGATATCAGAGTTAAGAACCTTTACTCTCCAAAAAGCAAAAGCTTTGAGGCAATAGTGCATAGCTTTCTAGCCGTACTATACGCTGCTATTAAACGCCCGGATATTCTTCATATTCATGCCGTAGGTCCCAACTTAGTTACACCGCTTGCCCAGTTGTTAGGTCTTAGGGTTGTTATGACGCATCATGGTCCCGATTACGAAAGGAAAAAGTGGGGTAGGTTGGCTAAAACGTTCCTTAAGCTAGGCGAGTGGGCAGGCGTTAAGTTTGCCAGTAAGGTTATTGTAATTTCAAACGGCATTGGCAAGGGTATTGATCAAAAATATGGTAGAAAGGATTATATTCTTATACCCAATGGCGTACCGAAAGCTGTAAAAGATAATGGTGTTGACTACATAAGCAGCTTAGGCTTAGAGCCTCAAGGTTATATTTTTGCCTTAGGCCGTTTTGTACCCGAAAAGGGATTCGACTACCTAATTAAAGCATGGAAGCAATCGTCAGCATCAAAAGATTTTAAGCTGGTAATAGCTGGCGATGCCGATCACGAAACCGACTATTCGTTAAAGCTTAAAGAGCTGGCAAAAAAAGAAGGTGTTATCCTTACGGGATTCATAAAAGGTAGTCCACTATATCAGCTCTACACGCACGCTAAGCTATTTGTTATACCCTCATTTTACGAAGGTTTACCAATAGCCCTTCTTGAGGCTATGAGCTACGATTTAAACATTCTTGCAAGCGATATCGAGCCAAACCTAGAGGTTAAGCTCCCCAGCACTACCTATTTTAAAACGGGTAGCATAGAAGATTTATCGACTAGAATAAACGAGAAGTTGGCAGATTCTACAGCTTCCTGCTCATACGATATGTCGAGATATAATTGGGATAGCATTGCAAAAGAAACCTACTTCGTATATAAAAAAGTACTAGAATAACTACCGTACCTACCCCACAAATTCAACCAGAATGGTAACACGATGTACGTGAAAAATGAAAGATGAAAACATGAAAAATCTCAGTTCACGACTCACGGTTCGCACTTAACGCATCACGCATCACAGTTCACGCCTTCCGACTAACGACTAACGACTAACGACTAACGACTCCATTCTAACTATTCCTCACCACCCAATCACCCAATCACAAGATCACTTGTTCCCTATTCCCGACTAACATCTCCCGGTTCACGCCTCACCCGTCACGCCTCACTATTCCCTTCTCCCTACTCACTTTTTTAAAACCACAGCAATTCCAACTAGGTACTACCACGTGTTTTAGCTTGGTATCACCCGAGTAGCATGCCGTTATTACTGCTGTTCGGGGTTGGTATCACCGTAATATCAGGCGCAAATCACTACGAGTTTCGAGTCAAAATCATATACTGTTTGGGGTTGATTTCATAGTGATATTAGGAGCAAAATCATAGTGAAAACAAAAGGATGAAATATTTTCATTCCCCGAATTTTCACGAATTGCGCAAATTACTCCCGGTGTTCCCTTATGCTATTCCTTTGTGAACTTTGTGGTTGGAAGAAAAATGAAAGATGAAAACATGAAAAATTTCGGTTCACGGTTCACTGTTCACGCCTCGCGCCTCACGACTAACGACTAACGATTAACCACTCCCGTCTAGCTCGGTGTTCCTCTGTTCCTCAGCGTCTCTGTGTTGGGAAATGAAAAGTGAAAAATGAAAGATGAAAAATTCGTATACGGTACACTCTTCACTCGATCACGGCTCACCTCTCACGGTTCACTGCTCCCGACTAACGATTCCCTACTCACACAATCACTCGTTGAACATATCGGAGTAAACGGAACCGGCATTAATTCCTGACTAGTTCAAGTTAATGCTTCTTTTTCCCTTTTCTTACCATTTTAGTCGGTTGTTCTACCCCTTTTTCAAGCTTCTTAATGCTATCAGCAACGGGTAAGTCTTCAGGCATAGTTCCCCCTATTTCTTCTATTGTTTTCCTCACCTTCTTACCTACCTCAAAGTGGGTATTATTTGCATTTGCCTTACCTTTAATCTTGTCCCTTTTAAGTTTCTCTTCAGTTTGTGTTGCTCGAAATAAATTTGCGGCTAGTTCAGTACTACCCATGTGATCTAATATTTGTTGACTCTTTCTTAGGCCTTTTCTTTGATGTATGCCTTTTGCATCAAGTCCACCATAAAGTCCCATATAGCCGTGATTTTGGAATATAGCATAATCGATAGGGTCAATAACGCCAGCCCCCTTTGCTGTGTCAGCAAGCTGCAAGTTATGCTTTTTCATCTCATTACGGAGAAACAAGCGCTTTTCATCCTCGGTTGACAAGCGAGAATACTCCTCCATCTGTCTAATTTCCTGTAGGCGTGTTTGTACTGCAAAGTATGTTTGCCCTATGGCAACCACCTCCTTAGTAGGGTCTGCATTTTGAACAATTAAGTAACATGCATAACGTGATAGCATTACGCCATCATCGAACCCTCGTTCAGCTCCAGAACCAATTTTAACCATCTCGTGGAATTCCACGAAATGGTTATCAATCTCCTGTCCGCTGTTTTTACAAGCCTCCTTTGCTTTATCTATTACTGGCTTAAGATTTCTATACTCAGTATACTCTAAAACTTTAGACAATTCTCTTGCGCTCCAATATTCGTTTCCGTTTTCGTCAAACCTTTTTATTTGCTCAAATAGGGTTTGGCTTGGTTGGGGTAAATTTTCTGACATAATTCCTTGTGTTTATTTGATACCATCACCCTGCCAGAAATACGGCCGAAGATTCTTTTGGCGTAAAAGGTAGGATATTTAGTTCTAGCTTAGCCGTTGGTTAAGATTTTGGATTAAAGTTTTATAAAGGTAGCTGAAGGTTTTGGATGCACCAAAGGAGGGTGGCCATTTTTTTAAAGTGCATGGATGAAAATGAAAAATGAAAGGATGAAAGAATGAGCTATTTTCATTCCGCCAATATTTGCGAATTACGCGAATTACACTTTGTGGCTGAAAGAAGATGAAAAATGAAAAGTGAAAAATGAAAGATAAAAGATGAAAAATTTCGGTTCACGGTTCACTGTTCACGCCTCGCGCCTCACGGTTCACTCTTCACCCATCACTACTAACGATTTCCTACTTCCGCTTTACGACTCTCTGCTACTAGCTCTCGCGTTCGCTCGATCACAGGTTTCCTTGTTCACTCCTCCCTACTCACTGTCCACGCATCACGCATCACCACTTCCGACTATCTAATTACGCGTCATCCGCCACTATTCCCGCATCACAATTCACAAAAAGCCCTGATTATGTGGTGTAAATACCCCAAAATTCATAAATTGCAAATAAGCACCCTTTTATACGGGCAGTAAAAAAATTGACGTATTTGACATGACAAAATCTGAAATAGCTATATTTCAACTTGATAATGGGCAAGCTGAAATACAGGTAAAGCTTGATAACGATACCGTATGGCTTTCGCAAAAGCAGATGTCTGACATTTTTGAGAAAGATTCTGACACTATAGGTTTACACCTCAAAAACATATACCAAACGGGAGAACTTGATGAAGCCTCAACAACCGAGTATTCCTCGGTAGTTCGTATGGAGGGCAAACGAAAAGTTACTAGAAAAATAAAGTTCTATAATCTGGATGCAATAATATCAGTAGGGTATCGAGTTAACTCAAAAAGAGGTACTCAGTTTAGAATATGGGCAAACAGAGTTCTTAAAGACTATTTGGTAAGAGGTTATGTGCTCAACGAGCAACGTTTACTTCAAAAAGCCGAACAGCTAAAAGAGCTGCAAAGCTCGTTCAAGATTATACGCAATATACTAAAGTACAAAATTCTTACTAACGATGAAAGTTCGGGTTTACTCAAGATAATAGCAGATTACTCCTATGCACTAGATATACTAGATCGGTACGATTACCAAACATTACAAATAACATCGACTTCGGGAAAGGAAACATACCAGCTTACATACGACGAGGCTATAAAACAAATAGCAATCGTAAAAAAGGCTTATGGAAATAGCGAATTATTTGGACACGAAAAAGATGGTTCGTTCCACAGTTCAATTTCTACCATATACCAAACCTTTAATGGAGTAGATTTATATCCAAGTATTGAAGAAAAAGCAGCAAATCTGCTATATTTCATAACAAAAAATCATTCGTTTTCCGATGGTAATAAGCGAATAGCTGCTTTTCTGTTCCTCTACTTTTTGGAGCAAAATCGGATTCTTTTCGATGATTTGGGATATAAAAGAATAGCAGACAACGCCTTAGTAGCTTTAACGCTGATGATTGCCGTAAGCAATCCAGCAGAAAAAGATACTTTAGTAAAGGTTATTGTAAACTTAATAAATAGAAAAAATTGACGTTGATAAAAGAGTATCAATAAAATATGAAAAATGAAAGGATGAAAATATTCCATTCCACGAATTTTTACTTATTATGCGAATTATCCTTTGCTCGCCTTTGTGCTTATCCTTTGTGTCCTTAATGGTTGGTAGAAAATGAAAGGTGAAAAATGAAAAACTCAGTTTCGCACCGCACGGCTCACTTGTCACGCATCACCGCTACCGACTAACGATTAACTATTTCCTACTAACTCGGTGTTTGTAAAAATGAGAATGCCCCAGCCGAGGCCAGAGCATTCGATAGGAAAGAGGGAAGGCTACTCTACCACAAAGCTCTTTTTAAGGATACCTCTACGGATCTCCCTATTGGCGCAGTAGGCCTTGCGCAGCTCCATGTAGTATTCGCCTTTAGTAAGAGGAGGGAGGGTAAACATCAGCTCGCCGTTGGTAATCTTGCCAAAGTGCTGCACCTTTATTTCTTCGGCGGTCTCGGAGTTCACGATAAAAAGCCCTTCGTCGATGCTGTCGATGTCGAACTTTAGCTCGTTTCCAACCAGCTTGCCAATAAAACCCGCATGGTAGGCGTTAGACGTACCCGTAAAACAGTTGATAAACTGCTTTAGCACGGGCGAGCGTTCCACCGAGTCGTAGCGAGCCACCTGTACGTTCGAGATAGCTTGATTAAGCATCTCGCCCGATGTCACCTTTACGTTAACCGCGTGGCGGTTGCTGTCGAACGAATCAACCGGACTGCTAAACCTTCCAGAAATGGAGGGGCGAATGTTTACAATAGGTAAGCGAACGCTGCACCCATCGGCAACCTTGTTGCTCACCACCGTAAAGAGGATTTCGAGCACAGCCTTAATATCGGCAATGGTTGCGGTGCTGTTGTACTTCTGCATTTCGGCCGCAATACGGTTTACATCGTAAACATCGGTTGCGCTTACTTTAGCCATATACTCCTCGTTATCCTTGATAAGAGGGTTTTGTAAAAGATAGTACCAAAGGGTACCTGTAATTTTTTGTGATGCCATGTTTCTATTTTTTTAGGCATTACACGAAAACTAGCTTGCGTATTTCAAACCTTTAGGTACTTTTACAGGTTAACAAAGTATCAGCAGGTTAGCGTTGTGGTAGGATAGGAGCTTATGAATTAACGGTTCTACTCCTAAACTAATTAGTACATCTGGCTACGGCGTAGCACCACTGATTAGGCCATTAACAGGCGATGTTAGCGCATCGGCTGTTGGTGGCTCATTTTATGCAGCACCTAGTGCCTCATAAAATGGTTTCGTGTTAATCGCTTATGGCATACTAAATCCATTAAGGTTTAACATTAAGGGCATTGGCACTTTACAGCGCATACCACACCCATTGCTCATGATTGTTTGTTTGATTCTTGTAAGGGTTATTCACCCTTTCTTCTTCCCGGTGGTCAATTGCTTGTTCGGGATCTTCGAAAGCTGTTTAAGCTATAATCGTAATCTTCGTTTCTAAACCTGCAAACGTCAGCCTCTTCAGCATCTGGATTACAGGAACGTAATGGGGACCTTGTCAGCCCTCCGTGAGAATTTCTCTTAACAAATATCTAATAATTTTTTTTAATTATCAAAATTTATGGTGGAAAAATAGAATTAAGAAACTAGATATTAGAATTTAGACGTTAGAGACAAGATGGGAAAATGGAAAATGAAAGAATGAGCTATTTTCATTCCGCCAATATTTGCGAATTACGCGAATTACGCTTTGTGGCTGAAAGAAGATGAAAAATGAAAGATGAAAGATGAAAAATATCGGTTCACGGTTCACGGTTCGCGCATCACCCATCACGACTAACGATTAACCACTCCCGACTAACTCCGTGTTCCTCTGTTCCTCAGCACCTCTGCGTTGGGAATACCTTACAAACATTCTTGTTACAAACATTCTTGTTACAAACATTTTTGTTAGTAAAATACGTATATTTGGAGTCGATACCCTAATTTGAAAGCTTATGGATAAGCCATTTGTGTTTGGAGTTACTGCAGTCGGTGACAACTTTACGGATCGACAAGACGAAGCGAAAAGATTGTTAGCCAACTTTTTGAGTGGCGTAAATACGGTGCTGATATCCCCTAGGCGTTGGGGTAAAACCTCGTTGGTTCGAAAGGTAGGGAAGATGGCCGAGGAACAAGGGGTAAAAGTGGTGTTTCTGGATGTCTTTTCGCATCGAACCGAGGCAGAATTCTACAATGGCTTTGCAACCGCGGTGATAAAGCAAACCTCATCGAAATGGGAGGAATGGGTAGAGAACACAAAAAGCTTTCTATCGCGCGTACGCCCTACTATTTCGATGGGAACCGATCCGAACGTTGATTTTTCGGTAGGGCTAGAGCTAGATGAAAAGCGCGAGACGGTAGATGAAATTCTATCGTTACCGGAGAAAATTGCGCTAAAAAAAGGGGTAAGGGTCGTTGTTTGTATTGACGAGTTCCAGCAGGTGATGGATTTCGAAGAACCTGCAACTTTTCAGAAAAGGTTGAGAAGCATTTGGCAGCATCAGTCTGCAGTTTCCTACTGCCTGTTTGGGAGCAAAAAACATCTTATGAGCTTGCTATTTGAGAAAAAAAGCCTGCCACTTTATAAATTTGGAGATGTGCTGTACCTAACAAAGATAGATACAGATAGTTGGGTGAACTATATCGTAGCTAGGTTTGAAAGTAGCGGCAAAGAAATAAACGAGAGCTATGCTCGGTTGATCTGCAAAATGGTAGATAACCACTCTTCGTACGTTCAGCAGCTCTCCTGGTTGATCTGGTTGAGAACTGAAAACAGGGTTGACAACGAGAGTTTTTGCTTTGGATTAGACGATTTGCTAAATCAGAATTCTATGCTTTTTCAGCGCGATGTAGAATACCTGACAGGCTATCAGCTAAACTTCCTAAGAGCGGTATGCGATGGCTTAGATTCGGAGTTTACCAAAAAGGATGTAATAGCCAAGTATAACTTTGGGACATCGCCAAATGTTACACGAATTAAAAAGGCGTTAGCTGATAAAGAGATTATTGATGTTAGCTCTCAGAAGGTAACCCTAGTGGATCCTGTTTTTGGATTATGGTTTAGAAGAGAAATTCAGCATAAGCAAATACTACCATTTACCTCATCTTTGGAGGATGAAAACGTGTAAAGGATGAAAAATGAAAAATTTTCGGTTTATCGCCGCACGGTTCTCTCTTCATACTATCACTTGTTCACAGCTGCCCGTATCCTGCAGGGGAATGTCGTTAACTTAAGACTTTAAATACTCTAAAACAGCAAGATATCTCATAGTCGGAATGTGGCGTTAACGTAGAAATCTAAGTTTCCACCGTAGAAAAATGTGGCGAAGCCACTCCATAACGGTGAATATTAGCTACGCTGAGCTCCTCTTCGTTACGGTTCTGTTTGAGCGAGCGAAGCATCTACAAGCATTTCTAAAGCGATTTGCATCATAATAGCACTCCTTTTGAAAAGGGATATAACGTTATAAAGCGACCGAGCGAGTTAATATTCACCAAGGCTTTTTTGCTTACTATTTTGCCCAAACAAAAAAGTAAGAGAAGTAAAAAGTCCAGAAATTTAGGGTATTACCTACAAATGGATGCTTAACATAACGACATTGTATAGGGTAGGTAATGGCTCTATAACGTTTTAGGTGGGTAAGTCTTATTTTCTGCTCACTTTTCAACCGCTTCGCGGTTGTTGTCGTATGGTGCATAATTCCCCCGCATTGCATGCGGGGCTATTCATATTTAATCCTTACAGGATTACATCTCAGCTGCCATATGTTGCATTTATTAAGAGTAAAAGTAAAGCATAGACCTCTTTACTACTACTAGAAGCCCATAAGGGCTTCTAGGTGAATAGCCCCGAGTGAAACTCGGGGAAGTAGGACGAGGCCAATAAACAACCACGTAGTGGTTGAATGGATTATCCAATAAACCTAAACCTCACGTCCTATTCCCACCCTTTTCGTTATAGAATCTAGGTAATTTTAGGAGGCGCCATGGGAACAATTTGGAGGAATGTAAACAATTCTTGGAAACACCTACTGTACACCTTTCGTACACTAAGTCAATTAATGGAAGCATCATGACAGCTGTTGGAGGGCTGATAACACTTATTGGAAAGGAGATAACAACTGTTGGGATGTTGATAACAAATCTACACAACTCTCCACAAAACGGTGGTGAAAGGCTCCATTAGACGATGAAATGATGAAAACATGAAAAATGAAAAATTTTCGGTTTCGCGCCGCACGGTTCTCTCTTCATACGATCATTTGTTCACGCATCACGCATCACCACTTCCGTCTAACTCTGTGTTTGGAAATGAAAAATAAAATGATGAAAAATGAAAAATACTGTTCAACTCTCCCGATTAACAATTAACGACTAACTACTCCCGACTCCTTACTATCTCCATGTTGGAACAACCCACATATTTAACAATTTAGTTCTTGGATGTCCTAATTATGTTAGCTTACTTTAGCGCCGAAAAATAAATTTGGGAAAAGGGAATAGAGAATAGGGAGTAGTGACTTTGGACGCTGTGTAAGTTCTATAATCCAGCGTCACTTTTAGCATAACTATGCTATTTCATTTTCCTTCCGAATAAAATTGATCTTTATGGTTGGATATAACCCTCATAGGTTCTATTCATACCTGAGGTCTCCTGCTAATGATGCGGGTTTTATATTTTCATAATATTTGGTTATGAACAGCAAATACAACTCTTCGGGTATGTTGGATAAAAGGATGAAATTCATTCAGGTGAGCTTCGTTGTTATGGACGTGCTGCTTACCGTAGCAACCTTTAGGCTGGCACTAGTGCTGCGTAACCTCATAAAGGGAGACACAACATCCTTCAGCACCGAATACTGGATAATGCTGGCAGCAGTAGCTGTACTATGGCCTATTTCCATTATGCTATTTAACGTATATGGGTTAGGCAGCAATTCGCGTAAAAAAGAGAAACTTTCGCTTACAGCAATTCTACCAAAGCTAATTGTAGCGGTATGCTTCGCCTTTCTGGTTTGTACCACATCGCTATATCTGGCAAAAACACAGGTAATAAGCCGCGCTTTTCTGATGGTATTCTTTGTTACCAACCTAGGCGTGCTGCTAATGGCAAACTTTGTTTACAAGATGTCGCTACGGAAGCTGCTCAAAAGAACCTCCTTCTACCGCAGAATAATAGTGGCAGGTAGCCCCGATAAGGTTAAAAAGCTGGTAAAGTACCTGAATAAAAATAACGAGCTGTTTATCGACATTATTGGTACCGTACATCTAAACGGCTACGAGGATTTAAGCAGTAAGCCCAAGTTGGGCGAGTTCGAGGACCTCCCCGAGCTCATAATAAAGCACAGCGCCGACGATGTGGTGGTAACCATTCCGTACGAACACCTAAAGGAAATTGAGCCCTACATACACCGATGCGAGGCAATGGGTATTACCATCCATCTGGTAATGGATGTTTACGATATGAAAATTGCCAAAACAGGCGTATCGTCGATAGGTGTAATACCTACGCTAACATGGGCAAGCGTTAGCCTCGATCCTTGGCAAATAGTAGCAAAACGTCTTATAGATATACTTGGAGGCCTTATAGGGTTAATTCTTACCGGGGTGCTATCCATATTTATTGTTCCTGCAATACTTTTAGACTCGCCAGGTGGCGTGCTGTTCCGTCAGGTTAGGGTAGGTAAGAACGGACGTAACTTTTACATCTACAAGTTCCGAACCATGTGCAATAACGCCGAAGCTCTTAAAAAGAAGCTGATGGATAAGAACGAGATGGATGATATGATGTTTAAGATGAAGGATGATCCTCGCGTTACCCGTGTTGGCAAGTTTCTTCGCAAAACTAGCCTCGACGAGCTACCCCAGTTCTGGAACGTACTTACAGGAGATATGTCGTTAGTAGGAACACGTCCGCCAACCCTCGATGAGGTAGAGAAGTACGACCTACACCATTGGCGTCGTTTAAGCGTTAAACCAGGCATATCGGGCATGTGGCAGGTGTCGGGTCGTAACGAGATTACCGACTTTGAGGATGTGGTTAAGCTCGACGTTCAGTATATAGATAGCTGGAGTATCTGGCTCGATTTCTCCATTATTTTCAAGACGATCCATGCGATAGTAAAAAGATCGGGGAGATAGAAATGAAAGGATGAAAGGATGAAAGGATGAAAGGATTTTACTCAAATTTTTTCATGTTTTCATACTTTTGTTTTTCATTATTTTATGATGAAAGAGAATCTGCTTAAAGACTTAACCTTCAAGTTTGCAATCAGAATTGTAGAGTTGAGTAGAAATTTGCAGGAAATAACAAAAGAGTGGGTACTAGCAAAACAGGTACTAAGAAGCGGTACTAGCATTGGGGCTCTAGTTCGAGAAGCAGAATTTGCCCAAAGTAGAGCCGACTTTATCAGCAAGTTATCAATAGCCCTAAAAGAAGCCAACGAAACACAATACTGGATTGACTCTACTAAAAGAGTCTAATTTGTTTGAAATCGATTCGTTTGAAAGTTTGAACTCTGATTTAAAGTTAATAATCGGTTTACTGGTAAAATCAATAAAAACCACAAAAGGACTTTAGTCATGAAAACATGAAAACATGAAAACATGAAAACATGAAAACATGAAAACATGAAAACATGAAAACATGAAAACTTTACAAATTATTTTTCATTCTTTCATATTATAATCTTTTAATCTTTTCCTTTTCCCATGCGCAACATCTCCCTACTAGCAGTTTTTATTTTTGTTAGCCTAATAGGTAACGCCCAGCAGGTTCCAGTAAATACTGCCAATACAGGTATTTATTCTTTTATCGACGAGCTATCCAACGATGGCATAATAGATGTGGTATCGGTTACTAAACCTTACTATCGCATGGATATTTCCAAATGGCTACAGGAAGCCGATACAAAGAGGCAGATGCTATCGCAACGACAGCAAAAGGAATTAGCCTTCTACCTTAAGGATTACGGCAAGGAGCTGCATGCTGATAGAAATTTTAAGCGTCGTATAGATCTGCTTTACTATAAGGATACCCTGTTTTCGGCAACCATAAATCCAATATTGGGCCTTACAAAGGGTAAATATGGCGAACAAGATTACACCCATAGGTACAACGGTATAGATGCATTTGGATATATCGGCAAGCATGTTGGCATTTGGGCCAGCTTTAGGGATAATTTCGAGAATGAGCCTTTAACCAAACCTGCCTACCTAAACCAAGAGCTTGGAAAGAATAACATGCGCACATCGGCCGGATACGAGTACGACGAGATGCGTGGCGGTATATCGTACGGTTGGAGTTGGGGTAGCCTAGAACTCGCCAAAGATCATATACAGTGGGGGTCGGGATATAGCGGAAACAATATTCTTTCGGGCCGTACACCATCGTTCCCCTATGTAATGCTAACGCTAACGCCCGTAAAATGGTTTAAGTTTAAGTATTTCCACGGAACGTTGGTTTCCGATGTGGTGGATAGCAGCAAGTCGTATCCTATTTCTGGAGCAAAATTCGAGAGAGAAGTTTTCCGAAATAAGTATATGGCAGCCAACATGTTTACGCTACTTCCCACACGTTGGTTAGAGTTCTCGTTTGGAAACTCAACTATCTATAGCGATAATGGAATACACTTTACCTATCTCATACCTTTTATGTTCTACAGATCGTCGGACAGATCAACCTCTTCCAACAAATCGAATGGTATTGATAATAACTCATTGCTTTTCTTCAACCTATACCTTAAGCCTATTAAGCACCTAAGCATCTATTCATCGGTATTTATTGATGAACTAGGCTTAAGCAGAATGTTTAGCAAAACCGAGAATACCAACGAGGTTTCTATTAAAGTAGGAGGAAATCTGACCAACTGGCCTCTAAACAACATACAGGCAACGGTTGAATATACAAGAACCAACCCTTTCTGTTACAGGCATTACGTTCAAGCCTGTACATACGAGTCGAACAGCTACCTATTAGGCCATTACCTCGGCGACAATTCTGACGAGATATACACGGCGCTTACCGTAAAACCTATCAAAACGCTTTACCTTAAAGCATCATACACTAAAGCAAGAAAAGGCAAAACGTATAGTACCGATTTGATGAACAGTCCGGAAAGAAGGGGGCTTCCTTTTATGGATGAAGAGCGATGGATAAATAAAACCATCAGATTTACGGCAACCTACCAACCCATTAACGACCTATACATCAACTTTGGGGTAGAGAGCAGCGACATTAGCGGAGCTGATGCTAAACTTTACACACCAAAATTTTTACAGGGCAAAAACACAACTGTTTACGGTGGTATAAACATAGGATTCTAGAAACGAATATAGGGAGTCGTTAGGCAGGAACCTGTATTAGGACCCATGATACACAATTTTTCATCTTTCATTCTTTAATTCTTCAATTTTTTAATACAACAGAGTTAGTCGTTAGTCGGGAGTGGTTAATCGGGATACGTGATGCGTGAACCGTGAGTTGGGAGAAGTGAACCTGTGATCGAGTGATGGAGCGAAACAAAATTTTTCATCTTTCATCATTTTATTCTTTCATCCTTTCATTTCCCTCTTCTTGTGTCTTGATACTTGTGTTGTGTGTCTTGTTTCTAACATCTAATTTATCGCTACCTTTGCCGGTATAAAAATGCAAAACACTCTTTCAATGAAAAATAAGAAGTTGGGTATGGCAAGCGATCATGCCGGCTATGCTATGAAGGTTAAGGTTAAGGAATATCTAGAATTGATAGGCTATGAGGTTGTTGACTTTGGTACCCACTCCGAAGCAAGCGCCGATTACCCCGATTTTGCCCACCCTTTAGCCAACGCCATTGAAAATGGCGAACTTGAATGCGGTATTGCCATGTGCGGTAGCGGAAACGGCATTAACATGACGCTAAACCACCATAAGGGCATCCGTTCGGCACTTTGCTGGATTCCCGAAATTGCGGCTCTTGCCAAGCAGCACAATAACGCCAACGTATGCACACTTCCTGCTCGCTTTGTTAGCTTCGAGGAGGCAAAGGCTATTGTGGACGCCTACCTTAATGCCGAATACGAAGGTGGAAGGCACCAAGCTCGCATCGATAAGATTCCATGCTAAACTTAAGACACAAGATGTTAGTATTAAGATATTAGATTAGGCGCCTATGGCGCCTTTTTTATTTTTCAATGTATGGTCTTTACAAAAAACTAAAAACGTAAATACCTCTATTTAAACAAAAAACATATGACGTTGTTAGTAACTACAAACCAATCGTGGTACTTGATGCTTGTGTCCTGATACAAATTACACCCTGTTGATTTCTTTTTCTTGCAAAATTCAAACCCGTTGAAATTCACAGTTATTAACAGCCAAAAAAGCTAACACCTCTTTTGTTGATTACTTATGAGCTTTGGTGAGCTAGTTTTTATAACTATCTCTTGGAATAATAGTAAAAGTTGCTAAGCCAAAATAGAAGTGTTAATTCAAAGCTTTAGTTTTTAGAAAAAGCTAGCCGATATAAACAGCGTTAGCTAAGCTTTTTGGGCTGTTAAAAACAAAATTTTTACGAACTCCTAAGGCTATCAACAGCTGTTAATAAAGTTTGGAATTTGCTGTTTGTCAACTACCAATAATGGCTTTTAGCTGTTAATACATTGTTTTTAGCGTTTTAATTGTGATTTTTGCAAAAGGATGTCGTCCAAGTTATCAACACAGCTAACAGGATAACATTTACATCATTCATTTTTTTAAAAAGAAAAGAATAATAATGATTAATAGAGATGATATTTTGAAGAAGGGGTTCGTTGATACACCTGTTGATAGCAGTATCGACTTGGTTGCAGAGATTGCCCGTCTCAAAAAGGAGAAGAACGCCGTGATTTTGGCGCACTACTACCAGACAGGGGATATTCAAGATATAGCCGACTTTGTAGGGGATAGCTTGGCGCTTTCGCAGCAAGCTGCCAAAACAGATGCCGATATTATTGTGTTTGCAGGAGTTCACTTTATGGCCGAAACTGCAAAGATTCTGTCGCCATCGAAGAAGGTGCTCATTCCCGATATGAATGCAGGCTGCTCGCTGGCCGATTCGTGCAAGGCCGAAGATTTTGCCGAGTTCTTGAAGAACTACCCAGACCATACTGTTATTTCGTACGTCAATACTACTGCAGATGTAAAGGCGCTGACCGATATAGTTTGTACCTCGAGCAATGCTGTACAGATAGTGCAAAGCCTTCCGGCCGATGCCAAGATCGTATTTGGGCCCGATCGTAATCTAGGAAGCTATATCAAGAATCTTACTGGAAGAGATATGGTTATTTGGGATGGTGCCTGCCACGTTCACGAGGAGTTTAGCCTCGAGCGTATTCTCGAACTGAAGAAAGAACATCCAAACGCAAAGATTCTTGCGCATCCCGAGTGTAAGAAGCCAATTCTGCTGGTTGCTGATCATGTTGGATCTACCGCTGAGCTGCTTAAGTTTTCAATAACTGATGATGCTCAGGAGTATATTGTTGCAACCGAAACTGGAATCATCCACCAAATGCATAAGTCGAATCCAGATAAGGTGTTTATACCAGCGCCTCCGCTCGATTCTACCTGCGGATGCAACAACTGTAACTTCATGAAGCTTATAACACTTAAGAAGCTGTACAATACTTTGCTTTATGAAATGCCTGAAGTTGTGGTAGATGAAGAGGTAAGCCGAAAAGCGGTAAGGTCGATTAAGGCAATGTTGGATATTTCAGCAAAGTTAGGTTTGTAGGATGAGCGATTCTTTTGACCCAAGAAGGGCGAATACTGTTGACGTAGAAAGGGACGTGGAGGCCGAAATGCGTCCGAGGGAGTTTGAGGACTTCAGCGGGCAGGAAAAGGTGGTCGAAAACCTTAGAATATTCGTTAAAGCTGCCCTGATGCGTGGCGAAGCGCTCGACCATGTGCTTTTGCATGGGCCTCCCGGATTGGGTAAAACAACGCTAGCGCACATTATAAGCCGCGAACTAAATGTAAACCTTAAGATAACATCGGGACCTGTATTGGATAAGCCTGGCGATTTGGCTGGATTGCTAACCAACCTAGAGCAGGGTGATGTGCTTTTTATAGATGAAATCCACCGACTTTCGCCAGTTGTAGAGGAGTACCTCTATTCGGCTATGGAGGATTACACGATTGACATTATGCTGGATAAGGGACCTAGTGCTCGTTCCATTCAGATATCGGTTAATCCTTTTACCCTTATAGGTGCAACTACTCGAAGCGGATTACTAACCAGTCCTTTGCGAGCCCGTTTTGGAATTCAGTGCCACCTGGAGTTTTACGATTCAACCGTACTTCAGCGAATCGTAAAGCGAGCATCGGCAATACTGAATATAGGAATCTCCGATGATGCTGCTTACGAGATTGCGTTCCGAAGTCGTGGAACGCCCCGTATTGCAAATGCGCTGCTTCGCCGTGTTCGCGACTTCGCGCAGGTAAAGGGGACAGGCTTTATTGACGTAGAAATAGCCCGAATTTGCCTCGAAGCCCTCAATATAGACAAGTATGGGCTCGACCATATGGATAATAAAATTTTGACCACTATAATCCATAAATTTAAAGGAGGTCCGGTCGGGCTAAATACAATTGCTACCGCAGTAGGCGAAGATCCGGGAACTGTAGAGGAAGTTTACGAGCCATTCCTCATAAAGGAAGGCTTTATAAAGCGTACTCCACGGGGTAGAGAGGTAACCGAACTTGCCTATAAGCATCTTGGAGTAGATCGCTTTTCTGAACCAGGAAGACTTTTTTAGTGAGTAGTGAATAGTTAATTGTGAGCAGGTGAACTTGTTGGCGAAAAATTTATGGGTGGGGTGAAGTGTGAACCGCAGTGGAATTTTTTCATTTTTCATACTTTCATTTTTTCTGTCTTGTGTCTTGATGCTTAAGTCTAGCATCTATTTCTGTAACAAAAGTCACTTACCTGTAAACATTAGCATAGTAACTTTGTAGTAAAAGAAAAAAGTAAGCTATGGAAGATAAAGTTACCCTTAAATGGCAGGAAGGTATGACCTTCGAAGGTATTGTAAGTGGTCATAAGATTACTATTGATGCCGATGAAAAAGTTGGAGGCAAAAACAGTGGTCCACGTCCTAAAGCATTAATGTTACTTGCTTTAGCTGGTTGTACTGCAATGGATGTTATATCTATTCTTAACAAGATGCGGATGCCTTACGATGATTTCAGCATTGATGTGTTTTCCAATAAGTCGGAAGAGCATCCTGTTGTATATACCGACTTTAAAATACTCTATAAGTTTAAGGGTAAAAATCTTGATTTGGAGAAGATTAAGAAAGCTATAGATCTATCTCAAGAGCGCTATTGTGGAGTATCAGCAATGTATAAAAATATTGGACCTGTAACCTTTGAAATTGTTACAGAAGAGTGATTAAAGGGAGAAGTGAATAGTGAAAAGAATTAAATAAGAAAAGGCTTACAATTTGTAAGCCTTTTCTTATTTAATATCAATTGCTTATAAAGCCGACTTAAACTGTTTTAGGAATCGAACATCGTTTTCGAAGTAAAGACGAAGATCCCTAATTTCGTACTTAAGCATGGCAATGCGCTCCAATCCCATTCCAAAGGCATATCCGCTGTACTTTTTGCTATCGATACCGCATGCTTCCAAAACGTTAGGATCTACCATACCGCAGCCCATAATCTCGAGCCAGCCGGTGTGCTTGCACACGTTGCAGCCTTTTCCACCGCAAATGGTACACGATACATCCATTTCAGCCGATGGCTCGGTGAATGGGAAATAGGATGGGCGTAGGCGAATCTTTACGTTTTCTCCAAAGAGTTCCTTTGCGAAGTAGAGCAGCGTCTGCTTTAGGTCGGCAAACGATACGTTTTCGTCGATGTACAATCCCTCAATTTGATGGAAGATGCAGTGTGCTCGAGCCGAAATTGCTTCGTTGCGGAATACTCTACCAGGGCAAACCACTCTGATTGGTGGTTTTTGCGTTTGCATTGTTCTTACCTGAATGGAGCTGGTGTGCGTACGTAGCAGAATATCAGGATTCTTTTCGATAAAGAAGGTATCCTGCATATCGCGAGCTGGGTGCTCGGGTGGAAAGTTGAGCGCACCAAATACGTGCCAATCATCCTCAATTTCGGGTCCCTCAGCAACAGAGAAGCCTAGTTTCTTGAAAATTGAAATCATTTCGTTCTTAACCAACGAAATAGGGTGGCGTGTACCAATTTCATTCTGGGTTCCAGGACGGGTAATATCTACCTTTTCGCCTTCCTCATCCTTGTTTTCAAGAACCTCCTTAATTGAGCTGATCTTATCTTGTACTGCGTCCTTAAGAACGTTGATCTTTTGCCCTATCTCCTTTTTTTGTTCAACAGGAACATTCTTAAATTCAGCAAATAGCTGGGTAATGGATCCTTTTTTACCAAGTAGCTTAATTCTGAATTCCTCTACCTGCTGTAGATTATCTGCCTTAAAGGCTTCAACTTCGTTTAATAGTTGCTGAATTGTCTCGAGCATGATGCTATCTGATTACTTTAACGTTCAAAATAAAGATATCCTTTAGCGGACGGTCTTTAGGGTTAGTTGGTGTGGCGGCAATTTTATCTACTACCTCCATACCTTCAATTACTTCGCCAAAGATAGTGTATGAACCATCTAAATGAGGCGATCCTCCAATATTTTTGTAAACTTCTCGCCTTTCTTCAGAAATTTTAAATGGGGGAGTGCTGTTAACCTCGGCTTCAACCTTTAGGTTAATCATATTCTTAAATTCCTCTGGGCTAAGATTATTATTTTCAGATTTGGCTTTTTCTGCTTCAAATATTCTTTGGATGGTATTGAGTCTAAGTCTGTCGTTAACTTTTTTTTCTACAGCATTGAGCTCCGTATCCGTAAATTTTTTTCCTTGAACGATGTAAAATTGTGATCCAGAAGATTTACGTTCTGGATTTTCCTTATCTCCTTCTCGGGCAGCAGCTAAAACACCTCTTTTATGGAAGTGTGTGGCTACAATTTCGGCAGGAATATCGTATCCTGGACCTCCTTCGCCATAGGTAGAATCGGGCTTAGGATTTCGCGAATCGGGATCTCCACTTTGGATCATAAAATTTTTGATGACCCTATGGAATATTATTCCTTTAAAATATTTTGACTTCGAAAGTTTTATGAAGTTATCTCGATGAAGAGGGGTGTCGTTGTAAAGCTTCAGCTTAATGGTGCCTTCGCTCGTTTTAAGTATTACGATTGGCTCTTTTTTAGCTATGGCACTTGCACTTACAGCTACAAATAATGTAGTTAAAAAAGCTAATTTTTTTAGTTTCATGCGCTGGAAAAACTTTAAAGATTAATTTTAGCACAATATGCAAAGATATTGGCAAAGAATGAAGAGAGGACTCATTGTATTACTTCTTCTTTTTAGTTTTAATTTTTCTTTCTCGCAAAAGGTTGGACTTGTCCTTAGTGGAGGCGGTGCAAAAGGTCTTTCGCACATTGGTGTAATAAAAGCCTTAGAGGAGAACAACATTCCTATTGACTATATTTCGGGTACATCGATGGGTGCGCTCATAGGGAGTATGTACGCAATAGGTATGTCTCCCGATGAGATGGTTAGAATGGTTACCTCGCCTGAATTTTTACTTTGGTCAACTGGGCAAATCGAAGATGACTATCTGTATCTCTTTAAGAAGTTAGATCCTGGTGCTGCCATGTTTTCCTTCAAGTTTAGTTTGAAAGATTCGCTGAGTATTCCAAAGTTGCCTACCAATTTGATTCCTGCTCACCAGATGGATTTGGCTTTACTTGAGTATTTGGCTGCTCCTAGTGCTCTTGCGAAAAATAACTTCGATAGTCTTTTTGTGCCTTTCCGTTGTGTTGCTTCCGATATCTATAATAACAAGCAGTATGTGGCTAGGGGAGGGTACCTAGGTTCAGCAGTTCGTGCCTCAATGACATTTCCTTTCTACTTTAAGGCAATAAGCATTGATTCTACGCTTCTTTTTGATGGGGGAATTTATAATAACTTTCCTTGGGATGTAATGCAGGAAGATTTTAATCCCGATTACATTATAGGATCGAAGTGTACAAGTAACCCAACTAAGCCAGATGAAGAAAACTTGCTAAACCAGATCGAAAGTATGGTAATGGGACGTACAAACTATACAATTCCTGATAATAAAGGTCTTGTAATTGAGAATACCTTTACCAATGTTCGTCTTTTAGATTTGGGTAAGGCCAGAGATATAATTGATCAAGGATATAGATCTACCATTGCCAAAATAGATTCGATAAAACAGCACATTTCTAGAAGAACAAGTAAGGATGAAATTGCAGCCCGACGCTTAATTTATAAGAGTAAGCTTCCAGAATTAGTTTTCGATAAGGTACGATTTAAGGGGATAAATAGTAAGCAGGAAGAATATGTTAAAGGGCTTTTCCTATCAAAAAGGAATGTAAACTTTACCTTCAAAAAGTTTAAGAAGGAGTATTTTAAGCTACTTAGCGATAATACTATAACCTCAATTTTTCCTACAACTTCGTTTGACGATAGCACAAAAATGTTCGATTTATCGCTTAACCTAAAAGCAAATAACGATTTGGATGTTGACTTTGGTGGTAATATTTCGTCAAGTTCAATGAATCAGGGCTATTTGGGCTTAACCTACAAGTATTTTTCAAAAAACTATACAAGAATATTCGGTAACATCTATTTTGGAAGGTTGTACAGTTCTCTTCATTTTGGTTTTAGGCAAGATTACTCTTATCGTAAACCGTTTTTTTATGATTTGGCTTTTACATTGCAACGATTCGATTTTTTCAACAGTAATCCCGATCCATTTTTTGAAGATTTACGACCTAGTTTCTTGAAACAGTACGAGTTTTACGGGCGGTTAAATTATGGTTTTCCTATTAGTTCATCTTCTGTATTGAAGTTTGGCTATAATATTGGAAATAATATAGATAAATACTATCAAATAAAGAATTTTTTGAAAAGTGACGAACCCGATAGGACTAGCTTTAACTTTCATAAGTTCTCTGTTTCGTTTGATAAGAATACCTTAAATCAGGTAATGTTTCCATATAAGGGACGGAAGCAATACTTAAGTTTTTCTTATGTTATTGGTAACGAAGAAAATACTCCAGGAAATACTGGACCAACTCTTTCAAAAAGTGCTCACAATCATACTTGGTTGGCTTTTAGAATGTACAATCAAAGCTACCATAAGCTGAGTGATAATATATGGACAGGTTTTTTAGTTGATGGAGTATATACTACAAAGAAGGCTTTTAGTAACTATACTGCAACGCTGTTGAGTGCTCCTTATTTTGCACCGTTTCCTCAAAGTAAAACGCTGTTTTTACCCAATTATCGCTCAGAATCATATGTTGCAGTGGGTTTTATGCCTAATATTTTGTTTACAAAGAACATTTATTTGAGGTGCGAAGCTTATGCATTTATGCCATTTTATGAGATTATTAAAACAGACGAGTATTACGTAAAGTACGGAAATCTATTTAATAACAGATATTATATAGGCTCATTATCAATGGTATACAATACAATTGTAGGACCTCTTAGTCTTTCGGTTAATTACTACGATAAGGAGAATACAAAATTGTATTTCGTTGCTAACTTTGGCTTTGTTTTATTTAATCGTCGTTCGTTAGAATATTAGCACCGTGGGAAACTTAAAGAAGCTAGCAGGTCATACCCTTATATATGGCTTAAGTAGCCTTTTGGCTCGATTCATTAACTACTTAATGAATCCTATATATACGAATTACTTTAAAGATCCTAGTGAATATGCTATATACAGCGAATTTTACATTTATATACCGATCTTACTAACAGTTCTAACCTTTGGATTGGAAACGGGGTATTTTCGTTTTTCTAGTAAGTATAAAGATGTTAAGGATAAGGTTTACTCTACAACTTTCACTTTTTTGTTAGTAACATCTACATTATTTGTTCTATATACAACATTTGGATACGATGGAATAATAAGTGGGCTCGATTTATCGCCCAATAAGTGGTATGTTATATTAACGGGTTGGATTGTATTTTTTGATGTGCTCTGTGCTATTCCGTTTGTACGACTGAGAAATGAAAATAGATCTGCAACATTTGTAGTATTAAAGACGGTAAATATTCTCATTAATGTACTTTTCAATTTGCTGTTGCTTTTTGTTGTGCCAAAGCTATTTCCATCTCTTCCACCTATGGGAATTCTGGTTATATTTATAGCAAACCTGGTTGCATCTGTTACTACTTTATTCTTGGTTTTACGTTTAGCTGGTTTACCAAGTATCCGTATATCAAAACCGTTGATGAAGGAATTGGCCATATATTCAGTACCCTTGGTTATATCAGGTTTGGCAGGACAAGTAAACGATTTGTTGGATCGTTACAGTATAAAATATCTGTTGCCTGAATCTGCTAAACCAATGTTTCAGTTGGGTATTTACACGTCGAATTTAAAGCTGGCAATAGTACTTACCTTGTTTACGCAAATGTTTAGGTATGCTGCCGAACCATTTTTCTTTAATAATGTAAGGAAGGAAGATTCTGCAAAAACGTATGCCGATGTTTTTAAGTATTTTTCGGTATTTGGAATGATAATATTCTTATTAGTAACGCTTTATATTGATATATTTCAGTATTTAGAAGGTGCTAATTATCGTGAAGGACTATTTATTGTTCCAGTATTGCTGCTTTCTTACTATTTTGTAGGATTGCTATATAATCTTCAAATAATATTTAAGTTGCACGATAAAACGAGGCGTACCGTTGATGTCACCTTAGCCGGATTGATACTACTTGTAGTCTTTAATATTTTTATGGTTCCACATTTTGGTTATCAGGCAGCTGCATGGGGCCGATTGCTATCGTTTGTATTTATGTGCGTTGTAAGCTACTGGTTTGGTAAGAAAATTGTTAGTATTCCTTACGACTTTAAGAATATAGGGTTTTACTTCGTTTTTGGATTGGGTCTTTTCTTTTTAAGTAAGGCAATTCGTCCAGAAAACCTATATTTACGTATGGCTGTGAATACGCTATTATTTGGATCATACGTTTTAGTATTCCTTTACAAGGAAAAAATTAATCCAGTTACCATTGCAAAATCGCTTTTAAAATGGAAGTCAAAGTAGTTAATAAGAGTAGTTTCGATTTACCAGAATATGCAACAGTCCATTCAGCTGGATTGGATTTACGTGCTAATACCACTGATAATCTAGTTTTAGCTCCATTGGATAGGGTTATTATTCCTACAGGGTTGTTTATAGAAATTCCTGTAGGATTTGAAGCTCAAATTCGTCCGCGAAGTGGTATGGCAATTAAGCACGGTATTACAGTTATTAATTCACCTGGTACCATCGATGCCGATTATAGAGGAGAGATTAAAGTAGGGTTAGTTAATATTTCGAACGAAGCGTATACTATAAAGCCTGGCGAACGTATAGCTCAAATGGTTTTTTCAAAGCACGAAACGGTTAGTTGGCTGGAAGTAGAGCTGCTTTCTGAAACTGATAGGGGAGAGGGTGGCTTTGGACATACAGGAAAAAAGTAATTGAAATAGAATATGATGAAAAAGCAGATTCTTTTTATTGTTGCTGTTAGCTTTTGTATTACGAGTTGCTCATCGTCCTATAATTCGATGAAATCGCTTAGTAAGAATGCTAAGCTTATGTCGGATATGAACTATTACGAGGGAGTTAAACAGTACTATGGAGGATCTGCTGATAATGCAATTCGATTTCTGAACAAGGCGGTTAGCTTAAATAAGGAGAACGATGCTGCTTACTTCATTTTGTCTCAAATATATCAGGGAAAGAATAAGAGGGTTGAAGCTTTAAAAAATGCTGAATTGGCCTACACTTATTCTCCGGACAATAAGGATTACGGTTTAAACTATGCTCAAAGCTTACAGCGATTGAATAGGCTTGACTCTGCGTTAACTGTATATAATCAGTTTATTACAAAGGATTCTTCAAATACGGATTTGCTTCTTAATATGTCGCTTATTTACGGTGTAAAGGGTGATATGGTTCGAAGTATAAAGCTCTATGATGAATTTTCTACCAAGTACGGTAGCAATGAAACCATACTTGAGAATAAGCAAAAGTTGTATCTGCAGCTTAATCAGCTTGACTCTGCTATTAGTGTTGGAACTAAGCTAGTGGAGTTGTTTCCAGAGAATCCTCGCCACCTTACTATTTTGGCAGATATTTATGCTAACAAAGGAAACGATTCTTTGGCGATAGACTATAATCTTAAGGCGCTTGAACTTGTACCTACTTACCCTTTGGCGCAAATCGGTTTATCCGATGCGTATCGAAGAGAGGCTCGTTATACTGACTATTTCCGAACTCTGAACCGTATTTTTGGAAATGACGAAATAAAGAATAGTGATAAGGTAGCCTATTTTAATCAGTTCCTAGAGAATAAGCAATTCTATCAAGTTTTTTATCCAAATATAGATACGCTGATAAATAGCTTCATAGCTACCTATCCAAAAGATACTTCTATCTATCCCATTTATGCCGATCATTTGGCTAAGATGGGAAAGCTTACAGATCTAAATTCTTTTTTAAAAACCAAGTTGGATTCTGGATCGAGGGATTCTTCCTTGTTCTTTAAGTTTATTGAGCTGAATCTGTATACCAAACGATATGATACAACCAGCTTTTATGCTTCAAAAGCGATTGCTTACTATCCAAAATTGGTGAAGTTGTATCTATATAAGTCGTATGCTCTATTTCAAAGAAAGGATTTCGATTCTACTATACTGGTACTAAAGACTGCTTTACCTTACGTGAATTCGGATTCGGTTAAAGTAGATATACTTTCGATGATAGGCGATTCGTACCATTCGCTTAAAAATGATAAGCAAGCTTTTGCCTACTACGATGAGGCATTATCTATTAATCCTAATAACATACAGGTACTAAATAATTATAGCTACTACCTTTCTCTAATCGACAAGGATTTGAAAAAGGCACTTAAAATGATTAATGTAGTGCTTAAAAAGGAGCCTAACAATTCGACATATTTGGATACTAAGGCATGGCTACTTTACAAGTTAGGAAAGTATGAAGAGGCAAAAACGGTGATGCGTCAGGCATTAATATATGGAGGAAACGAAAGTGATACAATATTAGAACACTATGGGGATATCCTTTTAAAGTTGAACGAAGTAGAGACGGCAAAATTGTACTGGCAGATGTCATACGATAGGGGAAACCGTTCTGATGAAATAGTAAAGAAACTCAATATAAAACAGTAATGTACCGCTTACTACTTATACTTTTATTTTCATTTACCGCTCAAGTTGTATTTTCTCAATCGCTTAAAGATTTGCAGGAACAAAAGCGTGTTGCTGATGCCGAGATAAATAGGATTAATGAGCAGCTTAGCGCAACAAAACTCGAAAAGAATTCGACGCTTAGGCAAGTTGCCCTTATAAATTCTAAAATACAGAAGCGCAAAAAGGTATTAGAGAATATTGATAAGCAGGTTTATATTGTAAAGAGGACAATTCAAGTAAAGTCTGATACTGTATATCGTTTACGAAAGGATATTGATACTTTAAAAGTTGCCTATGCGAATACGCTAAAGCATGCTTACAAAATGCGTAATACTAATTCTGTTATTGCGCTAGTTTTTGCCTCTTCTGATTTGCATCAGGCAATTAGAAGAATGAAGTATCTTAGATCGTATAGCGATTTTAGAATTCAGCAAGCAAAATCTATTGAGGTTAAGCAGGAAGCGCTTAACGTTGAAATTGCCGATTTGAGTAGTAAGAAAAAGAATTTGGAAGTATTATTGGCTGAGAAGAATAGGGAAATAAGAAAACTCGATCAGGATGAGAAAACCTATGAAAAAATGGCTGCTCAGCTTAAAAGTAAGGAAAAGGACTTAACAAGAGAAATACAGGTAAGGAAGAATTTGAGTGATAGATTGTCACGAGAAATTAGTAGGCTTATTGCAGAGGAAGCACGTAAAGCTGCCGAGGCTGCACGTAAAGCAGCAGCACGTAGAGCAGCAGAAGCAGCGCGACGTGCAAAAAAGAATGGAAGTACAAAAAGTAGTAGCACTACTTCAAGTGCATCCGAAAGTAGTGAACCAGTTCTTCCATTCACTCCTGAAGACCGTATGATTGCTGGAAAGTTTGAAGCAAATAGAGGGCGACTTCCTTGGCCTGTAAGGCAGGGCTCTATTGTAGAAAGTTTCGGTGTGCATCAGCATCCTATACTGAAGGGTGTTAAAACAGAAAACAAGGGTGTTGATATTTCCTCCAATGCTGGTTGTGATGTTTATGCCGTTTACGATGGTGAAGTAAGTAAAATATTTCCTCTTCCAGGTGCAAATATATCCGTACTTGTTAGGCATGGTTACTATATAACGGTTTACTCCAATCTTTCGCGTGTTAATGTTGTACAAGGACAACAGATAAAGGCAAAGCAAGTTTTGGGTGTTCTTGCAAATAGCGATACTGGTGGAGAAAAACCTACGCTTAAATTTCAGGTTTGGAAGGAAACAACACCACAAAATCCTGTATTATGGTTAACACGGTAAACAGGATAAACCTTTTTTTGTTATTAGCGTATAATGACAAATGAAAATTTACAAATTCGAATCGGATCCGATTATTTTGAATGACATCGAAGAGATCGTGGTTCATTTTATTAAAGAGAATGATATACCCAAAGCTCTTCGTTATAAAATAATAGTATCATCTTTAGAAGCAATTACAAACTCAATATATCATGGGAATTGCTGCAACGTGCAAAAGAAGGTTCAATTTGGACTTGAAAGACGAAGTGATAGAGTTGTAGTTATTGTAGAAGATGAAGGTGATGGTTTTGATTATGCAAAACTTCCAGATCCTACAACTCCGGATAATATCGAAAATCCCGATGGAAGAGGAGTGTTTCTGATGATGAAACTATCGGACTATATTGAGTTTAATAAGAAAGGAAACAGAGTTCAACTTTATTTTAATATATAAGTTTTGGCAATTAATTTTTTTGCAGAGGGAGTAAGCTTTAAGCCAAAGCAAACCCTAAAGATAAAGGCATGGATAAAAGATGTTGCAGCAGAGGAAGGGTACCAGGTTGGTACCCTAAATTATGTATTCTGCAACGATGAGTATATTCTTGAAACAAATCGACAATATTTGCAGCACGATTACTACACTGATATTATTACGTTTGATTACACCGAAAAGAATAAAATTTCCGGTGATCTGGTTATAAGTATTGATACAGTAAAATCTAATGCAGAAATGCTAGGTGTTGAAGAAAATCAAGAGTTATGTAGGGTAATAGTTCATGGAGTGCTTCATCTTTGTGGCTATAAGGATAAGACGATTGATGAAGAGAAAGTAATGCGCGAAAGGGAGAACTACTATCTTTTAAAGTTTAACGTATCGATTATTTAAGTATGGTGTTTAACTACGACGTGGTTGTGGTTGGGGCAGGACATGCAGGTTGTGAAGCCGCCGCAGCTGCTGCAAATTTGGGTGCTCAAACCCTTTTAATTACAATGGACATGACAAAAATGGGACAAATGTCATGTAATCCTGCAATGGGGGGTATTGCAAAAGGGCAAATTGTTAGAGAAATTGATGCTCTTGGCGGGTATTCAGGGATTGTTACTGATAGTAGTAGCATTCAGTTTAGAATGCTTAATAGGAGTAAAGGTCCTGCAATGTGGAGTCCAAGGGCACAGTGTGATCGTTCGCTTTTTTCGTTAAAGTGGCGTGAAATGCTCGAGAATACTCCAAATCTTTTCTTTTGGCAGGATTCTGTTGTAAATCTTTTGATAGAGGATAGCACTGTAAAGGGAGTTCATACAGCATTAGGAGTTGATTTTACGGCTAAAAGTGTTGTTCTAACAACAGGAACTTTTATGAATGGATTGATGCACGTTGGACGTGCTCAACTTGCTGGAGGACGTTCTGGTGATATGGCATCATATGGAATAACAGAACAGCTGCGGCAGTTAGGACTGGAGGTAGGTAGAATGAAAACAGGAACTCCTGCTCGTATTGATGGAAGAACAATAGACTATTCAAAGGTAGTGGCACAAGAAGGCGATGCTAATCCTGAAAAATTTTCATTTCTTGATACCGTAAAACCATTAGAAAGGCAACTGCCATGCTATATTACTTATACTAATACTGATGTTCATGAAACGTTACGAGCCAAATTTGATGAATCTCCTTTGTTTAATGGTACGATTAAATCGATAGGACCTCGTTACTGTCCGAGTATTGAAGATAAAGTACGCACCTTTGCGGATAAAGATCAGCATCAACTTTTTTTAGAGCCTGAAGGGTGGGATACTAACGAATACTATATAAATGGATTTTCATCTTCGTTACCATTAGATGTTCAAGTATCTGCATTAACTAAAATACCAGGTTTGGAAAATGCTAGAATATTTAGACCTGGTTACGCTATCGAATACGACTACTTTCAACCTACTCAACTTTACCACTCATTAGAAACAAAACTCATTAGAAATTTATTTTTTGCTGGACAAATTAATGGTACAACAGGATACGAAGAAGCCGCTGGTCAGGGTTTAATCGCAGGAATTAATGCAGCTCGATCGGTTCAAAAGCAAGAATGTTTTATACTTTCTCGTGAATCTTCGTATATAGGTGTACTTATAGATGATTTGGTAACTAAAGGCGTTGATGAACCATACCGAATGTTTACTTCTAGAGCTGAGTATAGGATTCTTCTGCGTCAGGATAATGCTGACGAACGACTTACCCCTATAGGTATCGAAATTGGTTTAGTCAAAAAGGATAGAGAAGAATTGTTTAAATACAAACAAGATTCTGTTGAAAAACTGGTAAGATTGATAAATAAAACAAGTGTAACTCAAGATCAGATTAACGATTTACTAGTTAGTAAAAACACTCCTCCGATTAATCAAACACGAAAACTTGTTGATATTCTCTTAAGACCTCAAATAGTAATAAAAGATCTGCTTATACTCGAATCAATAAAAAACTTTTATAATACATTACCCTGTATACAAAAAGAGATACTACAACAGGCTGATATAAAAGTTAAGTATAGCGGATATATTGACAGAGAACGAATAATTGCTAATAAATTATCAAGATTGGAAGATATTCGAATATCTGATTGTTTTGATTTTAACAAACTACAATCTTTATCCACTGAAGCACGACAAAAATTAAGCAAAATAAAACCTAAGACTATTGGTCAAGCGTCACGAATACCAGGCGTATCACCTTCTGATATTAATGTTTTACTAGTTTTTTTAGGTAGATAAAGTTCCACGTGGAACAGATTTTTGAATTTCAATATTTAAGTTCCACGTGGAACTTAAATATAAATTTAGGAATAAATGGAGAAGATAAGAGGAAATATAGTTAATCTCAAGGAAGAAAAGATATTTTTCGGAGATGTTATAATTAGTGGTGGTCTTGTTTTTGATTTAGTTTTTATATCTGAAGAGGAAAAAGGAGAAAGATATATATTACCAGGTTTTGTTGATTCTCATATTCATATTGAGAGTTCTATGCTGGTTCCTTCTGAGTTTGCAAAGGTTGCTGTGCGTACAGGGGTAGTTGCAACTGTAAGTGATCCTCATGAAATTGCAAATGTTCTTGGAGTAGATGGAGTGGAATATATGCGATTGAATGGAGTATTGTCTGGGTTTAAGTTTTTCTTTGGGGTGCCTTCGTGTGTTCCTGCTGTTTTATTTGATAGGTCTGGTGCTGTTCTTGATTCTCGAATTGTTAGTGAAATGCTTGAGTCAGGAAACTATTTTTATCTTTCGGAAATGATGAATTTCCCAGGAGTTGTAGGAGGGGATCTGGATGTTAAAGCAAAGATTGATGCTGCTCTAAGATGTGGTGTAAAAGTAGATGGTCATGCACCGGGTTTGGTTGGCGGAGATTTAAAGGCGTATGTTGGTGCTGGTATTACAACTGATCATGAGTGTATGTCGCTTCAAGAGGCAGAAGAAAAGATTAGATTGGGAATGAAGATACAAATCAGAGAAGGAAGTGCTGCAAAGAATTTTGATTCTTTGATTGACATTGTGAAAGTGTATCCCGATATGGTGATGCTTTGTTCTGACGATTGTCATCCTGATGATTTATTGAATGGATATTTTGTTGGATTGTTGAAGCGAGCGTTAAGTAAGGGTGTAAACTTGTTTGATGCTCTTCGTATTTCCGGATATAATGCGGTGAAGCATTATAATCTTCCTGTTGGGCTTCTTCAAAAGGGTGATTCGGCTGATTTTATTGTGGTTGATAATTTGTCGGATTTTAATGTAAAAAAGACTGTTGTTGACGGAAGCGTTCTTTTTGAAAATGGGGTTGTTTGTACTAATAGTGTTGAAGTTGAAGTTGTGAATAATTTTGTGGAAAATATTATTAGCGTTGATGATGTGAAAGTGTTATCTCCTTGTGAAGATAGTGTGTTAGTTAGAGTGATTGGTGTTTTAGAAGGTGAACTTTATACTCATTCCGAAGTTTGTAGGTTGGCTGTTCAAAATGGGGAAGTTTTTTCACAAAAGGATTCAGATATTCTTAAAATAGTTGCTTTAAATAGATATCAAAAGGCAAAACCTAGTGTTGGATTTATTCGAGGTTTTGGTTTGAAAAAAGGCGCTATTTGTAGTAGCGTTTCGCACGATTCTCATAATATAGTTGCTATTGGGGTAGATGACGAAAGTATTGTTAAGGTGATTAATGCCGTTGTTGCTTCAAAGGGTGGTTTGGCTTACGCTGATGAGGATGTCGTTAAAGTTTTGGAGTTGCCTGTGGCTGGTATTATGGCTGCAGCTCCAGCTGAAAAAGTGGCCGATGAATATCGTTGCTTACTTGAAATTACCAAAAAGAGTGGTTCTATTGTGAAGGCTCCTTTTATGACTATGGCTTTTATGTCGCTAATTGTAATACCTGAGTTGAAAATTTCTGATCAAGGTTTATTCGATGTTTTAGAGTTTAAACCTACATCTCTTTTTGTAAATGAGCGATAGAAGTGTTGGCGAATACCTAAAAAAAATAGTAGAAATCCTTCCCAACCAACCTGGAGTTTACCAGTATTTGGATGAGGAAGGAACTGTTATCTATGTAGGTAAAGCGAAGAATTTAAAAAAGCGTGTTTCCTCATATTTCACCTCTAAGAGGTACGAGAGTAAGAAACTTATGGTGTTGGTTCGAAAAATACGGGATATAAAACACATTGTAGTACCAACAGAATCGGATGCGCTTCTTCTCGAAAATAACCTTATAAAAAAGTTACAACCCCGATATAACATTAACTTAAAGGATGATAAGACTTACCCTTGGATCGCCATAAAAAATGAGCCGTTTCCAAGGGTTTTTTCTACTCGGAGGTATATAAAAGATGGTACGCGGTATTTCGGACCTTATACTTCGGTGACACTCTTAAGAACATTGCTCGATTTAATAAAGCAGATTTATCCTCTTCGAACATGCAACTTAAATCTTGATGAGAGTAGCATATCTAAGGGAAAGTATAAGGCTTGCCTTGAATATCATATTGGAAATTGTAAAGCACCTTGTTTAAATTATTATTTATTAGATGAATATAATAATTTAATTAGAGAAATAGTAGAAATACTTCGTGGAAATCTAGGAGATTTGCTCTCTATGCTGAAGGAAAAAATGGAAGTTGCCGCTGCGGAGTATCGTTTTGAAGAGGCGCACGCCATCAAACAAAAAATTGAATTGATGGAGACCTATCAGAGTAAATCGGTAATCGTTAGTACGAGCATCACCAACCTCGATGTTTTTTCGGTAGTGATGGATTCGGGAAGCGCTTATGCCAACTTTATGAGGGTAAAAAACGGGATGGTTATTCAGTCGCACAATTTTGAAATAAAGCTTCAAATCGAGGAGGAGAAAGAGAACATCCTTTCGTTTGTAATTGCAGAGATTCACGAGCGACTGGGATTTGTTTCGCGTGAAGTGGTAGTACCATTCTTCCCCGACCAGGAATTTCCAAATTCAACTTACACGATTCCACAACGTGGCGATAAACTCAAACTTCTGGAACTATCTGAAAAGAATGCAAAGATGTTTAGGTTGGAGAAGTTGAAGCAGCTTGAAAAAGTAGACCCCGAAAGGCATACGGAGCGAATTCTTACCACTCTCAAAAAGGATTTACAACTTGATGAACTTCCTGTTCATATCGAATGCTTCGACAACTCCAATATTCAAGGAAGCAATCCGGTGGCTGCTTGCGTGGTATTTAGAGATGCCAAACCATCGAAAAAGGATTACCGTCACTTTAACGTAAAAACGGTTGTTGGTCCTGATGATTTTGCTTCGATGCGAGAGATTATCTATCGGCGTTATCGTAGAATGTTAGATGAGGGTGAAAAGTTACCAAATTTGATTGTTATTGATGGGGGAAAGGGGCAGCTGTCGGCCGCTGTCGAATCTCTAAAAAAGCTCGATTTAATTCACAAAATTCCGATAGTTGGGTTGGCCAAAAGAATGGAAGAGATTTACTTTCCAAACGACCCTATTCCGCTCTATCTCGATAAAAATTCGGAAAGCCTAAAGGTTCTGATGCATATACGCGATGAAGCACACCGTTTCGGTATCACTTTTCACCGAAATAAGCGCTCGAGCAGTTTTATTAAATCGGAAATAAAATTGATACCCGGTATTGGAGAAAGGAGTGCAATGGAACTTTACGGAAAGTTTAAAACGGTAGCCAAAATGCGCGAAGCCTCGCAGGAGGAAATAGCCCAAGTTGTTGGTGCACATCGGGCAAAAATAATCTTCGAATACTTCAATTCAGGGAGCAACGATGGCAGTCAAAACTATTAGCGCTATATTTGCCGCTGTAAAATACTTGGAATGATGTCTGGTGATACGCTGAATGTAAAGAAGGAGGCTCCAAAGGTGGAACAGCAAGAACTAACCGCACAAACGGTGAAACTTGCTCCCGTAAAGTCGTATACGGCTAGCTACTACCCAACACTTTTGGCTACAGATATTGATAAGGGTACTTATAGCCATCATATGGCTCAGGAAGCGCTTGAGAGCATACTGCCTTCGAGTATTATGCAAAAGGCTACCGCTCCAAGCGAAGAGGAAGTTGCAAATTTTAGGTTTTACGAGCATAGTGGGGTGTCAGTATCTTTAAATCAGCTTCAGGTTAATACAGAGGCTAAAAACAACATTAACGACAGCACCAGAGTACTGCCTTCTAATTCCATCTCGGATAGCCTAACTGTAACCGTAAAGGACTCCTTGGCTTTAAGGCCCGCAATAGATTCGCTTCCATCTGTAAATATTCCCGAACAAACGTTTTACTTTTCGGATATAGACTCTTCGATGCTAGCGAGATTTGATATTCCGGAGCTGATTTCTCGAGATTCTTATATTTTACTGGAAAGTCATCCCGAGTTGGTTTTTGGTAAGTATAGCAAACCTGTTCAACTAGTGCAGGCTTCGAAGGTGGGCATCGCAAAAGAGCGTGATACGCAAAACCTTGGTTTTATAAGCTTCTGTATGTTGACGCTTGGCCTAATACTTTTTATGGTAAGCCTTAAGTTTCAGTACAAGAATGTTGAATTGGTTGCAAAAGGCTTTTACAGCTTTCGTGAGGCTCGAAAGGTTTACCAAAGCCGTTCGCTCAACTTTAAGCGTTTTTCTATTCTTTCAACGGTTTTTTACCTGCTTACGTTTACCGTTTTTTTGGTGCTTTTAATACAGAAATATGCTGGCAATACTGTTAAGGAATTAGGAATACTACCTACCTATCTTCTTGCTTTTGGTCTTCTTTTTGGGCTATATATGCTACGAAACTGGACTTGGAAAATGTTGGGTAACGTGAGCAGAAACAAGGAGTTATTTGGTGAAGTTAGCTTTAACCATATGGTTTTTTATGCTATTTTCTCGCTTTCAATTTTTCCCTTACAAATTGTAGCTTCTTACACTATTAAGTCTGTATCTTTGTTTTTTATTCAATTATCTATTTATTTTATTACCATAATTTTACTGCTATTTATCATTAGAACATTAAGACTATTTCTAAGCCACAGAGTTTCATTTTTCTTTTGGTTTTTATACTTTTGCACTCTCGAAATACTGCCCGTATTGCTAGCGCTTTATTTTGCTGGGATAGTTGGTTAAGTATTGGTAATTAAATAATTAATAAAAAATTACAGCCTTGAAAGTCAAGAGAGTACTTATTTCGCAACCTGATCCAGGTTCCGAAAAGTCACCATACCAAGACACTGCAGAAAAGTATGGGCTCAAGATCGATTTTCGTCCTTTTATTCAAGTAGAGGGCGTAAATGCAAAGGAGTTCAGACAGCAAAAAATTGATATTCTTGCTCATACGGCTGTTATTTTTACTGCGCGGACAGCTATTGACCATTTTTTCCGTATCTGCGAAGAACTCCGAATCACGGTTCCTGAAACAATGAAGTACTTCTGCATTTCAGAATCGATAGCGCTGTACCTTCAGAAGTACATCGTTTACCGCAAGCGCAAGATCTTCTTCGGTAATGGAAAATTTGAGGATTTGATGGATTCAATTGTAAAGCATAAGGACGAAAAGTTCCTTCTTCCGCTTTCGGATATCCACAAACCAGAAATTCCTAAGGCGCTGGATAAGTCTAAGATTACCTACTCTAAATCGATCCTCTTTAAAACCGTAAGTAGCGATCTTTCGGATTTAAGCTTAGATAAGTACGATTTGGTAATTTTCTACAGCCCTGCAGGTATTACCTCGTTGAAGGAAAACTTCCCAGCCTTTGAGCAAGGGGAGAAGAAAATAGGTGCTTTTGGGCCAGCAACCTCTAAAGCAGTTAAGGACGCTGGCTTATCTTTAGATATTGAAGCGCCAACACCCGAAGCTCCTTCGATGGCAAAAGCGCTAGAGCTATTCGTCAAGAAGAACCACAAGGATAACAAGTAAAGCCAACGGGCTTAACCGCATAGTCGCCTTAAATCTTTTTCGCTTTGAAATTGTTTAAGGCGATTTTTTATTGGGTAAACTTTACCTTACGACCCTGTAAAGTTTGCTTGCCGCAGCATGCTGCTGTATTGAAATAAGCTGTAGCTTTATGGCGATTAGCTTATCGTTAAATTTTTATATAGGATGATTAGCTCATTTGGCACCTTTAGGGTATGGTAAGAAACTTGCTAATTGATATTTTTGAAAGTAACAGAACAGCCAATGAAGGAGAATAGGTTTTATAAAACCGAACGGCTATGCAGCAAAAAGGATTTTGAGCAGCTTTTTACCGACTCGAACTCTTTTTTTGTGTATCCCTTTAAGGTTGTTTACCGTACGGTAGATTACTCCGACAAGGAGTACTTGAAAGTTGGGATGAGCGTTTCCAAGCGCAACTTTAAACGGGCGGTTAAGCGCAACTACATTAAGCGGCGAATTCGCGAAGGTTTTAGGTTGAACAAGCAGCCGCTAAAGCTGTTGCTAGAAGAGCGTAGGGTTGGGCTCCAGCTTATGCTTGTATACGTTTCGAAGGAACTGCAAGAGTATGGCGTTATTGAACCAAAAATTAGGATAATTCTTGAAAAGCTTGCTAAAATACTTTCGAAGGATGCTGGTATGGCTACTCCTTCTGCCGATTAGGTTTTATCAAGTGGCTATTTCACCGCTAAAGCCTCCATCGTGCCGTTTTACGCCTACCTGTTCGGCTTATGCCGTAGAGGCGCTTAAAAAGCATGGTCCCATAAAGGGACTTTGGTTGGCCATTTGGCGTGTGCTTCGCTGCAACCCTTGGGGAGGAAGCGGATACGACCCGGTACCCTAATCGAACTAAACCGTAACACCTTTTTTCGACTATGAATAGGATAAAACTTTTGATGAAGAACGCAAAACGTTACGCCGCTTTTGCCTTTATAGGGGTGGCTTTGTTTGCCATGTTCTCGTTTACCAGCCCTGATAAAACCAGCCCAAACTACAACTTTGCCAAAAGCTTGGAGATCTTCTTCAACGTTCTACGTGAGATCAACGTGTTCTACGTTGATCAGGTGAAATCGGAAGATATGGTAAAGACGGCCATTAACGAGATGCTCTCGACGCTCGATCCCTACACAACCTACATTCCCGACGAGGATATGGAAGACTTTGAGTTTATGACTACCGGACAGTACGGTGGGATGGGGGCGCTTATACGCAAGTCGGGAAACTACATCGAAATATCGGAACCCTACGAGTCGTTCCCTGCTGCTAATGCAGGATTGGTTGCCGGCGATTTGCTTGTAGGCATAGACGGAAAGTCGATCGAGAAGCTGGATGTGTCGAAGGTAAGCGCCATGCTTAAGGGTAAACCCGGCTCTAAGATGCAGCTACGCGTTGTTAAGCTTCGCTCGAAGGATACCATAAACGTAACCATTACCCGACAGGTTATCCGCATCCCAGCGGTTCCCTTCTACGGTATGGTTAAGGATAAGGTGGGCTACATCCGCTTTACCAACTTTACGACCGATTGCAGCAAAGAGGTAAAAGATGCGCTGGTTAACCTAAAGAAGCAGGGGGCAACTTCTATCGTTCTCGACTTAAGGGGGAACCCTGGTGGATTGCTCACCGAGGCGGTAAAGGTGGTTAACCTCTTTGTTCCACGTGGACAGCTGGTGGTGAGCACTAAGGGAAAAATCAAGGAATTCGATGCAACCTACAAGACCGAAACAGAGCCTGTCGATACCAAAATTCCGCTGGTTGTGATGGTTAATAGTGGCTCGGCCTCGGCCTCGGAAATTGTGTCGGGTGCCCTGCAGGATTTGGATAGAGCCGTGGTGGTTGGCAACCGTACCTTTGGTAAGGGGCTGGTGCAAACAACGCGTCCGGTTGGCTACAACTCGCAGGTAAAGATTACCACTGCCAAGTACTACATTCCTTCAGGTAGATGTATTCAAGCGCTTGACTACACGCATCGTAATGCCGATGGCAGCGTAGGCAATGTTCCCGATTCGTTGATTACCGCATTCAAAACGAAAAACGGAAGGGTGGTTTACGATGGTGGCGGTATTACTCCCGATGTGAAGGTCGATCTTGAACAGATCAGCAAGATTAGTATAAGCCTTATTGGTCGTGGTTTGATTTCGGACTACATCAATGAGTACTACGTCAAGCATACCGAGGTGCCCGATATCCGCAGCTTTAAGCTCGCCGATGCCGATTACGACGAATTTGTGAAATTCCTCGAGAATAAAGAGTACGACTATACAACCCAAACCGATGTGCTGCTAAAGCAGCTCGAGGAGGCCGCCAAGAGGGATAAGTACTACGCCCATGCCGAAAAGGAGCTGGAGGTGCTTAAGAAGCAGCTTTCGCACGACAAGAAGAAGGACTTGGTGCTCTTTAAGGAGGAGATAAAGTCGTACCTCGAAGATGAGCTCATTGGCAGGTATCACTACCAAAGAGGAAAGATTGAGCGATCGCTGATTACCGACCCTCAGGTGCAGCAGGCCCTTAAGCTGGCCGAAGACTCCAAGAAGGCGGAAGCGCTGCTTGCCAAGAAGTAGAAGGATAGCTTTTAAAATACCGTAAAGCCCGTTGAGCAATGCCCGGCGGGCTTTTTTATGCAGCAAGTTCTTCTGCTTATTTTCTAGGCGGCAGCTCCGTCGAGCGTTGGATGCTTGAGGTTGCTCCGTTGGGTCATCAAGTGGCAATCTCTTTGTTAGGGCAATGTTGTTAAGCTAGGCATTTTTGAGCAGGAAGTGGGATGCTACTTCTTGTAGAGGCTGGCGATAAGCTCCATTGCCTGATCTACCTTATCGGCTGGAACACTTTTGAGCATTGCCTGCAGCGCTGCCTCGTTGGCCATGTTGCGGCGGAGGGCCTGAAGCGGATGGTCGGCTTCCAATGGGTGCTTTGGGTCGGGAACCCATTCCATTAAATCGTTGGGGGTGCAGCGTAGCAGCTTGCAGAGGTCGAAAAGCTCCTGAAAGGTAATCTGTGTTTGGCCCATAAGCATCCGGTAGCTTTTATGGTAGCCGTATCCGTTGCTCCTAAGGAATTCTATGGGCTTGTTATGGCCCCGTAGAAGGATAATCCGCTCTAGGTTGTATTTTATCATTAGGTTTAAGTTTTGGATTCAAGGTAAGTATACAAAATATTGGGTGTTTTTTCTACAAAATCGAGGCTTTTTCGTTCAAAAGTAGCAGGATATGCTTGTATAATTGCTCCATATGCTTGTATAGCTGCTTTATATGCACATATAATTGCACCATATGATCGTATAATTGCTTTATATGTATGTATACTTTCTCTATATACTCGTATAGTTGCTTCATATGCATGTATAATAGCGTCATATGCATAAAAAGTAGCATTTATAGGTCTGAAAATTTCGATTTTAAAGCAGGTGATAGGAGCTTTGCTCTAGATGCTGCCTGCTTTTTGGTTGATTTAGAAGCGGCATTGGCTTAATTGGGCTTTTGGGGTAAAGAATAGCGTGGATCTGCTATCGGATGTGGTGCGCTGAGAGCCTAAGGAGGGGGAAGTGGGCATGAAAAAGCCGGATTGGGAGAAAATTCCAATCCGGCTTTCATTTTTATCGTCAAGCGATGCTAATCGTATTCTTGCTCCACAACAACCGGCAAAGGTAAATTCTGCGGCTCTTTTGGGCCTTTTTCGCGATTTTGCGGCGCGGGTCTACTTCTTGGTTTCTTCGGTGGTGCCGCTAAGCTTGCCCTTCATCTTTTCGAAGTAGGGCTTAGCCTTTGGCTCCTTAAGTGATGCTATAACGGTATCGATGTAGGCGCTTACGAGCAGCTTATCGTTTTTGGGAGCGCTATCGGCTACGAGGGGCACGATCTGCGAGAGGATGCTGTAGCTTTCCTGGTCGCTAAGATTGGCGTTCTTCATCGAGGTGGTAACCAGTCCGGCAAGGGCGCTTCCGTTTTTGGCGAATTTGGCATCGGCCATGTCTAGGATCAGGTTAAACTTTTGGATGTTTGCGGGCTTGCTGGCGCTAATCAGGTTGCGCAGCTTCAGAGCCTCCTCCTTGCTGTACACCGATCCTTTACGGTTAACTAGGAATGACATTGCCTTTTCGGTAAATACGCTCGAGATCTTGGCGTCAACGGCCGAATCGCCAATAGCATCGGTAAACTTGATGCGGTTGGTTAGGATGAAGAGGAATTCCTTGCTCGAGGCATCGTTGATGAAGTCGTTGTAGATGGGCCAGTTCTCCTTGGTTATTCTATCCTTCTCCTTAAGCGAGCGGAGGTAGGCTGTAGCCACATCCTGTGCACTGTCTTCCATGTAGGCATCCTGCAGCGTCTTCAGGTAGCTCTTTACGAAGTCGGGCTCGCGGTTTCCGTTTTGGTAGCTGGCCTGCTGACCGGCGAGCGAGGTGGTTGGATTCATTCCTACCTTAACCTTTTCGATGAATTCGTCAGCTTCGGCACCTCCTACGATTCGGTGCACCAGGTTGCCTTCGGCATCCAGAATCAGAAAGGTCGGATAGGCCTTAACGGCGTACTTCTTGGCCAGCTCGATGCCTTCGCCCTTTTCCATATCGAACTTAACGTTTACGAAGTTGGCGTTAAAGAAATCGGCAACCTTATCCTGTTTGAAGACGGTGTTGGACATATACTTGCATGGGCCACACCAGGTGGCGTACCCGTCGAAGAAAATAAGCTTGTTGGCGGCCTTTGCTTTTGCAAGGCTTACGGCTAACGTGGTGTCTTCGAAGCTAACGCTACGGTTTTGGGCTAGTAGGCTTCCGCCGAAGGTCAGCGGGAGCAGTAGCAGCATTGATGCTAGTTTTTTCATTGTTTGGTTTTGTTTGTATATGGTTACTTCTGTAATCCTTAAGAGCCTAAATGGCGAGCTCCTGCTTCACCAGTTCAAGAACCTTGCCAAAATCTTCCTTCGATTCGATGAAGTTGAGCTTATCGATATCGATGGTAAGAACCTTGCCGAACGTGTAGCTCTTAATCCAGTCTTCGTACAGCTCGTTAAGGTTTTTGAGGTATTCGCGGTTGATGTCCCTTTCGTACTCGCGGCCGCGGTTGGTTATTTGCTTGACTAAAGTTTTGGGCGATGCCTTAATGTAGATGAGCAGGTCGGGCGGCTGTATAAGCGAGGTGGTAATGTTGAAAAGGTCGATATACGTGTTGTAGTCTCGCTCGTACATTAGCCCCATTCGGTAGAGGTTGGGGGCAAACACAAGGGCATCCTCGTAAATGGTCCTATCCTGTATTACATTTTCCTTTCCCTTGCGTATTTCGACAACCTGTTTAAGGCGCGAGTGCAAAAAGTATATTTGCAGGTTAAACGACCACCTAAGCATATCCCGATAGAAATCGTTGATGTAGGGGTTCTGATCCAAACCTTCGTACTGTGCTTTCCATCCAAGACTTTCGGAGAGCATTTTGGTTAGCATAGTTTTACCACTCCCGATGTTTCCGGCAACTGCAATTTGTATCATCTTCTTGTACCATGGTTTTAGATTACCTGTTGAAATATGCTAGCATTGTATTCGATTCTTTAATGATATGCTACTCTATTGCTGGTTCCTATTTATCGAGAGTAGCTTATCAATGTAATCGCGATTGTTGTATAGGCGAGGAACCTTATGCTGTCCGCCAAGCTTTCCGCTCTGCTTGAGCCATTCGTAGAAAACGCCTTTTCTTAGCGAGTGTACTACAGGGCGTTGTAGCGTAATGCTCTTGAACCTTTTTGCCTCGTAGTCCGAGTTTAGCCGTATCAGGTTTTGGTCGAGTATGGATGTAAACTCGTCTAGGCTATCGGGTTCCTTTTCGAATTCGAATAGCCATTCGTGACCGCCTTTAGCATCCGAATCCATGTAGATAGGAGCCGCCGTGTACTCGCTAACGATGGCGCCTGTTTTTTCGCAGGCTGCTTTAATAGCTTGTTCGGCGTTATCGATAATAAGCTCTTCGCCAAAGGTGTTGATGAAGTGCTTTGTACGCCCGGTAATGCGGATTTTGTGGGGATATAGCGAGGTAAACTCTACCGTATCGCCAATAACGTAGCGCCATAGTCCACCGTTGGTGGTAATTACCATGGCGTAGTTAATGCCCGTTTTGACATCGGCTACGGTAAGCGGTGTAAACGACGTATCGAAGAAGTTATCCATTGGGATAAACTCGTAGAAAATACCGTAGTCGAGCATCAGCAGCATGTCGTTGGTTTTCGGATCATCCTGTAGCGCAAAAAATCCCTCCGAGGCGTTGTAGGTTTCCATGTAGTTCATGGCATCCGAGGGGAATAGCCTGCGGTACTGCTCGCGGTAGGGGGTAAAGCTAACGCCCCCGTGGATGAATAGCTCCATGTTGGGCCAAACCTCAAAAAGATTGCTCTTGCCGGTATGCTCTAGGATGTACTTCATGAGCACCATGTTCCACGACGGAACCCCGGCAAAGTAGGTGACGTTTTCGGGGATTGCCTCTTCTGCAATTCGGCGCATCTTTTCCTCAAAATCGGGGATAAGCGCAACCTTTTGGCTTGGCGTTCGGAAGAGATCGGCCCAAAACGGTATGTTTTCGATAAGGATAGCAGAAAGGTCGCCGGTAAATGCTTTTTCGTTTAACCGATCTATCTGATGGCTTCCGCCTAGGGTTAGTCCTTTGCCTGTAAAAATTTGGGTCTCGGGATGGTTGTAGTTGTAAATGGTGAGCGTATCTTTTCCACCCTGAAAGTGTACGCTATTCAACGATTCTTCGCTAACGGGAATGAACTTGCTTTTATCGTCGGTTGTGCCAGATGACTTTGCAAACCAGCAAATATCTGTTGGCCAAATCACGTTCTGCTCACCTTGGCGAACACGTTCGATGTAGGGCTTAGCCTGATTATAGTCTTGCACCGGTGTTCGCTGCTGAAATGTTTCTATGCTTCGGATAGAAGAGAAATCGTGCATTTTACCCCATTCTGTACCTTTTGCCGTTTCTACCAAGCCTTTGATAATTGTTGCCTGAGTTTCGAAGGGGTATTTCCGAAACTCGTCGATGCTTTTAAGCCGTTTGGTACTAAGAAAGTTTACGATGGAGTTGATTATTGGCATTGGCGCTTGGTTCTATTTTCCCCAAAGATATTTATTTACCTTTTTTAGGCAAATACTTGATAAAATTTGTGCGACTTGGTATCGTTCTAGGTTATGCTTAAAGCTTCGGTATGCGCATTGTTGGCAATACATACCGGAGAAAAGCTGCCTGTTTCGTAGTTGTAATCAAAAATGGAAACGGCAAGGTTGGCATGAAAGTACTTCTCCATGTTGGAGATTGGCAGGTTTAGCAGGTAGCACATAAGAATTCGGAGTGCTCGCCCATGCATGCACACAACAACGTTGGCTTCCTGTTTTCTCGATAGAACTGTTTCTAGCGCGTCCTTCATTCTTTGTAGTACCTCATTGGGGCTTTCCCCTTGCTCCGCTTTTGCGTCTCCTTCATTATTCTTCCATTGTTCTAGGAGGCTCTTTAGGGTAAAGGTTCCGGTACTATCGAACATTTCTTTGCCCTCCATGATGCCGAAATCCATTTCGTCGAATCCACCTATAATTTCGTGGGGAATCCCACTTTTTAGTAGAGGGGCCATTGACTGGTGTGTCCGCTGTAGCGACGAGGTGTATACTTTATCAAAAGGAATGTGCTTGTAGTGCTGGTAAAAGGCTTCGGCTTGTTGATGGCCAAGCGCGTTTAAAGGCGCATCAACTCCTCTGCCTTGAATGAGATTTTTGCTGTTACAGTCGGTTTCGCCGTGGCGAACAAAGTAGATTCTTTTTGTCATGGCTTTGTTGGTTGCTGGTTCAAAGATAGAATTTCTGGAAAAAATGCTGCTTATTGCCTTTTGATCCGTACTATCCCCTTACTTGATCTGCTACCTTTCAAAATAATCTTTCTAAAAACTTGTCTTTTGTGACATTAGTTACCGAACATTGACGCTGGGGTGGCGTTATTTGTAGAATAAAATAAAAGTTATCAATATGGGGTTTTTTAGTAACCTTTTTGGTTTAGGTCCGAAGGTGGATTTTAAGGCAGTTGTTGAGCGTGGAGCTACTATTGTAGATGTTCGTACTCCTCAAGAGTTTGCAACTGGTAATATAAATGGATCGATTAACATTCCAGTTGGCTCTTTACCTCATAAGTTGAAAATGCTAAATAAGAACAAGCCTATCATAGTGTATTGTGCTTCTGGATCTAGAAGCACTTCTGCCAAATCATTTCTAGATCAGCAGGGTTTTGAAGAGGTGTATAATGCAGGCAGCTTTCATGGGTTTTACAGGCACTTAAACGGATAGTTCTTTTATCTTTTGCATAACGTAAAAAGGGGCCAACAAGCCCCCTTTTTACGTTTTTGAAACAGCACTATGCGGTAGGTCTGATTCCTTCTATATTTTCTTTTCACCGTAGGCGTACCAGTAAAGTAGTCCAACAAGGATACTTCCTCCGACAATGTTACCCAATGTGGCAGGTATAAGGTTGTTTACGATAAAGTCACCCCAAGTAATTGGAGCACCTAGTAGCATCGCCGATGGAATAAAGAACATGTTGGCAATGCAGTGCTCGAATCCCATTGCAACGAAGGCCATTATCGGAAACCAAATACCTAATATTTTTCCAGAAATATGATTTGATGCGTAGGCCAACCACATGGCAATTGCTACAAACCAGTTGCAGGCCATTCCCTTAAAGAAAACTTTGTAGAATGGCGCCGTTGTTTTTACGTTGGCAATATTGATGGTGAACTCTTTCCAAGGCTCTGCGGTAAGTGCTCCTGTAAGGTACCCTACGAAGTAGGCCACAAAGAGGGCACCAAAAAAATTTCCGAGGTAAACTAGTCCCCAGTTGCGTAGCATTTGGGCTAATTTTAGCCTTCCAGATGCTACAGGAGGAATGAAGTAGGCTGTGTTACCGGTAAAAAGTTCTCCACCTGCAATTGCAACCAGCATAAGACCAACTGGAAACGTAGCACCCATCAAAAATTTGCTGATCCCTGGGTTTTCAGCCGAAATACCGGGTACGCCGCCCCCTATAACAATTGCAAGTAATCCTCCTAATGCGATGTATGCACCTCCTAAGAAGGCGAGGACAAGGGTGGTTGATGTAGAGTTCTTGGTGCGGGCTTGCGCCGATAGGCCAACAACCTCTACTATTTGCTTTGGTGAATTAAAATTCATCAATAGTAATTTTTATGCTAGATGTTAATTGCTTATTAGTTTCTAGTTTACCACTACTAATTTGAAGTAAGGCTCAAGAATACTTTTGGCTCGTTTAAGTTGTTCAGGTGTGTTTTCAGGAACACCGTCGAGCTGGTACTTCATGTTCAAGTGCTCGTACTTGTGCTTTCCTAGGGTGTGGTATGGAAGAATCTCAAGGCGTTCTACGTTGGTAAAATCCTTAAAATGCTCGCCTAGTGCTTTTATGTGCTCTTCCTGATCGCTATATCCGGGTACTAACACGTAGCGCAACCACATTTTAATCCCATTATCCCGGAGATATTGGGCCATTTTGAGCGTTCTATTGTTTTCGTGGTTGGTTATTTTGCGGTGCCATTCGTCGTTAAAGTGCTTGACATCGAGTAGGACAAGATCTACATATTTAAGTAGTTCGGCAACGTCATTGTTGAAAACACTTCCATTGCTATCTATACATATGTTGATGTTTTCTTCTTTTAACTTTTTAAACAGCGGTATAAGAGCCTTAGCCTGAAGCGTAGGTTCACCTCCAGAAATGGTAACGCCACCTTTTTTGCCAAAAAATGATTTTTGGCTAACGGCCATTCGAACAATCTCCTCAATTTCGGTAGGTGTTCCTCCTTTAAGGGTTATGGTATCTGGGTTGGCGCAGTATAGGCAATTAAAGTTGCATCCTTGGAGAAAAACAACTAACCTTAAACCTGGACCATCAAAAGTGCCCATTGATTCGTAGGAATGTACGTTTAGCATTGCGTATGTGGGTATTTTAAAAATACCCCTGACAGCGTTTTAAATTCTGTCAGGGGTTATCTTATAGCATTTAAGATTACATCTTATCGAAGAAACTACGCGAGATAACTTCGAACTGTTGCTCGCGGGTTAATCGGACAAAATTTACTGCGTAGCCAGACACACGGATGGTTAGCTGAGGATAGTTCTCAGGATGTTCCATTGCGTCTTGAAGCATCTCGCGGTTGAGCACGTTCACGTTAAGGTGGTGGGCACCTTTCGAGAAGTAGCCGTCCATCATCGAAACTAGGTTATCTAGCCTATCTTCTTTGGTTGCTCCTAACGATTTAGGAATAATTGAGAAGGTGTTAGATATACCGTCTCTCGAGCTATCGTAGTCGAGTTTCGATACGGAGCTTAGCGATGCGATAGCCCCCTTGGTATCGCGTCCGTGCATTGGGTTTGCACCAGGAGCAAAGGCAACACCTTTGGCGCGGCCATCGGGGGTTGCTCCAGTTTTCTTTCCGTACATTACGTTAGAGGTAATAGTTAGGATCGAAAGGGTTGGCTCTGCATTCTTGTAGGTTGGCAGCTGGCTAAGCAGCGAGTTGAAGTATGCAGGAATTTCAACGGCAAACTGGTCCACACGATCATCGTCGTTACCGTAGTATGGGAATTCGCCTTCGATGTTGAAGTTAACGGCTAAGCCTTTTTCGTCGCGAACTGGAGTAACCTTAGCGTACTTGATGGCAGAAAGCGAGTCGGCTACAATTGACAGACCTGCAGCGCCGTAGGCTAGGTTAATTTTAGGATCGGTATCGATAAAAGCCATCTGCGACTTTTCGTAGTAGTACTTGTCGTGCATGTAGTGGATGATGTTCATCGAGTCGTTGTAAACGCGAGCCATCTCCTTAAGCACAATTTTGTAGTTGGCCATTACCTCATCGAAATCGAGTACCTCGCTCTTAAGTGCAGGGATTCCCTTAACTACTTGCTTACCGGTAATCTCGCAGCGGCCTTCGTTAATTGCTAGAAGAAGAGCCTTTGCAAGGTTGGTACGAGCGCCGAAGAATTGGATTTGTTTTCCGATTTCTTGGTATGAAACGCAGCAGGCAATACCGTAATCTTCAGAGTCGCGGGTTTCGCACATTAGGTCATCATTCTCGTACTGAATAGATGATGTATCAATAGAAACCTGAGCGCAGAAATGCTTGAAGTTCTCTGGAAGTGATGGCGACCAAAGAACGGTCATGTTTGGCTCTGGCGATGGCCCTAGATTGTATAGAGTTTGAAGGAAGCGGAATGAGGTCTTAGTAACCTTAGTGCGGCCATCGGCAGTTCTACCTCCAATTGCTTCGGTTACCCAAGTTGGGTCGCCTGCAAAGATTTCATTGTAGGCATCCATGCGTAGGTGGCGAACCATGCGAAGCTTAATTACGAATTGGTCGATAAGTTCCTGAGCGAACTCTTCGGTAATCTTTCCGTTTTTAAGATCGTATTCGATATAGATATCAAGGAATGAAGAAACGTTGCCCAGCGACATTGCTGCACCATCCTGCTCCTTAACGGCCGAAAGGTACGCCATGTACACCCATTGAACCGCTTCTTGAGCGCTGTATGCTGGACGCGATAAATCTAGGCCATAGTAGGTACCTAGCTCCTTGATCTTGTTAAGGGCTTTAATTTGCTCGCTAACCTCTTCGCGAAGGCGAATGCGGTGCTCGGTCATTGGTCCACCAAGGTTGGCAAGGTCGTGCTTCTTAGCGTCAATTAGGCGGTCGATACCGTAGAGCGCTAAGCGGCGGTAGTCGCCAATGATACGGCCACGGGCGTAGTTATCGGGTAGTCCGGTGAGGAATCCTAGGGAGCGGAAAAGGCGAATTTCGTCGGTATAGGCTTCGAAAACGCCATCGTTGTGGGTTTTCGCATAGTTGGTGAAGATATCTAAAACATGCTCATCAACCTCGACGCCGTGTTCGCTACATGCTTTTTCAACAACCTTAATGCCACCGTATGGCTTCATGGCGCGCTTAAGCAGCTCGTCGGTTTGTAGCCCTACAATAAGCTCGTTCTCCTTATCGATATAGCCAGCTTTGTGCGAGGTGATGCCCGACACTACCTTGTTATCGATTTTGCGAACGCCGTTGTTTTCACTTTCCTCCTTGAGGGCTTGCTTGCAGATGTCCCAAATTTTCTTGGTACGCTCGCTTGGTCCACAAAGGAAGGATGCATCTCCCTCATAAGGGGTAATGTTTTTGTTGACGAAATCTTTTACGTTGATCTCGTTTTGCCAAACCCCTTCGTTGAATTTGATGTTTTGATCCATTTTCTATTGTAAAGATTAATGTTTCCTGCTTAAAGGACATAACTCTCCCGTTCTAACTCGTCGTTAGGCACAAATTAGCCGCATTGATGAGATGTGTTAAGGCTTCAGTCAACCGTGTGAAAAGCGCCTTGTATTACAAGAGGATAGACCTACGGGATGCGGGTTGAACTAAAAAGTAACAAACCGTGCACAAAAGTAACGTCTTGTTTAGAATTATTCAAAAGAAGGATGGGCGGGCGGAGCTATATATGTTTGTTATTTGTTAACGAGCTTCAAACTAAGGGTTAGCCTATAATGCGAAAGGCCATCCCGCTAGGGACAGCCTTTCTAATGTATGGTGTGGCTTAATCTTATCTTCTTGATGCTTCTTTTTGGTAGTTGGTTTCGTCCTCGTCGTCGTAGATTTCGTCGTCGAACTCTTCGTCCTCCTCTTCGTCGTACTCGTCATCCTCAAAGTCTTCGTCGTCGAACTCCTCGTCGTCTTCTTCTCCATCATCGTAGAAGTCGGCGATAGATTCGCGCTTGTACTTTTGAAGATCGTACTCCTCTTCGAAATCATCGACATCGTATAGCTCTTTCTTTTCGTTTTTTGGCTTTTTGTCGGGAACTAGCTTTTTCCCTTTCTTAGAATCACCAGAGTCGAAAAAATCCTCTTTTGAGTTAGGTCGAAATTCTTTATTTGCTTTCATTTCGGAGCCGAATTAGTAAAATTACCGAATGGTACTAGTTTTTTGTTTTAGTTGTTAAACACTGTGGCAATTGCCATTACTTATGGTGCAATTTTAAAACTTTTTTTGGACTTTAGCATGGAGCGTAAAATATTTTGTTGCTTCTTTTTTATTTTTTGCCAGTAGGTTAAGCTTACCTTTGTATTGTATCAAAATAAAATGTGTAATGGATCTATTAAGTACTTCTTATTTTGCTCTATTCCTTATCATTGCTCTGGGCTTTATACTTGGCTCTATAAAACTGAAGGGTATTTCGTTAGATGTTTCGGCTGTAATATTTATTGCGCTGCTTTTTGGGCACTACGGAATTGTTATTCCTTCTGATATTCAAAACTTCGGGATGATCCTCTTTATTTTTACGATAGGCATACAGGCAGGGCCTGGTTTTGTTGACTCGTTTAAGAGTAAGGGACGCGATTTGGCAATCCTAACCATCTTTCTTATAGCTAGCGCAGGGGGAATAACCTACCTTCTTTCGATGCTTACCGGCTTAAACTCGGATATTTCAACGGGGCTTCTTTCGGGAGCGCTTACCAGCACGCCCGGTTTGGCGGCGGCTATTGAGAGTACGCATTCTACGGTGTCGTCTATTGGTTACGGTATTGCCTACCCGTTTGGGGTTATTGGGGTGATTCTTTTTGTGAAGCTTATGCCATATCTTTTGAGGGTAAACCTTAAAACGTTGGAGGAAAAACTCGAGAAGGAGCAGTTTAACGAGTTTCCATCGCTGCATGCGCGTGTGTTTAGGGTCGAGAACCAAAACGTTATTGGAAAGTCGCTGCAGGAGCTGCGTATCCGTACAATGACAGGAGCAAATATTGCGCGTATCCTTTGCAATAACGAAGCGGTGGTTGCTACGCGCAATACGGTGCTTAACGAGGGGGATATCATTAAGGCGGTGGGTACGCTCGATGCCCTTGATAGGGTACAGCTGCTAATAGGGCCTTCCGTTAATATGGAACTGTCGCCAAATAAGAACTACGTTCTTGAATCGTTGCTGGTAACCAACAAGAAGCTTATTAATACCACGCTAGGATCGCTTAACTTGTGGGGTAACTTCGATGTTACCGTTACCAGAATTCGCCGCTCGAGCGTTGAGATTACGCCTACACCCGATATACAGCTTAAGCTGGGCGATAAGCTGATGGTTGCCGGACACAAGGACGATATGGTGGAGGTTGCCAAGCTACTTGGTAACGACGCCAAGGCACTGTCATCAACCGATTTTTTCCCTATTGCAGCAGGAATTGTGCTGGGCGTTTTATGCGGAAAGATCAGCATCTCGATGGGGCCAAACTTTACCTTTACCCCAGGCTTAACCGGTGGAGTTCTTATGGTAGCCATCATTTTAAGCAGTATAGGGAAAACCGGTCCTATAATGTGGACAATGACGGGGTCGGCTAACCAGCTTCTTCGCCAGCTGGGATTGCTGCTCTTTTTGGCGGGTGTTGGAACATCGGCCGGTCAGCATATTGTGGCTACCTTCGAGCAGTATGGCATTATGCTCTTCTTGGTTGGTGCTGCCATTACCCTAATTCCTATGGTTATTGCAGCGCTCGTTGGGCATTACATCTTTAAGATGAACATTTTTTATCTGCTTGGCACTATTACGGGTGGTATGACCAGCACGCCTGGTCTTGCAGCTACCGACAGCATGACGAAAACAAATATTCCGACGCTAGCCTACGCAACGGTTTATCCCATTGCGCTGGTGCTGCTGATAATCGTGATACAGATTTTGAGCTACTTCTAGGGTGTAAAATACGAAGAGGCCTCGCAACTGCGAGGCCTCTCTTATTTTTTGGGGTATGGCATTTGGCCGTCAAGCGGGCTACAGCTAGTTGACCCGATACGTGTTGTTTGCTGCAAAGGCATCGGGGATGTTGGCATCGCCTAGGGCAACCTTAGCAACCTTTTTGTCGAAGGTCTGCTTTAGCCTCCAGGTGCTACTCTTTTCCCAAACCTGTGCGGTATGGTAGATGGTTTGGGTGGTTCCATCGTTGAAGGTGACGGTGAGCTTTATGGGCACGGGGAACAGCCCCTTCTTGGTAACGGTCAGGTTAACCTTGTCGTCGCTGATGGTAACATCTTCTAATGCCAAATCGGCATAGCCGTACTCGTAGAACCAGGGGTTCCAGTACCACGAGTAGTCTTTACCCGTTACCGAGTTGATGGTGTAGATAAGGTCGGTTGGCGTTGGGTGCTTGCTCGCCCAGCGGGTAACGTACTCCTTAATCACCTTTTGGAATACTTTCTCGCCCAGCATATCGTGCAGGAAGTAGAAGCCAACAGCTGCTCTGCCGTAGTTCTGCATAAAGCTGGTGGCCACGTTTAGGTTGGTGGATGGCACCGATAGCGGAACGTCGTTGGTGGTGCCCATGGTTCGTTTACCCCATGCCGCGATATAGTAGTGGGCGTTGGTATTCCCATACTCCTGTTCGATGGCCTTAGGGATAAACGTTACGAGGCCCTCGTCTATCCAGCCGTAGAGGGTTTCGTTGGTGCCCACCATAAAGGGGAAGTAGCTGTGGCTAACCTCGTGCGAGGTTACGAATGCCTTTTGTATCGGATCGGTTACGGGGCCATCGTTGCACATCATAGGGAACTCCATCCCGAAGTCGCCCTCGTAAACGGTCATGTGGGGGTAGGGGTAGGGTACGCCAATCAGCTTTTCGGAAAGGCGCTTAATGGAGCGCTGCGCTATCTCGGCGACGTTTTCGCCCGCTGTCGACCCAACCTTATAGACGGCATTCACCAGCACGCGGCGCTGGGTAGCGGGATCAACCTCTACGCTGGTGGCATCCCACACGTAGCTGTCGCTTACGCCAAAGGCAAAATCGGGCACGTTGGAGGCCTTAAAGCGCCACACGTTTTCGGTATCCGCTTTAAGGATGCTGTTGCTGGCGATATCCTCGGCGGTTATCACCCTTACCAGCTGGTCGGACTTTTTCGCGCTGGCTATTCTCTCCAGAATCTTGTCCGAAAAGATGGCATCGGCATTTTGCAGCTCACCGGTTGCCCAGGCCACCTGATTCCTGGGGAGCGTAATCTCCACATCGAAGCTGCAGTAGTCGTTGTAGAACTCCTGTAGCCCGGTGTAGCTGTCGGTGCTCCATCCGTTGATGTCGTCGTATACGGCTATCTGCGGATACCAGTAGGCAACGAAGTAGGTGCCCGTATCGTATCGGCCCATGCGGATTTTTGTTTTGTTGGGGAGCTTTACCTTCCAAGCGATATCCAGCGTAACCGAGGTATTCGCCTTAATGCTTGGTTTCATGGGGATGATGGCGTTGGTGCCCGCGTACTTCAGCTTTTCGGTGCTGATTGGTGATCCGTTAACGCGTATCTCTTGCAGCTCTACGCCGTTATTCAGGTCGGCAGGGTCTACGGCAGACTGGCGCTCGGCACCTGCCTTAAAGAGGTTGGGATAGAGTCGAAGAATAATATTCCTTAGCGAGTCGGGGCTGTTGTTCTCGTATACGATGGTCTCGCGCCCCACCAGCACGCCCGTCTTGGGGTCGAAGGAGGCCTTAATCGTATAGTCCGATCGGTTTTGGAAGTACTTTGGTCCCGGTTTACCGTCGGTGGTGCGGGTTCCACGCTCGATGGCCCGCTGCACGTTGAGCGGTACGAACAGCTTTGGCGGCTGCGCCATCAGCTGAAGGCTTAACAGCAAGCCTAGCGATGCTACAATGGTTCTGCGCTTCATAGATTTCTGTTGAAGAAGGTTGTTTTTTGCCTAAAGACGCACGAGGAACGGAGATGTGACGGGGAGAAGAGTATCAAGATGCAAGATTCAAGACATAAGACTCAAGACTCGAGACGCATGGCTTATCTTGTAGTTCTATAAGAGAATCACTTCGCGAAGAGATGGTCCAACGAAGATATTTGACGCATCACTTCGCGAAGTGATGGCCAAAAAAAGATTTTTGATGCATCAATCTGCGAAGTGATGGCCCAAAAAAGATTTTTGACGCATCACTTCGCGAAGTGATGGCAAAAAAAAGTTTTTTGGCGCATCAATCTGCGAAGTGATGGCCCAAAAAAGATATTTGGCGTATCACTTCGCGAAGTGAGGGTCATCCCAAAATTTTTTGACCATTAAAAGTGGCAAAAGCCCATTTTGGGCGTTTAGATGCTGTGTAAACGGCTACCTTCATCCCATCAAAAAAAAAAAGTTGCTGCGCAGCTGTAATAGAATCGCCACGAAATCGTCTTTAAGGAAACAAGCGACAAAAAATGCTCACGATAAATAGCCCAACCATACGAAATCGGCTGCTTCGGGTTGCCCTCCGCCTGCTGGGGAGCAAAGACGATGCCGAGGATGTGGCGCAGGAGGTGCTGCTGAAGCTCTACCAGCGCAGCGATGTGGAGGAGCTCAAGAACGTGGAGGCCTACGCCGTAACGATGGCCAAAAACCTCTGCTTCGACATCAAGCGAAAGACGACAAACCATCGAACGGTAGAGCTAGAGCAGGCCGACGGGAAGCACGAGAGCCAAACGCCCCATACCTGCCTCGAGCAGGCCGATACCTACGGCTTCGTCCGGCAAACGATGGAGGAGCTAAACGACAGCTACAAGCTGGTAATCCAGCTGCGCGACATCGAGGAGCTGGAGTTCGACGAGATTGCCACCATCATGGGCATGAACGAGAACCAGGTGCGGGTAACGCTCTCGCGAGCCCGAAAAAAGCTGAGGGATGCCCTCGTAAACGATAAAAACTTTGAGTATGGAACGGATAGCGGAGCTTTTAAACAGGTACTTTGAGGGTGAAACCTCGATCGAGGAGGAGCGGGAGCTCAGGGCGTTCTTCCGTACCACGCAAATACTACCCTCGCAGTGGGAGGACTACCGAACCATCTTCGGCTACTTCGATGGCGAGCGGGCCATTGTCAGCGACAGGGGCGCTGCGGCCCTACCCGTTAGGCATCGGGTAAGGAATATCGCCTGGCTGTCGACCGTTGCAGCGGCTGCTGCCTGTGCTGTCTTTGCCTTACTCTACGAGGTAAAGGAGCCTACGATTGTTGCTCCGGAACGAAGCGTAGCCCAAGCGGTGAAGGTCGAAAGGGTGGAGGAGGTTAACCGCGTTGCCCCTCAGCCCGCGAAGGTGGCACCGGTTGCCATCAGCAAGGGTAAGAAGAATAGGAAGGTTGCCCCTGCTAAAGTAGAGGAAGCCAAGAGCCGCATCGTTAAGCCAGCCCGCAAAAGGCAAACCATCGATGCCCTCGAGGAGGTGAATGGGGTGGATAATAGTTTGAAAAAATTTGAGGTAATCCGCGACGTAAACCGCTCGCTATCGCCCCTCTCGAGCTTGGCCTACCTGGAAAAGTATTGCCCTGCCGAAGACGAGAACAACAAAAAGTAAAATAGTATACAACCCAAAAACTCAATCAGGATGAAAAAGTTACTCTTCATCGCCCTACTACTTGTAGGGGGTGCTGCTACCGGTATCAGCAGCACATCGGCCCAGTGCAAGATCGACGATATCTACGAAAAGTATCGCACCAACGAGCGCTTCAACAGCGTAAACATGAGCAAGGAGATGCTCACCCTTGTTGCTGCTCAGCACAACGCTGATCGCATAAAGGAGGATGTCAAGAACATGAGCAGCGTCAAGATCCTTTCGGTAAAGGTTCCTAGCAGCAAAAAGGGCCATAGTTTTGGTATCTCTACAAATGGAAATGGTTCGGTTTACTTCGATAGCGAAGCTTTTGAAGCAAACTTGAATGAATCGTTAAGCGAATCGCTGAGTAGCATCAACGAAAGTTCTACAACTCTTACTAAGGAACAAAAGGAGGAGAAGGAGAAAAAGATAAAGGAAAAGTTGGCGCAAAAAGAGGCTCAGCTTAAAAAGAAGATGGAAGAAAAGCAGGCAGAGGTAAAAAAGCGAAAAGAAGAGGCTCAAAAGAAGCAGGATGAGATTAAGGGACTGATGGAGCAGGTGGCTAAGGATGCCAGCTCGTGCATCGAGGCCTCGAAGTACGCCGAGCTGATGAGCGTTAACGAGGATGGCAAGCTGGTAAAGTACTTTGCCAAGATGGAGGCCGAAAAGATAAAGGAGTTTGTAGTGGTAACCAAAAGCGATCGCGAATACAGCCTAATTATCATCAAGGGCGACGATGTAAAAATCCAATCGGTTAGCCGTCTCAGCTACCTCATACCAAGCGCAAAAATTGACGTAGACGATTACATCAATTAAATGTTGTCGTAGAGACAGGTTTAAAACCCGTATCTCTCAAAATGAACGCCGATAATCGCATTAACGTAGAGACAGGTTTCAAACCTGTCTCTTTTTTGTCTATTTCTGCTTCTTCGAGCTTCCACTGCTGGCAATGGGCGCCATTCCAGCCTAGGCATGATTATTTCTAGCGACGATATTGATACGGAATACCTTTACTAGCGTTGTAAATATTAAATTGAAGTACAATATCCATTACCATTACGATTATCGCCGTAAAGAATAGCAATACTATAAGCAATATTTTAATCGTTTTGCGTTTCATTGGGCTGACTAGCGCGAAGCATTTACTTCCGGTCGTTGTATTTCACGGGGACTGGTCAGCATCAATTCTGCTACGCTTTCCAGCTTCCACTGCTGGCAGTACGCTCCATTCCAGTATATGTTGTGTACCCTACCGCTAAAGCAGGCATCTAAAACTCTCCCGGTTGCCTTATGCACAATGCAGCAGTAGCTGTCGCCAACGTTATCAATCGACCATTTTTGGTTGTCGCTTCCATTCCATTGGCGGGTGTAAACGTCGCCTCGTGCGTTTCCCTCAAGAACCAGCTGGGTAAAATTCTGGACGATTCGGTAGTAATCATCTTCCACCTTTTCGAATAGCCAGCGTTGGCTACTTCTGCCGCTTCGCTCGTTTGCGCAGACAACCTCTTCTTCACAATCCAGGACACTACCAATGCTTCGGTTAGTAATCTTGAAATAGGACTCTTGGATAATCATTTCTTTTAGTTTTTAATTTTGATTAGAGATTACTTATACTCCATCCTCGTTTCCTCAAAAAAGTACAGGGGCAAATTACGGAGGCTCTAGGTGGTTGTCAATGATTCTAGGACGGGCAGAAGGCATAAACAGCGCGAAATGGAGCTAAGGACTATGGCGCAGAATGGAAGGTTTCAAGTAGAATACGAAGGTTTCATAAACCTGCCGTAGAGGTGGGTTTCGAACTAGGGTTTTAGCTTTCAAACCAAATTCTTCAATACAACGAGACGCATGCAATGCGTCTATACCCCTGAAACGCTCATTCTGGGTGGTAGAGACGCGATGCTCGCGTCTTGGAATATTATGAATAGATTTACCCCAATGTTTCGAACTCGTCCAACCTATTAGTTTTAGAAACTTGTGCTGATTAAAAAAATAGGGGCAGGTTCAAAACCTGCCCCTATAGCGTTTATATCACAAATCTCAATACGTAAATCTCACATCAGCTTAGTGCGCCACCAACCAGTTCTCGCCCACGCCCGCCTCGGCGGTAAGCGGAACGGCCAGCTGCGCGGCGCTCTCCATCTTTTCGACAACCAGCTGCTTCACCTCGTCGAGTTCGGGCTTGTACACGTCGAAAACCAATTCGTCATGTACCTGCAGCGTCATCTTGGTGCGGAGGTTGCGGCGCTTTAGTTCGGCGTGGATGGCAATCATGGCAATTTTGATGATATCGGCGGCGGAGCCCTGCAGCGGTGCGTTGATGGCGTTGCGCTCGTCGAGGCTGCGGCTCATGGCGTTGCCTGCATTGATGTTGCGCAGGTAGCGCTTGCGCCCGAAGAGGGTGGTTACGTAGCCGTCGGCACGTCCCTGCTCGATGACGCGATCCATGTAGGCCTTTACGCCGGGGTACGACTCGAAGTAGCCATCGATTAGCTCCTTGGCCTCGCCCCGCGGAATGTTCAGCCGCTGCGAAAGGCCGAAGGCCGATATCCCGTAGATGATGCCGAAGTTGGCTGTCTTGGCCCTACCGCGTTGCTCGCGCGTCACCTCCGACGGTTTCACGTGGTACACCTTGGCGGCGGTTGCCGTGTGGATGTCGGCGTTGTGGATAAAGGCCTCCACCATCGACGGGTCGTTGCTGAAGTGGGCCATCAAGCGTAGCTCAATCTGCGAGTAGTCGGCCGAGAGCACCAGATGCTCCTCGTCGCTGGCGATAAAGGCGCGGCGAATCTCCTTGCCGCGCTCGTCGCGGATGGGTATGTTTTGCAGGTTGGGGTTGTTGGAGCTAAGTCGGCCCGTTGCCGTTACCGTTTGGTTGTACGAGGTGTGGATGCGCCCATCCGTTTTGCTTATAAGCGCAGGCAGCGCCTCCACATAGGTGGAGAGCAGCTTCTTCACGCCACGGAACTCCAGAATCTTGTCCACAATGGGGTGCTTATCGCGAAGCTGCTGGAGCGTCTCCTCGCTGGTGGAGTACTGCTTGGTCTTGGTCTTCTTGGTGGTATCGCTAATCTTCAGCTTCTCGAAGAGGATTACCCCCAGCTGCTTTGGCGAGCTGATGTTGAGCGTTGGATCGCCCGCCATCGCCTTAATCTCCTCGTCTAAAACCAAAAGGTCCTTCATCAGTACGCCAGCGTACTCCTTTAGCGCGATATCATCAATCTTAACGCCCGTAAACTCCATGTCGGCCAGCACGGGCATCAGCGGCATCTCTATTGTTTCGAAGAGCTCCACCAGCCCCTGCTCCTTTAGGATTGGCTCCAGCTTGTTGCGCAGCTGCAGCGTTACGTCGGCATCCTCGGCGGCGTATTCGGCAATCTTCTCGAGCTCCACGCGGTCCATGGTGCTTTGGTGGATGCCCCTTTTGCCGATGAGCTCCTCGATCTCTACGGGCGAGTAGTGGAGGTAGGTCTCGGCGAGGTAGGTCATGTTGTGGCGCAGCTCGGGCTCAATCAGGTAGTGGGCAATCATCGTGTCGAAGAGCTTACCGCGAAGCTCAATGCCGTTGGCCTTAAGCACCTGCATGTCGAACTTGATGTTCTGTCCCGTTTTGCCGATGGCCTCATCCTCGAAAAGGGGGCGAAAAATCGCCATAATTTCGGCCTGACGGCCGGTAGTAACGGGTACGTACCACGCCTCGTGCTCGCGGATGGCGAACGACATACCTACAATACGATCCTCGAATGGGTTTAAACCAACGGTTTCGGTATCGAAGGTAAACTCGCCGTTGCCCCGGAGGGTAGCTACCAGCTCCTCCATCTGCTCGTTCGTCTCGGCAATGCGGTAGGTGTGGGGCACATTCTCTATGGTTTTGTACGCCTTGACAGCTCCGGCTGCCGCCATGGGCGTATCGCCGAAGAGCGACATCTGCGCCGACTGGGGTGCAGCCTTTTCGGGTGCCGCACTGGGCACAGCGATGGTAGGGGTCAGCTCCATCTCCTTGATAAGGGAGGTAAACTGCATCTCGGTAAAAATCTCCGCAAGCAGCTCGCGGTTGGGCTCCTCCATCACCAGCTTCTCCTCGTCGAAGTCGACAGGCACGTTGAGCTCGATGGTGGCCAGCTTCTTCGAGAGCATCATCTGCTCCTGAAAGTTGACGATGTTCTCCTTCTGCTTCCCCTTCAGCTTGTCGGCGTTGGCCAGCAGGTTCTCCACGCTGCCCCACTCGCCGATGAGTTTGCAGGCGGTTTTCTCGCCCACGCCCGGCACGCCGGGGATGTTGTCGCTGGCATCGCCCCAAAGCGCGAGGATGTCTATCAGCTGCCGTGGCTCGGCAATGCCGTACTGCTCGCAAATCTCCTTCGGACCCAGAATCTCAATATCGTTATCGCCCTTTTTGGGCTTGTACATGCGGATGTTGTCGGTAACCAGCTGCCCGTAGTCCTTGTCGGGCGTCACCATGAAGGTGGTGTAGCCGTGCTTCTGGGCGCGGTGCGCAATGGTGCCGATGATGTCGTCGGCCTCGTACCCCTCGGCCTCGAGGATCGGGATGTTCATTGCCCTAAGGATATCCTTGATGATGGGCGTCGCCTTGCGGATGTCGTCGGGTGTCTCGTCGCGGTGGGCCTTGTACTCGGGGTAGAGCTCAGTTCGGAAGGTAACGCGACCAAGGTCGAACGCCACCGCTAGGTGCGTAGGGTCTTCCTTCTTCTTGATCTCGAGCAGCGTTCGGATGAACCCGAAGATGGGCGAGGTGTTGAGCCCGGCGGCGTTCATCATCGGGCGGTTGATGAAGGCGTAGTGAGCCCTGTAGATGAGCGCGTAGGCATCCAGCAGGTAGAGGCGTTTATCCATGTTGCGTATTATTTGCTTCCGGTTGATTTTGATACGGCAAGATAGCAAAAGATTGGGGGAGTTTCTAATGGAGTAGATGAGTTGTAGAGCCGTTGCACTGCAACGTCTCTACCTGTTTCCCATAGTGCATACTAGATTGTGGCGGTAAGTAGAGACAAGGCATTGACTTGTCTCTACTGCAAACAATCGGTGAAAGGGTTATGATTTTGGCCTCCGTCTTCAGAATCTTTACCCTGTTAAGACTAGGCTCTGTCTAAGCTTTTGTTCCTGAAACTCTAGCTGCTTAATTCGTCTGTTAAATGTTTTGAATATACGAGTTTAAAGGCGTAACGTACTCCAGAATTAAGCGTCTTAATGTTGAATCCGATCAAAAGATTAAGTCAACAAACGGATTCAGATCTTTGTCTTAGGTAACAACCCTTAAAGAGTAAGGTCATGAAAGCAATAATTATATTTATAGTTTTAGCCTTAATGCTTGTTTCCATCATAGTTAAGGCATCTAAGCTAATCAGCGAATCTAAAAAGGCACACCACTGCTAAGCGTAGGCATTGCCTAGGTTTATTCCATATGAAAAATAGGCTCGAAACAAAACCCCGTGTGAGGTTTTCCACTCTAGCAGAGCTGGAGGCAAAACCGCGCATGAGGTTTCTCATTCTAGCCGAGCTGGGAGCAAAACCCCATATGAGGTTTTCTACTCTAGCAGAGCTGGAGGCAAAACCTCAAGTGAGGTTTCTCACTCTAGCGGAGCTGGGGGCAAAACCTCATGTGAGGTTTTCCATTTTAGGCGGCTAGAGTACAAAACCTCAGCTGAGGTTTACTTTACGGGCAATGGAGTGCGATTTTGGTGGAGTGGCGCTGTTGGATTGGACTAAGAATTCTTATCCGGTCGGCTGTTCCCTGTGCAAAAAAGCGCACCGCTGTGCTAACCTCAATATCTATGAGGTTAGCAGACAACCCAAAATTGTACCGTAACCGTCTGAATATTTGTACTCGTTTAGCTTGATGCTGTTTTTTGTAATCTACTTTTGGTATGATGGAGCATGAAGAATAGGCGATGATCGTCAGCTTATTATTCAACCAGAATGTGTGGAGGAAAATGAGTACCAGCATTATTTAGCTTGCATTTGTGGGCAATATGGAGTTTATTGCCAAAATCCGATATCGGATAACGAAGAGACAACTAATTTAATTTTTATGTGTGGAATAGTCGGAGTTTTCGATTTGAAGTGTAAGTCGGCAGATTTACGCCCACAGGTGCTCGATATGGCCAAGCGCATACGCCACCGTGGTCCCGATTGGTCGGGCATCTTCTGCGACGACAAGGCGATCCTCGCCCACGAGCGCCTGTCTATTGTAGACCCAGAGTCGGGTCGCCAACCCCTGTACAGCAAAGACCGAAATTTGGTGCTCGCTGTTAATGGCGAGATCTACAATCACCTCAATATTCGAAATCAGTACGCCAATAAGTACGAGTTCCAAACCAACTCCGACTGCGAGGTTATCCTTGCGCTTTACCAGGAGAAGGGGCCCGACTTCCTCGAAGACCTGAACGGTATCTTCGCCTTTGCGCTGTACGACCGCGAAAAGGATGTGTACGTGATTGGCCGCGACCACATGGGTATCATTCCTTTGTATCAAGGATGGGACCAGTACGGCAACTACTATGTGGCTTCGGAGCTCAAGGCCCTCGAAGGGTACTGCAATAAGATTCAGGAGTTCCTACCTGGGCACTACCTCTACAGCAAGGATGGCGAGATGAAGCGCTGGTACACGCGCGACTGGATGGAGTACGATGCCGTTAAGGATAACGAAACCGATATTGCCCTTCTTCGCAAGGCTTTGGAGGATGCCGTTCACCGTCAGCTGATGTCCGACGTGCCCTACGGGGTTCTTCTTTCGGGCGGATTGGACTCGTCCATCATATCGGCTGTTGCCAAGAAGTACGCCGCAAAGCGCATCGAGAGCGGCGACACGCAGGAGGCCTGGTGGCCACAGCTGCACTCGTTTGCCGTTGGCTTAGTGGGCTCACCCGATCTAGCCGCTGCCAAGATGGTGGCTGAGCATATCGGAACCATCCACCACGAGATCCACTTTACCGTACAGGAAGGGCTCGACGCCGTTCGCGACGTTATCTACCACCTCGAAACCTACGACGTAACCACCGTTCGCGCATCAACCCCAATGTTTTTGCTGGCAAGGGTTATCAAGTCGATGGGGGTAAAGATGGTGCTTTCGGGCGAAGGCTCCGACGAGTTATTCGGCGGATACCTCTACTTCCACAAGGCACCCGATGCTAAGGCGCTGCACGACGAGACCGTTCGTAAGCTCAGCAAGCTGCATCTGTACGACTGCCTCCGTGCCAACAAGGCGCTCTGCGCTTGGGGCGTTGAGGGTCGCGTGCCCTTCCTCGACAAGGAGTTTATGGATGTTGCCATGCGCATCAACCCTAAGGATAAGATGTCGGGCGAAGAGCGTATGGAGAAGTGGGTTCTCCGAAAGGCTTTCGAGGATTATCTACCCGAGAGCGTGGCGTGGCGCCAAAAGGAGCAGTTCTCCGACGGCGTAGGCTACAGCTGGATCGACTCGCTGAAGGAGCTAACCGCCACGGAAGTTTCCGACGAGCAGCTAAAGAACGCCAAGTTCCGCTTCCCGCTTAATACACCAATGACCAAGGAGGAGTACTACTACCGCTCGATCTTCGCCGAGCACTTCCCCAGCGATCAGGCAGCCGCCTGCGTACCATCGGTTCCATCGGTGGCCTGCAGCACGCCCGAGGCTATTGCATGGGATAAGTCGTTCAAGGATATGCTCGACCCATCGGGCCGCGCCGTAAAGAGCGTGCATAAGAAAGGGTACAAGTAGACTACAAACTACAACTCTATAATCAAAAAGCCTGTAAGCATCGTATTGCTTGCAGGCTTTTTTGATATGTTCCCCGAGCGGAGTCGAGGGGTACTAGTACCCCTTCCTAGGCTTATAGTGCGTATGTAACAGGTCGTGCGCCTTATGGCTGTTAGGCTCGCCGAGGAAGAGCTTGTAGAGGAGCTTCACCTCGGGGTTGTCGTGCGACTTGCGAATTGCCAGCCCCATATCCTCGGCGTAGATGGCAGCTACCCGTTTTGAGCGTATCTCGCTGCTGGTTGGTATCGGCTGTCCACCGCCTCCAATACAGCCGCCTGGGCAGGCCATTACCTCTACAAAGTGGAACTGCAAATCGCCACGACGAATGCCTTCCACCAGTTTCTTGGCATTGGCTAATCCGTGGGCAACTGCTACCTTTAGCTCAACTCCTTCGAGGAAGCTGTACTCGGGTTTTACGTTGGTTAGTGTCAACGAGGCCGATTTAATTCCGCCGAAACCTCGAACGGGAGTGATGTTCAGCTTCTCGAATGGAACTTCAGTTCCTGTTACAATTTCCCAAGCCGTACGTAGGGCTGCTTCCATAACCCCACCCGTCGCACCGAAAATGACGGCTGCACCGGTCGATGCGCCCATAAGGCTATCGTAGTGCTCGTCGGAGAGCTTCATAAAGTCGATTCCCGTTTGGCGGATCATCATGGCCAGCTCGCGGGTGGTGAGCACGTAGTCTACATCCTGATAGCCACTATCGCGCATCTCGGGTCGCTTGGCTTCAAACTTCTTGGCCGTGCAAGGCATAATCGATACCGATACCATGTTTGATGGATCGATCCCCTTCTTGCGGGCGTAGTAGGTTTTGGAAAGGGCACCAAACATCTGTTGAGGCGACTTGCAGGTGGAGAGGTTGTCGAGCATATCGGGGAACAGGTGCTCTTGGAACTTAATCCAGCCCGGCGAGCAGGAGGTCATCATCGGAAGGGCAACCGTTTCGTTGTCAACCAGCGCTCGTTTAAGGCGGCCGAGGAGTTCGGCAGTTTCTTCTACGATGGTGAGGTCGGCGGTAAAATCGGTGTCGAGAACGCTGTCGAAGCCAACCAGCTTAAGCGCCGAAACTAGCTTGCCGGTAACGCGCATCCCGGGAGGAAAGCCCAACTCCTCGCCTAAAGCGGCACGTATGGCTGGTGCTGTTTGCACCACCACAAACTTCTCGGGATTGTTGATAGCCTTCCAAACCTCCTCGATGTAGGTTTGCTCTACCAGTGCAGCGGTAGGACAGCGGTTGACGCACTGTCCGCAGTTGGTACAAACCACCTCGGATATGGGCTTACCCATAAAAGTTGATATCTGCTGCTTATCGCCCTTATAGGCAACGGTAAGAGCCCCGATGCCCTGTAGCTCGTCGCAGGTACGTACGCAGCGCTGGCAGCGGATGCACTTGGTATCATCCTTCATGATGGAGGGTGATGATCTGTCGACTCTAAAGTTTTTAAACTTAAGCAGGTTCATAAAGGTGTACTCGCCGATACGGTACTCGGCGGCCAGCTCCTGTAGCTCGCAGCTGCCGTTTTTAAAGCAGCGCGTACAGTCGGAGTTATGCTCCGAAAGCAGCAGCTCAATAACATGCTTGCGGGCAGTACGCACCTTTTCGCTGTTGGTAAGCACCTCCATTCCCTCGGCAACGGGCGTTGCGCACGAGGCTGCGAGGAGCTTGCTGCCTTTCACTTCTACTACACACACCCGGCAGTTACCGGCTATCGATAGGTCGGGATGGTGGCATAGCGTAGGGATGTTAAAGTTGAGCATCTTGGCGGCTTCGAGAATGGTGGTCCCTTCGCGAACCGAGATGGGGATGTTGTTTATCTTGAGGTTTACCTTAAACTCGTTCATGTTCATGGCTTAGAAGGTTTGGGGTTAGTAGATGATCTCTTCGCGGAAGTTATCAATGATGGAGTTGAATGGGTTGGCCACGGACTGTCCCAATCCGCACTTGGAGGCGATCTTCATAGTGGCGGCTAGCTTCTTGAGATCGTCGAGGTATTCGGGTTTACGCTCGCCGCGCTTTACGGCTTCGATGCCTTTTAGCAGCTGCTGGCAGCCCACGCGGCAGGGGGTACACTGCCCGCACGACTCTTCGCAGAAGAATTCGAGGTAGTCGTGTAGCACATTGTACATTGATCGGGTAGAGTTGAATACCATCATGGACCCTCCGGTAGGTATTCCTTCGAATCCGATTATGGTATCCTTAAAAAGCTTGCGCGGAACGCAGTGGCCCGATGCTCCACCCACCTGTACGGCCTTGGTGTCGCCATCGCCAAACTCAGCAACAAACTCGTCGAGGGGCATGCCCAGCTCCAGCTCGTAGATGCCGGCAATAGGGGTATCGCCCGAAACGGAGAATACCTTGGAGCCCGAAGAGGCTTTGGTGCCCATTTTTCGGAACTGCTCGGCACCAAGGCGCGCAATCATGGTGATGTACACCAGCGTTTCCACGTTGTTGATTACCGTTGGCTTACCCTCAAAGCCCCACTGGGTGGGGTAGGGCGGCTTATTGCGGGGCTCGCCGCGCTTGCCCTCCATGCTCTCGAAAAGGGCGGTCTCCTCGCCACAGATGTAGGCTCCGCTACCACTCTTTATTCCGATGGTAAAGTTGAGCCCCAGCTCCTCTAGGGTCTTGTTAAAGATCTGAATATGCTTAAGCAGCTCGGGTAGCAGGAAGTTGTACTCGCCTCGTAGGTAGATGTACCCTTTTTGTGCTCCGATGGCGTAGCCGGCGATGGCCATGCCGGTTAGTACCTTGTAGGGTACGGTTTGGAGGATTTCTCGATCCTTAAAGGTTCCCGGTTCGCCTTCGTCGGCGTTGCATACCACGTACTTTACGGCGCTATCCTCCGTTTTGGCGAAGCGCCACTTCAGCCCAGTTGGAAAGCCTGCGCCCCCGCGTCCGCGTAGACCTGAGTCTATTACTTCAAGAATAAGATCGTCGGGAGTTTTTTGGATGGACCGCTGGAGAATTTGAACTATATCGGAGTAGGGGGTATCGAGGAATATCAGGTCTACCTTTTTCAGATTTTTTGATTCCATGGCGCTTGGTTTTAGTGGCGGTACTTGTTGATGATGGCTATGGCCGATTCGGGTGTTACCTCGGGGTAAACATCGTTGTTGACGAGCATTACGGGCCCTTTGTGGCACCAGCCTAAGCAGTTTGCGGTAAGTAGCGTGAACTGTCCATCGGAGGTGGTGCAGCCATTGCGAACGCCAAGAGCTTCTTCGAGAGCAGAAACAAGCTGTTCTTTGCCCTTCATATGGCACGAGATGGTCTTGCAAACGCGGATGATGTTGCGGCCACGGGGAACCGTATCGAGAAAGGTGTAGAACGAGGCGGTCCCGAAAACGTCGGCGGCCGAGATGTTGAACTCCTGCGCTACGGCTACCATAGCCTCTTCGCTAAGGTAGCGCTCCTGTTCGACGATATCCTGAAGTACGGCCATAAGGCTGCTGCGCTGGGTTCCGTGCTTTTCCGCAAGCTGGCGTACGAGCTCTTCGATTTGCGTCATAGCTGTTGCAATTAGTGGTTACTTGGTTGGGTTGTTACTGCGATACCTTAATGCCGAAATCTGGTGGTAGGAGTAATTAACTTGATAACGTTAATGGGAATAAACTAGTTTAAATTTTGCTGCAAAAAGTTGCATCGGGGAGCATTATCTATTTAACAAAAAACTATATTTGAGCTTACAAGCTGATATTTTGACAGCTAAACCTACAAATAGCATTATGGATAGTAAAGATATCGACCTAACGAACATCGATGCTAGGCTTCAGGAGCTCGAAGAGCTGGCTGAGGTGATCAAATCCTTGCAAAAGGACCCAAACCATAACCCTGAAGAGCTGGAGCTGCTGGCTGAGGAGCTAAAGAAGCGCGTCTACGAGCTGGAGACCTTTTTGCTGAAGGCCAAGCTGGAGGTGGACAATCGGCTTGTGAGGAAGTCGGCCGCCTACTACTACCACGTAAAGGAGCTGGCCGAGGCGGGCGATGCTGAGGCAAGGAAGGTTTACGAGGATCTCCGTCCCTCGTACGAGGCCTACCTCCGCTCGAGCATCGAGCTCAACTAGCGAAGCCCTAGCCGTAGCCGCCTCGGCAACGAGCTTTCGCGGCTGCGGGGCCATTCCTGAGGTCTCGGGAATCAGCTTTCACCATTGCAGGGGCATTCCTGAGGTGTCGGGAATCAGCTTTTACGGTTGCGAGGGCATTCCTGAGGTGTCGGGAATCAGCTTTTACGGTTGCGAGGGCGTTCCTGAGGGGTCGGGAATCAGCTTTCACGGTTGCGAGGGCGTTCCCGGGGTCTCGGGAATCAGCTTTCACCATTGCAGGGGCATTCCTGAGGGGTCGGGAATCAGCTTTCGCGTTTGCGAGGGCATTCCCGAGGTCTGGGGCTGCAACTTCCGAAGCAAGCTCACCAGCACCGTTCGGGCGATGAATACGAAAAATAGTGCACCAAACCATACGACTGATTTGTTTACTTACCTAATCAAATCTTAGATCATGAAACAGCTATTAGGAACCAGCGGCATGAACACGTCGGAGCTCTACGAGTACACCTCGCAGACGCTGAGCATTGCTCGCCAGCAGGGGCCTCTTCTGGTTTCGAAGTCGCCGCTCTACCTAGCCGTAGAGGCGAAGTTCAACAAGTACGACGAAGGCTTTAAGAAGGACGGCAAGAGCATGCTCACCGATCCGATCTTGGCCTTGGATGCCGACCGCGATAGGATCGTAAAGTGGCTTTACTACACCGTTATGGGCCTATCGTTCTCTTCTAGTGCAACGTCGGTGGAGGCGGCAACGCTTCTGCTCTCGAAGCTCGACACCTACGGATTGGACCTGATTCGGAGCTCCTACAGCGAAGAATCGGCCATGATTAAGGGGCTACTCAACGATTTCAAGCAGCCAGACTATGCGGCGGCGGTGGCGAAAGCTGGCGTGCAGCCCATTCTGGACGAGCTGCAATCGGTACAGAACAGCTTTGATACGCTCTTCGAGCAGCGCCGCGAGGCCACCCAGGAGCGGCTCAACATCGAGGCGGCCAGCACCGCCCGTAAGGAGCTCGAGGCTGCCATTCGCGGTTTCCGTACGCTGGTTGCCGGCATGGCCATGGCCGAACCCACCTCGGAGTGGGGTAAGGTTAACGACCTGCTGCATCAGCTCGATGCCGAGTACGCCAAAAAGCTACGCACCAGGGCTACCCTTCTTGCCAAGCAGAAGAAGGATTCGGAAACGAAGTAGCCCTACATCCTCTCACTAGGTTTGGACGCATAAAAGAGGGGCGATCTCCCAAAAGGAGGTCGCCCCTTGCTGTAGTGGAATTCGATGTGGAAGGTAGTTCTCAAGCGGCTCGTGGCTATGCCGTACCCCTCGGCTCCGCTCGGGGTGCGAGCGCTACCCTTCCGCTACCCTTCCGCTCCCCGAGCGGAGTCGAGGGGAAGTCTCGTGGGCTTTTAACCCCCGACATAGGCCGTAGCACCGATATAAAAGTCGTAGAGCCGTTGCATTGCAACGGCTCTACCATGTCCAACGGAAGACCTGACAGGTTTTTAAAACCTGTCAGGTCTTCCGAACAGTATCGTTTACTTCACCTCCTCGATGCGGATGGCGGCCCCACCGCCTGCGGCCAGCTTAAGCGTTAGCCTATCGGCCTTCGTTACGGTTGAGGTCTTGATGTCGATGGCCTCGGGGTTGGTTTCGTAGTGGGCGTTGCTGCCGTCTACGTAGCTCACGGCTCTGTACTTCTTACCTGCCGTTAGTAGGGATAGCGGGATGCTGAGCTCGCGGGCCTTCTCGTTGCTGATGGCGCCAATATACCACGTTGTACCCTTACGGCGTGCGGTTACCACGTACTCGCCGATGGAGGCATCCAGTACCCTAGTCTCGTCCCAGCTTGTGGGCAGCTGCTCGATGAACTTGAAGGCTGGGTTGCCCTCGTAGTTCTCGGGCAGATCGGCGGCCATCTGCAGCGGGCTGTAGAGCACCACCATCAGCGCAAGCTGGTTGGCAATGGTGCTATGCACGGCCGAGTGGCCGTTATCGAGGTCGTTCCACTTCTGGCGCTTCCCGGCATACTTAGACAGGTCTATGTCGAAGATCCCCGGCGTGTAGTCCATCGGTCCGGCCATGCCGCGAAGGAAGGGCAGCGTGCAGGTGTGGCTGGGTGGATTGCCCTCGCTCCAAGCGTTCCACTCCATGCCGCGTACCCCTTCGGCGGTCATTAGGTTGGGGTAGGTGCGGCTCAATCCAGAGAGTACAATTGGTTCATGCACGTCGAGCATAATTTTATACTTGGCCGCGGTGCGCATCACTTTGTTGTAGTGCTCCACCATGCACTGGCCGTGGTGGTTTTCGCCCTCGGGGGTAACAGGACCTGCATAACCAGTCTTAACGATGTCGATGCCCACCTTTTTGTAGAAGGCGAAGGCTGAGTCGAGCTGCTGCTCGTAGGTTTGGGTATCGCCGCCGGTTTCGTGGTGGCCAATGATGGCAACTTCCTTGCTCTTGCCGTAGTCAACCACCTTTTTGATGTCGAAGTCGGGGTAGGGGGTTACGAAGTCGAAGGCGCCCTTCTTGCCCCAGTTTTCCCATCCAGTGTTCCATCCCTCAATTACCAACCCTTTGATGCCGTGCGCTGCAGCAAAGTCGATGTAGCGGATGGCGTTTTCGGTGGTGGCGCTATGCTTAGGCCCCATGTTCCATGTGCCTATGCCTAGGTGCATCTCCCACCAAATTCCGATGTAGGTCATTGGGGTAATCCACGACACGTCGGGCAGCTTGCAGGGCTCGTTGAGATTTAGCACAAGGTTCGATTCGATGAGGCCACCGGGTCGGTCGGCCACCACAAATAGGCGCCAGGGTGTTTTAAGCGATTTCTTGCACTTCACCAGCGTACCATCTCCCCAAGGAGCCAGGTTTCCCTTGAACGTTGAGGCGTTCTCGCGCTTTAACGTCATGGTAGAGTAGCGGTCTATGGCCGCCTCGTGCATGGTTATGTAGGTTCCGGTCGATTTTTGTAGGGTGAACGGCATGGCAACGTGCGTTGCGCTATCTAGGGGCGTTTGGTAGAACGTCTTCTCGAGCGTGTTGTAGTCGGCCCAGCTCCACCAGCAGCGGTAGCTGCCGGCAAACTTTACGCGGCTCTCCTCCGATGTCACCACAATATCGTCAACGCCGTTTTGCTCGGGTATCTCGTAGCGGAAGGCGAAGCCATCGTCGTAAGTTCGGAAGAAGAGGTTAACCAGCCGCGACTTCTTTAGGTCTCTAAGTTCTAACTTCATTTCGGTGTAGCGGTTTCGAACCGAGGAGTACTGTCCCCATACCGGCTTCCATGTTTCATCGAACTTGCTAATGGATGCTTTTACCAAGCTGAAGCGGGTAAGGCTGTCGCGATTTTGCAGCACAAATCCCAGCGACGATGGGAGTACCAGCGTATCGTTCTTATAAACGAGCGAGTAGCATGGCCTACCGTTTCGAAGGGTAACCGTAGCTTTTATTTGCTTTGACGGTGAGGTAATGGCATTGCTGTAGGATTTAGGACCAGCCCAGCTTGTAGCCGAGACAAGGAGGCTAAGAGCCAGCAAAAGACTTGCAGATGCAATTCTTGGATGTAATAGTTTATGCTCCATGTTCGAAATAGTAGTAAAATGATGCAGCAAGCGCTGCTTTTGCATGTGACTAGGCAAAACTAGATAAAATGTGGGTATTACCTACTGGTGGGGTGTGCGGTTGTAAAAATAATTCTGCTGATGATGAGCTAATTCTATGTGCATTTAGTATGAATGATCGTATTTTTTTGTTTTTTTGTCATATTGAAAAAAGGGGATAATACTCAAATTTCATTGCTGTTATGAATAAACGGATTACTTTACTGGGTGTTGCTTTTGTTTTTATAGTACTGCTTTCTACAGTATTATACTCCTGCGAATCGAACCAAAAACCAGCATATACGGGTGAGTGGGTAATGATGGATAGTTCGATGTTTTACACAAAGGATAGCTTAGTTCGTAAAGCAACCTATGCTCTTGGAGAATCAGACTTTACCATAACCTACTCATCAATTAACGATACGGCTAAGGCTTTTGTTGATTCTTTAAAAATAAGGGGTAAGCTATTGGTAATTGCAGAAAGCATGTCTTTTCAGGTGAAAGAATTCTCTGTAATACCCGATACGGTTAAAACTTTTGTTACGCTAAAGAGTGCAGTGGATACGGCTTATCGTAGGGTTGCTGAGGATTATGGAATAGATACTCTCTCTACTTATAAGTTTAGGGTGGTTAATAGCAGAACGCTGATGCTTAAAAAGGGAGAAGTTGAAAGCACATATCATCGTTAGTAACCTATAAATTCTATACGGAAAATGCTGCTCCCTAAGGAGCAGCATTTTGTTTTTATAGCCACTCATAAGTAAATGCATAGATAGGATAATCAAAAGTTTACTTATTTTGTCGATTCTATTTTCAACAACACCATAGTAAATGAGGATGTTTTCTCTAGAAATGAGTTAGCTACGGTTCAAAAACAATCGTACTACATCCTCTTATAACCAAATTATCTACCAATGAAAAAAGCTTTAACCCTCACCGTTCTGCTGTTTATGGCGAGCATGTTGCAAGCTGAAGATTTTCGTTCGATTACCGATGTTGCCAACCGGGTTGCCCCTTGGCTAAAAGGAAAAGTTCAGGTTGAAAAGGTTCCTAAATCTTCCGGCAAAGAATACTTCGAACTCTCAACCTACAAGGGGAGGCTTCAGGTGAAAGCAACCACCACTTCGGCTGCTGGTATGGGAATAAACTACTACCTAAAATATTATTGCAACCGCCACTACTCGCAAACGGGCAGCAACCTTGCTCCGCTGGACAAACTTCCCGAAATCGAAAAGCCGGTAAGGGTTGAGACTCCATTTAAGTATCGCTACTTTCTTAACTACTGTACGCTTAACTATTCATCGAGCTTTTGGGGATGGAAGGAATGGGAGCGTGAACTCGATTGGATGGCGCTTAATGGAGTGAACCTTGCATTGGCCACCATCGGAACAGAAGAGGTTTGGCTTAACACCCTACGTAAGTATGGCTACACGGATCAGGAAATTCTGAAATTTCTTCCAGGTCCAGCTTTTAACGCATGGTTCCTTATGGGTAACCTCGAAGGATGGGGTGGGCCAATCTCTATGGAAATGGTTAAGGAGCGCACGCAAACTGCGAAGAAAATATTGGCACGCATGCGCCAGTTGGGCATCGATCCGGTTTACCAAAGTTTTTATGGAATGGCCCCAAATTCCTTAAAGGATAAGTTTCCTAAGGCAAAAATAATCGACCAAGGAAAGTGGGCGGGAGGCTTCAAGCGCCCCGTAATTCTGCTTCCAGGCGATTCGCTCTACAACGCAATGGCCGATACCTACTACCGTGAGGTGAAGAAACTTTACGGCAATTTCAGTTTCTTTGGGGGAGAGCCGTTTCATGAGGGAGGTTCTGCAGGAGGAATGAATGTCTCGGAAGCAACTCATAACGTGCAGAAAGAGATTCTAAAGCACTTCCCTAATGCTACTTGGGTTCTGCAAGCTTGGGGTGGTAATCCGAGCCCAACATTTCTCAAAAAGCTAGATCCCAAGCATACCCTTATACTCGATCTGTTTGGCGAGATGGGAAATGTATGGGAAAAGCGCAAGGGATTCGAGGGGCATCCTTGGGTGTGGTGCATTGTAAACGACTTGGGCGAAAATCCGAGCATGTTCGGTAAGCTCGATCGCATGGCAAAGGAGCCTTTCCGTGCTATGAATAGCGAGGTTGGCAAAAATATTGCTGGTGTTGGTGCCATGCCCGAGGGTTTTATGAACAATCCGGTTACCTACGACCTTATCTTTGACCTCGCTTGGCATAGTTCAACTTTCGATATTAACGAGTGGGTAAAGGGATACATAAAAGCACGTTACGGGAGACTTACTTCAGATATGTTTCAGGCGTGGAACATCCTGCTCCAAACAGCCTACCGTAGCGAACCATACTTCTATCAAGAGGGAGGTACCGAGTCGATATTCTGCTCACGTCCGGATCTCGATTTAGAGACTACATCGTCGTGGGGAACTTCTAAGCTCTACTACGACTATTCTAAAATGAAACCTGCTATAGAGCACTTCATAAAATCGATAGATAGCCTAGGCAATGTGGATGCTTTCCGTTACGATCTTATTGATTTTACCCGACAAATCATCGCCAACGAGGGTCGCGAAACCTACTACAAGATGAATGCAGCCATAAAGGCGAAGGATCACGAGACGTTTGATCAGCAAGCGAAGCTATTTTTGGAACAAATGAACGACCAAGAACGACTTTTAAGCACCCGAACCGGATTTATGGTTGGCCCGTGGATAGAGGCGGCAAAAAAACAGGGTAAAAATGCAGCGGATAAAGATCTCTACGAGCAGAATGCTCGTATGCAGATAACCATTTGGGGACCTTTAGATCCAAATACCAACTTACACGAGTATGCCCATAAAGAATGGTCGGGTATTCTTAATGATCTTTACATACCTCGTTGGAAAATGTTTATTGAAGCAAATCGTAACGCAATTGCAGGACATATGGTTGAAAAACCTGATTATTTCTCTCTAGAAAAGAAATGGATAAGCAATAGAAATGTTTATCCTATTCAGCCCCAAGGCGATCTTCTGGAAGTGGCAAAAGAGTTGTTAATAAAGTACAGTAATTAAAAGAATAGGCCTTCTCTAATACGAGAAGGCCTATTCTTCATATTTATATGTGATTCTTGTGCGTTGATGCTTCTTATATTGGTTTTGCCCAAATGACATGAATCCCATATAGTATTGCAGCACTTAGCAGTAGTACCACCGTTGCAGGAACGCTCATTGCTAAAGCCCAAAAACCAACAAACGATACAACTATCACCGTCATTACCTGCTTAAAATGTGACTTTACGTGGTTGATGGATGATACTCCCATTGACGATGCACCAAGTATCGTGATATCTGAGTAGGGAATTAGCAGGTCTCCAGCAATAGATCCGCCAATCACTGCACCCGAGACAATATAAACCATTTCGCCTCCGCCGCCTAATCCCATGGCCATTCCAAAAGCTATTGGCATGGTGATTGCCATAGAACTCCAGCAGAATCCTGTTGCTACACTAATTAGTAGCGCCATCAAAAATACAATCGATGGAATCATTGATGCGGTGATGAAAGGTTCAAGAAGAGATACTATGTATCCTCCTGTATTGAGTGTTGCAGAAACTTCGGTTAGTCCTGTTGCCCAAAGGATAATTAATGCAGTTGGTAGCATATGCATTATTCCACTTTTAGATGAACTAAAAAAAGATTTTATATTGATAATCTTGTCTTTAAAAAGTATAGTTGAAGAGTAAATGATTGTTGCAAGAGTAGCACCTAACAGTACCTCTATTGTTGGTGCTTCACCAATAATATCGATAGGCGTAAAGTTCCCTCCTCCTTTTATCTTAAGAGCAATGATTCCTGCTACTATTATTCCTACTATAGCTAGTATAACCAGCATTATAATTGGGTAGATAAAGGTTTTGTGGGATACTTTGGGGTTGATGTTTTGCATCTCTTCAATGCGTGATTGTGCTCCAGATTTCATTCTTTTGCCCAGCCATTTTCCTGAAAATGCCGATATAAATGCAAAAAACAATAGTAGGTATATGAATAAGTTATATGGAATCATCTTTACCAAATATTCAGTAGATGATATTTCCAAGCCAAAGGGTTTTCCAGCATCAACCATGAGCGAACCCTCGTAGGCAGCCCAAGTAGAAACTACTGCAGCAGAGGCGATGGTTGCAGTATTATCAATCAGGTAGGTTAGGTATACCTTTGGGATACGCTGCTTGGCGGCTACCGACCGCATTGAAGTGGCACTAATCAGGATGCTCGCATAATCGTCGAAAAATAGGAACAGGCTGATAAAAAATGTTGAAACTCGTGTCTTTTTAGGCTTGTCGAGATAGTGAATGATGTACTCAGCAAACTTTTCGAATGCACCGCTAAAGCGCAGTAATTCTAGTAGTGCCCCAACTGCTAGAATAAAGAGAATTATCATGTTGCGTTCGAAGTTGCTAAAGCATAGTAAAACGTAATGTAGTAGCTCCTTTGGGAATGCGGTAAACGATGGGGCAACAACAAAGCTACCTACTACAACACCCAAGAAAAGCGCCCAGGTTACCTTTCGTGTTGCAAATGCAACCACAATGGTAACTAAAGCAGGAAGGAGCGATAGAAAACCGTACTCCATTTTTATATCAATATTATCAGGTTCAACAAAATAAGTGGCTTTTTATTGGCCACTAACGAAATATGTTCGAATCTACTGCACTACTGAGTGACCTTTGTCTGTGAGCATTCTTTCCTCTTCTGGAGTGCATACCTTTATAAGTCCTTCATTTAACCCATGTATTTCTACATTATAGTCTCTGTATACTTGAAGAGCATTAACAATTTCTTCGGTAATAAGTTGACCAGGAACAAGGAATGGAATTCCTGGAGGATAAGGAACTATCATGGTAGCACAAATTCGCCCGATGGCATTGCGTAATGGCATGAGTTCTCCATCGGTATAGAAGGCGAAGCGAGGTAGGTACTTAATTGGTGAGAGTTTAAGCTTAAAGTCTTTCCATATTTCGTTTACGGCTGCTTCAGGTTGATTTCCGCTCATACGCTCGATGCTTTCGAGTGCAAAGTATAGGCGGTTAATTTTACTTTGTGTTGTTCCGATGGTAATGAGTAGCGTGAGTGTGTTGAAGGTTGTTTTTTCTACTTGTATGTTATGCTTGGTCATAAGGATGCGCTCCACCTCGTGGGCCGTGTAGCCCGAGTTGGTAACGTCGATTGTAACCTTAGTTTTGTCTAGTCGGATGTTATCATTCTTGACTTCCTCAGAAATTAGGTCCTCTAGTTCCAATACCCTAAACTTCTTGAGTGAGTTAATAGATTTCTTTAGCATCTCCGATAGTTTTAACGCATTCGATAGTAGCGAATATCCTTCGAGTACCATCTGTTTGCGAGCGATGTCGAGCGAAGCAATCATGGTGTACTGTGGCGATGTTGAGGTATGCATGTTGAGGTTTTCGGTGAAGAACTCGCGGTTTTTCTCGAAATCCGGATCTTGAACATGAATCATCGATGCTTGGCTAAAAGCCGACATGGTTTTATGCGTCGATTGGGTGGCATAATCGGCACCTGCTTCCATCGCGCAAGGTGCAAACTCGGGGTGGAAATGGGCATAACCAAACCAAGCTTCATCAACAATAATCTTAATGTCCCTATTGTGAGCTTCTTTTACTATATCAGCTATATCGTAAATTAAACCATCGTAAGTGCAATTGGTAAGAATTATTGCTTTCAGTTTTTTACCATCGGCAATTGCCTTATCCATCTTTTCGATAATCTGTTTTTTCGGGATTGGCCCAAATATGCCGTATTTATTATTAACTGATGGCATTAAATAAATAGGTTCAGCACCGCTGATAATCACTCCGTAATGAACAGACTTGTGACAGTTGCGGTCGAGTAGGATGGCATCGCCTGGTTTAAGTAAGGTTTGTATCAGTATCTTATTGGAAGTAGACGTTCCGTTGGTGGCAAAGAAGGTGTAGCGCGATCCGAATGCACGGGCCGCCAGCTCCTGCGCCTCTTTGATAACGCCTTTGGGCTCGAGCAGCGAATCGAGCGCCGGTACCGACACCGATAGGTCTGATGCAAACATGTTGTGACCAAAGAATTCGTAAAAGTCCTTTACCCAAGGAGAGTTCTTTACCGAAAAACCGCCAGCATGACCAGGAGTATGCCACGAATCGCGAGTGGTGTTAGAGTAGTCGACTAGCGCATCAAAGAATGGTGCCCTGATTTTTCCGTTGTAAACCACGCTATGAATTTTGCTGGCAATTTCTTCGTAGTCGTTATCGCCACGGTAGAAGTAGCCGCTGAGTAACCCTCCGGTGGTATATATTTCGCCTGCCGTTTTATTAGTGAGCAGAAAGATATCTACTTCGAATCGGATCTTGCTGATATGCTTGAACAGTTCCTCTCCAACAACGTACGATTTATCGCTATCGCTTATCGGAACTTTCCAAGAGGTAAGAACGGCTTGAATGGAGCCATCGTTGAGCAAGTGTTGCTCCGCTTCGGCAACATTTTTTGCGGTAAGCATATTCATACCTTGCTTTTCGAGCAGCGAGGCAACTTCGCGGAGGCGTTTAGCTTCCGGATCAATTAAAAGGATGGAATAGTTCATAGCCAATCAAATATTATAGTTACAAATCTACCTGTTTTTTTCGTAAACATAAAAAAGCGTCAAAAAGACGCTTTTTATAGTATCTAGTATGTAGTCTCTTTTGTTACTTTATCACTAAGATACATCGTGATGGGCAGCTAGCAATGGCCGATGATAGTACGTCATCATCGTCAGGAAAGAGTTCCGTGACTGTCGAATCTTTTTCGGGGCGTCCTCCATAGAGATTTGCTTTGCCATTTTCGTCCATTACAAAGTAGGCTGCTGCAATATCCATGCAGTTTCCGCATCCAATGCATTCGAGAGGAGTTAGCACAATTTTTTTCATTTTTTTTCTGTCTCGTTTATTGAAATCTGTGCTACTCTTCTTCTACATTGACCATTTTGTAGAGCTTATCGCCACGACGAACTTTGTCTAAAGGTAGCGAACAGAGAACTCCTTTGTTGGCCTTTTCTGTTTCTTCTAAATCTACTCTTATTTCTTTAACTACGTCTTCAACAACACCTGTTGTTGGACCCATAACTACAATGCTATCACCTTTATGAAGTTCGGCAGCTTCAATCTGTACTTCAGCAACGTTAAGTTTGCCAAAGTAGTTGGTTACTTTGCCTACGTATACCTTTCTTTTGGTTGCCTTAGAACCGTATACTTTGCTCCATTCTCCCATTTTTCGGCCAAGATAGTACCCATCCCAAAAACCTCTGTTAAATACTTCGGATAGACGGCTTTCCCATTGGTCAATTTTATCCTTTGAATAGGTTCCATCAAGAATGGCATTTACCGCCTCGTTGTAGGTTTCCACAACACGCTTAACGTACTCGGCCGAACGTGCTCTACCTTCTATCTTTAATACCCTTACACCAGCTCCGATAACTTTATCAAGAAAACCGATGGTGCAAAGATCTTTTGGAGACATTATGTACTCGTGGTCGATCTCTAGCTGATTTCCTGTTTCCTTTTCGGTAACCACGTAGGCTTTTCGGCAGGTTTGCTGGCAGGCACCTCGGTTGGCAGAGGCGTTATTCTCATGTAGGCTCATGTAGCACTTACCCGAAATGGCCATACAAAGCGCACCATGCACAAACATCTCAATTTTTACAGGCTCGCCGTATGGTCCACGAAGATCTTCCGCAATAATTTGCTTGTGGATGTTCTTCACCTGGGTCATGTTGAGCTCGCGGGCGAGCACCACCACATCAGCAAACTGGGCATAGAACTTTAAAGCCTCGTAGTTGCTTACGTTTAGCTGGGTTGATATGTGAACCTCCACATCGTTGGCACGAGCATAGGAGATTGCAGCCATATCCGAAGCGATAATTGCACTAACCTCCGACGTTTTTGCGGCATCAATAACCTTACGCATCATCGATATGTCGTGGTCGTACATGACGGTATTCAACGTTAGGTACGACTTAACGCCATTCTCGTAACAAATGGAGGCAATGTTACGCAAATCGTCGAGCGTAAAGTTGTTTGAAGACTTTGAACGCATGTTCAGCTGTTCCACGCCAAAGTAAACGGAGTTAGCTCCGGCGTTAATGGCGGTCATTAGCGATTCGTAGCTACCTACGGGCGCCATTATTTCTATATCTTTTCGTGTCATTGCTTACGGTTGGATGATTGGCGGCAAAGATAGTGATTAGATATGATTTGTCTTTTTATAGTCTGATAGTTACCAGATATTAACCATTATAGGCGGGATTTATAGGTATAGGTTGTGTGACCTTTTTAAAAAAAGCTATACAAAAATCCTTCTATAAGGGCGGTAATGTTAAATGTAGATTATATTTCGTTAGCTTAAATCTTTATGTTTGGTGCGCGATTAATGGGGTGTTAATAAAACGGTAGGCCCAATGCCGTCAATTGTTAAACCTTTAATATTAAGAAGACCCACATGAGAAAGAATCTAATCTTAGCCTGCGTGGCTTTAGTCGCGCTCGCAGCATGTTCAAATGATGATGACAAGAATGGTAACTTTGGTTTAGAATTTAAGGCTGTTAAGGAAACCTCTACACTTAAAGCAGCAGTTCTATCGGATTTCGATATTACCGATTTTAATGTAATGCTTGGTGAGGTGGAATTTGAATTCGATCAGAATCCAGACAACCCAGCTTATTTGCCTGAAGAGGTAGAGTATCGAGGACCATTTGAGTTTGCCATTTTAAAAGGAAAACAGCTTGGTAGCATTACGCTTCCTGAAATTTCACTTCCTGTAGGACCTCTTGAGGAGATTGAATTTGATATTGAGCAAAACAAGAGTTTGCCGACTTCTCATTCAATGTACGGGAAAACGGTTTTAATTAAGGGAACCTATAAAGGTACTCCTATTGAAATCTGGGACAATAGGGAAGCCGAGCTTGAAATTGATTACGAGACAGAAGCTGATAGAATTACTCTTACCTCGCAGCTTAGCTGTTTGGACGTAAAGGTTAATGTAAATGGCATTCTTGCTAGCCTAGTTGCTGCTATCGATCCTACTAAACTTGTTGATACCAACAAAGATGGTAAGATTCAAGTTGGCCCAGGAAGTCCTGATAAGGTAGAACTTTCAGTAAGCTTGGCTGAACTTATCGATAAGAGTAGCTCGTTAGATAAGAACTAGTAAGGTTAACTTAAAGTATGATATTGAGCGGGGATTGGGCACCCGCTCTTTTTTTTCAAATATTGATTTCTGTGATAACAGGAGGAGGGTCTTATTAGAGTTTTTGCATCTGTGGTAAAGTAGATTTCCCTGTTAATGGTGTTGTATAGTTTGTGAGGGCGTTTTTGTGAACAACTGCAAGAACATTGAAGCTAATAGTGATTTCGCGGTCTACAACGATCATCCCAAGCATTGCGGTTGGTTGCTTTATTTTAAAATCGGTCATGCTAATAACTTCGTTGCCTGTAATTCTAAAGGTGTTTTTGTCTATTTGCTGAATAAGAATGTCCACATTCACATCGCGTGTGGTATTGGCAATCGTCATGCTTATGGAGGCTTGATACTTTGCTGTTTTGTTTGGATATCGTGCAACGAGTTTAGCCTCTTTGAGATTTAGCAGAATGAATGGATATTTGTCTGCAATAAGCGATTTGCTAAGATCTTTTTCAATGAGCTTACTGCCGCAGTTGAGCGATTTTACCATCAGGTCAACATCGGCATTGTAAAAGCTAACCAAGTTTATTCCTTCTGGTTCGAAGGATAGCAGATCTCCTTTTTGTGCAATATTGGCGGTGTAGCACTTGAATGTGTTGATATTGCTTTTTCCGGAAATGGATATTTGGCTATTGGGTAGTATTTCATACGAATAGGAGTGTATGTTGGGGCTGTTTGAGGCTCCAAAAGCGATAAGAGATGCCTGAAGTAAAAACTTTGCTAGCATTGGCAACTTATTAATAGCAGGGGGCTTTGTGAGTGCCTCCCTGCTATATCGTTTTCGATTAAGCGTTAAAAACCAACAACTGCTTCTACTACAAGTCCATCAAACTTGCCTCCATTGTAAAGGTTGTTTGTAGGGAACCCGTTGTATTTTTGTTTAACGTATTCTGCTTTCAACAGAATGTTCTTGGTGAAGAAGTAACCCGCTGCGAAAGCGTTGCGGGTAATGCTGGCATCCATTGCTGTTGGTAAAAGTTCGCCGCTTAGCTTGTTGTAGCGCGCTCCAACATAGAAGTTTTCCTTTTCACCAAAATAGTAGAGAAGGTCTCCGGCTATTTGATTAACCTTGCGCTTGTCTACCTGAGTGGCTGCGTTGGTGTAGGGACGTCCTTTTGCCCATTCGTAGGTTCCGAAGAACTCAAGGCCATGGTACTTAGTAAACAAGTTAGTCATAAGAGAGCTTACCTGGTAGTCAAAGCCTGGAGAGAAGCGGCCAGTGGTAAAGTTTGCAGTTAGATCGGTAGAGTTGGTAAGAACTCCCCAATAGTGAGAGCCGCCACGATCGCCCGCATATAGCGTATTTCTTGTTGACCCACCGTTGTAGTATCCCGATTGGGTAACGCGTACTCTCCATCCATCAACGGGGTAACCGTCAAAGCCCACCTTCCCATATATGGAAGGTTTTTTTGCTCTGGTTTCGCCTGTTGCGGTATTGGTCTTTTCAATAACGTCGCCTTTGAGCAATCCGTTGCTCAAACCTGCTACGCCAAGAAAACTGTTGTATTTAACCTCTACCTCGCCCGCAATTTCGGTTGCAAAAGCATCCATAATAAGGTTTTCTGCAAAAGGATTTAGGATGGAGTTTCCATTGTCGGTACGGCGGAAATGTGCATCACCGTAGTTAATCTCCATGTGACCAACCTTGATAGTGGTATACTTCATCAGGTTGTCGAAGAACTCTCCTTTAATAAATGGAAGCTTATCCATTTGGACGTAGCCCCCTTTTACCCAGGTTTCGTTGTGGTGTCGAGCAGCAAGGTAAAGGGTAAGGTTAAGCTTAACGCCGTCGGCAAGTTGAGCGTCAAACGTCATGTTTGCCGAAGCAAGGCCAAAACCATTCTCAATAGGGGTGAGCTTGTTTTGGTCAACTCCATTTACAACATTTGGATTATTGCTGTGCTTGAGAGTTTGAAATGATTGTGTAAAGCCAGCCCCTACTCTAAGCTTCTGACCTGTGTAGGCCACAGAATCTTTCTTAGATGTTTCGAACCTATTCTTCCCGTACTGGTCGTTCTTGTTGTGGTACTGTATTTCGGCAAACTGAGCCGATGCTCCTAAAGAGCTTGCTCCCAGAAGCGCAAGTACCAAGGCGAATCTTACTTTCGATTTCATTGTGGTGATATTAATTGTTAGAACCTGTTTTTCCAGCGACATACTGGTGGTTATTTTGCTACTTCTTAAGAAGTAGGTAGATGTTTAATGTTACATCGTTGGCCGTTTTAAGCGTTCCAAGCAGCGCAGTTGGTGGCTTTAGGTTAAAGTCGCTCATCTTGATTCGTCTTGATGTACGCACCTCAATGTCGCCATTGCCCTGTGTAGTTGCTTTAACTACGAAATCAACCGGAATAGTTGTTGTCTTAATGGTGATATTGCCCGTAAGGTTTATGGTTGATACATTTCCGGAAGTTTGAACGCCATTTATTTTTGATAGTACAAACTTGATTCGGGGGTAGTTTTCGGAATCAAAGCATTCCTTTATTTTTTTGTCCATAATGCTACCCTTTGAGCCAGCAAGAGAATTGGCGTCGACATCTACTACTGCTGATTTTATTCCTGTTATCGTATTGTTCTCAACATAAAAATCGGAGATGCCAGAAAGCTTTCCGACCGATGCAGTCCAATCGTGAATGTTCGAAGTTCCTACGATTTCCACCTTTTGAGTTTTTATCGTATATCGAACCTGTGCAAAAGCAGACTGGGTGCATAGTATTAAGAGCAGTACAAGTGCGGGAATGAAGTGGACTATTCTCCTCATAAGTTTCGATTTTAAATTGTTTTCATCTAAACGTACGAGTTACACTCAATGTTAAGTGTTTTAAATTCAAATAGAGTATAAATAGCAGTCTATGTACTCTAGTGCTCCAAACCAGTTTTAAGTGTGTAAAACGATTTATTTTTGCTGTTTGTTTGAAAACAGTCTAAATAAGAATAGTAAAACAGAATCTTTTCAAGTGTTTTATAGGATACAAATAGTAGATATTTGGGTAATTGCGATTAAAACAGCTGATGCTTTTGCCTCCAGGCAATCTGGATAGCATACTTGCAAATGTGGCAGCAACTCTAATGGTTGAATGTTTTGATGGGACGTATGTTTTTGTATGTCTGATTGGGGTAGGGGATATTATAATATTACCTTTTCTGGCCAAGGATTTATTTTGGACGTCCCCCAAAGCTTACTTATGTAGCTTATAGAGAAAAAATCCTCAAAAGCATGAATCCAATATGTTCCTTTATCAGTTAATTCTATCAGGTCATTCCTGTAATCTAAAAATCCAACTTTGTTCAGTAGCTTCATATATGTTCCGTACTTTTCATCAAAGCTTCGGTTAAACCGCCGTTCGAAATCGCTTTTCCTGAATTTTGTTTCATAAATCCGCCAGTAAAGCCACCCTGCCATCTGTGATTTCTCTGATAGATTTACCGATAATGCAATTGGCGAAGTGTTACTATCAATTGCCTTTACATATTCTGCCACATTAAATGTGTTCACATAAAAAATATCTTTGAGATAAGAACCGCCACTGGCACCTAGTCCTAGGTAAGAAGGAACAGTGACTGAACAATATTTGTCAACCCCCTTTTGAGTAAACGCCCATACAGACGATCGATAGAAGCCAGAATCGTAAAAAATATCTTCTATCACCTTTAGGAATTTTCTTCTCCGTAGAATTGTTGCCGCTGCATTCTTGTTTTGAGTGACTTCCCGCCCAAATCGCGTGTATGGGAAACGAAACAGCGGGTATGTAGCCGCTTGATTAACTCCAAGTTTGACCATGTCGTATACAGCCTGTTCAACTTCTGCTGTAGTTTGACCAGGTAGGTCGAAGATATAATCGATGTTTACACACTCGAAATCTTTGGCGACAGCTCTTTCCATAATATCTTTGACCTCGCTAACGCTATACGGTCTTTCCAACGCTTTCAAATGCCTGTCCTGAAGAGCTTCGACACCAACGCTAAGGTATTTAACACCTAGTGCTTTCAAGGTATTCAGGTTTTCATTACTAAGATGGTTGGGGTGGCTTTCAATGTGAATGGAACACTGCATATTAAAATTCTTATAAATGGCATCAAGAATATCCCCAAGACCGTTGCCCAACATGGAAGTTGGTGTGCCACCTCCAATGTAAAAGCTCGATATCGGTTTGCCATCCATCATATCGGCATATTTTTCAACCTCTTTTATTACGGCTTTTGCATATTTTTTAGCCATATCATCCCGGAATATCTCTTTGTTGTATGGACAATACGGGCATATCTGGTTGCAAAAAGGAATATGCAGGTACAATCCAATTTTATCAAGTTCATGAATATTTCTTGCTATAGAATAGTCATCAGGAATAGTGTTCTGAAACTTTATTTCGCGCTCACCAGTTAGCTTTTGGCTTATTTTTCTTCGTATTACATCTGAAATCATAACCACAGGTATTTAATCTAAATCATTACAGTGCTTTTTAGAATAATACTTTAACTCATAGAGAGCTTGTAAACAATCAGAAATATTTTAGGAATGGCACTTGATGCTTCAGTAGTCAGCGTGTAGTTCCTCATCTGCTTATCTAACTATATACAAGTTAGTGAATAATTAAGGTTTTGTCAAAATGCCGGAAATGTTGGCTGTATGGGCAACAAGCACCTGCGGGCTGCCGTTCCTTTGCTAAACATGGGCTTTTATAGAGCCTTGTTTGACAAAGGCAAAAGCCCATCGCTGTCAGGCAATAACAGAATAGGCGACAGCAAAAAAATAGCGCAGCCTTTGGTGTAGCTGCGCTTGTTTTTTGTTTGGAGATGTCTTGGGTCGCTCTTTCAATAATCTTTAGCCGACATTATAGCTTGTAGCCTGTAATTAGCAATCTTATTCCTTTATGGTTGATATTGTTAGCTTACCTTCCTTGAGCTCATCACCCGAAACCGTTAATTCCATATTTCCTGCTTGGGTCGATGACTGAACCAAGACAACTAGCTTGCCACTAAAGGCCTTCATGGTGGGCTTGTGGAACACCTCCAGCGAGGTTGCATCGCCATTGCAAGCGGCCCTGTATTTGCCGGTGCCCTTTACCTTAAAGTATAGCCTGTTGGAGGCGTTGGGGCAGGGGTTACCCTGCTTATCGACAATGGTAGCGGTTACGTAGCATAGGTCTTCGCCATTTGCGGTGATCGTTTGCCTGTCGGCTTCGAGCTTAATATGATGGGGTTTGCCTGCTGTTACCACTGTTTTTTCGGCAGCGGGTTTTCCCTTATCGTCGTAGGCCACCACTTTTAATGTTCCCGGCTCGTACTTCACATCCATCCACATCAACCGGTAACGGTTTAGCTTCGATTGGGTACTCTTTTTTTGTATCCCCTGGCTTTTCCCGTTAACAAAGAGTTCGGCGCTGTTGTAGCTTGTGTATACGAAAACTGGAGTTGTCTGACCCTCGCGTCCTTCCCAGTTCCAGTGGGGAAGAATGTGTAAAGTAGTGTCTTTTGTGTTCCAACGGCTACGGTATAGGTAGAACCTATCTTTAGGCAAGCCTGCAAGGTCGCAGATGCCAAAGTAGGAGCTTCGCGAAGGCCAGTAGTTGTCGTAGGGTGTTGGCTCTCCTAGGTAGTCGAAGCCCGTCCATACAAATTCGCCGATAACCCAAGGTTTGTCATCCTGCTGAATGAAGTCATCTTCTGGGATATTCGACCAATCGCAGAATTCTAGGTCGTAGGAAGAGCACTGTAGGTCGGGATAGGTTTTATCTGGTTTGCTTACAACCGGAAATTTGTAGATGCCCCTCGAGCTTACCGTCGATGCTGTTTCAGATCCCAAAAGAATCCCCTGAGGAAATCTTTGGTAAGCTTCATCGTAGAGGTGCACGCGGTAGTTTAGGCCCGGAATGTCCAATATAGCGCCAAAGCCGCTTTCCATTACCGCCTTAACCTGATCCATCCCCACGGTTACGGGTCTAGTTGGGTCTTCGCGATGGAAAATATCCTGAAGCCACTTTAGCCTTTTTACTCCGTCGCTGCCCCACTGATCTGGCACCTCGTTACCGGCGCTCCACATTACAATGCAGGGATGATTTTTGGTGGCGCGTACCAGGTTCTCCACGTCTTTTTCTGCCCATTCGTCAAAGTACAGGTTGTAGCCATTCTTTACCTTTGGCTTTTTCCATTCGTCGAAGCTCTCGGCTAGGAACAGGAAGCCCATTTCGTCGCATAGCTCCAGCTGCTCGATGGAGGGCATGTTGTGCGACGAACGAATGGCGTTACAGCCCATATCCTTCAGGATGGTTAGCTGTCGTTTGAGAGCCGCCCGGTTTACTGCGGTACCAATGGGACCTAAGTCGTGATGCAAGCACACCCCTTTGAACTTTGTTACCTTACCGTTAAGCTCGAACCCCTTGGCGGCGCTGTAGCTGATCTGGCGTATCCCGAATCGGACAACCTCCGAGTCTTTTAGCGCATTACCCTGGTAGAGCTTTAGCTCGGCTGTATATAGGTAGGGCGTTTCGGGGCTCCATAGATTGGGATTCTTAACGGTAATGTTCTGCTCTATTTCGTTGCCGAATCTTTCCGACGAAACTTTTTCGGCTACCGTATTGCCTTTGGCATCCCTAATCGTTGCTTTTACCGTAAGGTTTTCGCCCTGAACCTGCGAGCGGATGTTTACCCTGGCGATGTTATCGGAAACGGATGGCGTTGTGATAAAATGTCCCCAATGCTTAAAGTTCTCCCGATTCTTGACGATTACCCTAACCTTGCGGTACAATCCTGCGCCCGGATACCACCGGGACGAAAAGGGTTGGTTTTCGAGCCGGACCGCAACTACGTTCTTCTTGCCCGCTTGTAGGTAGCTTGAGATATCGAAGTAGAAGTAGCTGTAGCCGTAAGGTCGATTTCCAACTTTTACGCCATTTACAAACACCTCGGCATTGCTCATGGCTCCGTCAAAGGTGATCAGTGCCTGTTTATCGTTGCTGAATACAGGTAGATCTAGCGTGGTTCGGTACCAGCCCACCCCGATAAAAGGCAAAGCTCCCGTTCTACCCGTTTTTTCCGTAGCCACCTTCTCGTTGTTCTGCTCTATCCTGACAACCTGCTTATCGATCTCCTTATCAAAAGGACCGTAAATCGCCCAATCGTGGGGTATCTTTACCGTCTCCCAGTACGAGTCGTCGAAATCAGCTCGTGAGGCGGATGCATTATCTGCTCTAGAAAATTTCCATAAGCTCAGCTCCTTAACTTCGGTTTGCGCCAAAGATGTTGAACCGTAAGCTAGCAGCAGCAGGATAAAAGTAAGACTTCGTCTCATGTTGATGTCTGGTTTTAAATGATTCGATGGAGATACTTTAGGGTAGCAAGCACCTCGGGTTTCAGTTCTCTCAGCTTGGGATACGGCGGTTGTGTAGTAGTAAGCTGCCGCTTATCGCTTTAACCGTTTGTGTATACCTCAAATGGTAAATATAAACCCAAAGATCTTTGAGACCAAGAGGTTTTAAAGAAAGGATAGAGGATGCGACCTGTGCTAGATACAGGCTCTACTTTTATCCTCCCTTACTCTGTTTGAGCTTAATAGGCGTGGTTCATCTGCTGCTTGAGCAACGAAAGTGCTTAGCTTATACCGCGTGGTTTATCCGTTGATGCTTACTGGTGGGGCGGTCTTCTCGGTTGGTTGCTTGTGCTATTTCTCCTTCGAAGTTGCCTTGTTGACCTTTTTATGGGCAATGTCGTAGATTTTATTAGGAATAGCAGGCGTACTTTTTTCCAGCTCGCTCCACTTCTTGTTAATTTCTTGGAGCTTGTCAATGTCTTTATCCGATAGCCCTTCCAATATTTTTAACTCCAGATCGCGCCTTAGCTTGCCAAACGAAGCTAGGGCCTGATTGTGCATGGCTGCTAGTTCGCCATACTTTAAAAATGATGTGGCAGCGGATGTTAATGTGGTTATTATGCTGATTAATCCGGCAATGACGATCCAGTACTTGTTTCCGGTTTGTGAAATGGAGGTAAAAATTGCCGTGGCAACTAGTGCCGATAGTAGGGTTGAGATAAGTCCAATTACTCGATTGAGCATGGCATAGTGAGAAAAGGCAATGCTGTGAGCTACATGTCTGATGCGTAAGCCCTTTTCCCATTGTTTGATGGTTTTATTATCCTCTTCCATGTTGTTTAGAATTCAGCGTATAGTGTAAACAATGCCTTTGCTCCAAAAGTTTCCTAGAGCCATTCAAGAAACGCAGGAACGATCAAACGAGTGCAATATGGGAGAGAATAATTAATGCTATTAGTGGGGTTGTTCCAGTCTTGGTTTTCACGAACTGTTTCTTAAGTCGAGTTGTTCCCCGAACGTACCCCGAGCCGCTTCCCGAGCGGATTCTAGGAGTCCCCCGAGCGGAGTCGAGGCGTCCCCCGAGCGGAGTCGAGGGGGGGGCATTGTTGAAGAGTTCCTCTCGACTCCGCTCGAGGAACGGAAGCCTTGAGTGTTCTCCGATTGCTCCCCCGAGCCTTACCCCGAGCCGTCCCCCGAGCGAAGTCGAGGGGGGAGTCGAGGGGGGCCTACTCCCTATTCCTAAAATGGCTTTTATTTTGGCAGATTGCTAAATCATGAAGGTTTTGAGGTTTACTCTCAATAAGCGCCTTTTTCTTCTTATGGCTCCAGTTCTGGATCTGCTTCTCCCTATAGTAGGCCTCATCGATTCGGTTAAACTCCTCGAAGTACACCAGCTTTACGGGTAGGTTCTTCTTGGTGAAGTTCGCGCCTTCTCCATTCTGATGCTCGGACAGCCTTCTTTCAATATCGTTTGTGCTTCCGGTATAGTATAGCCCGTTGGCGCATTCGAGGATGTACATGTATCCTTTCATGGTTGGATGTGGTTGGTGACCTGTACCCCTCGACTCCGCTCGGGGTACGGAGTTCTGTTCAATGTTCTTCTAGCGCATCCCGAGCGTTCCCCGAGCGGAGTCGAGGGGGAGTTGTTGAAGAGTTCCTCTCGACTCCGCTCGAGGAACGGGAAACTTTGAGTTGTCTCTCAAGCGGAATCTATGTGCTTCCCGAGCCGTCCCCCGAGCGAAGTCGAGGGGAAGTTGAGGGGAAGTTGTTGAAGAGTTCCTCTCGGCTCCGCTCGAGGAACGGGAAACTTCGAGTTGTCTCTCAAGCGGAATCTAGGTGCACCCCGAGCCGTACCCCGAGCGAAGTCGAGGGGGGTCGAGGGGAAATCGAGGGGGAAGGGCTAGTTCACCCCCTCCTTCTTCTTCAGCATTACCTCTAAGCGTAAGGGGGTATTGTCGGCAACGGTAAACTGCTGGATGTGCGTTTCGCAGCCAATCTTTTCTACAATCATCTCGTAGATGTCGAACTCGCGCTTGTTGTTGCGGATTTCGCCGGATTTGCCCGTTCGTCGGTCGATCAGCACGTAGGGCTTATCCTTTTCCTTTTTGGTGGTCGACTGCACCACCACACGGGCATTCTCTTCGGGTTTTCCGGTTTCGCTGTTTACCACGGAGATGGTAAATAGCAGCTCGGTATACTCCTTCTTGTTACGTACTTCGGTATACCCCTTAAAGGCTTCGGGATGGGTGAGGCTGATGATGTCCACCACCATATCCATTTCGTTTAGCAGCTCCTTGCCTTCCTCAATGAGCGCATCCAGCTCCACTCGCTTTACCCTTTTCTCCTCTTGGTATGCCTCCAAAGCGGTATTGGCGGTTGTCAGCTGCTGCATGTTTGCTTCGATAGCAGCCAGCTGCTCTTCGGTAATGTTGTAAATGGCAAGGTTGGTAAGATTATCGCGGGCAATCTTTAGCACCGACTTTACGCTGGCTTGGATAGCCTTATACGTGGCACGTTTTATCTCTGTACGGGTGATATGCAGCTCGGCTACCATTGCCGTATTGTTCTGCTTCGTAAAGTACACCTCAAGCGCTTTGATTACCGCATACAGCGGAGCTACAACTTTTTCGCTTGCGAAGGTTACAGCTACTACTACCGACTTGTTTTCTGTGGCGACGAACTCTAACACCTTTTCGGTCTTTCCGATTAGCGTATCCGATTTGGTTAAAAGCTCCTTAGCTGCTGGCATCGAGTTAATAGCTTCGTTACCCTTTGCGTACTTGCATACTGCCGAAATCATTCGTAGGAATACCTTGTTAAATTCTTTCATGGAACTAGTTTTTAGTTGGATCTAAGACACTGTTGTAAGCTGTTTTGTGCTTGTTGTTTTAGGTTTTGACTTTTGTTTTCGCTGGTGCCATCTTTAGCGCCTACCATTGTCGGGGCTGTAGGGGGCTACCAGAGATTTTTCTACCTTAATGCCCAAATTTACAGCTGGGTATCCGTATTTTTTATGTAGAAAATACCTGTTTTGCTAAAACAGGTATAAATACGGGTATCGCACTAAAAGCGGGTGATTTTTACGTGCTTTTTCGGAGTTGTCCCCCGAGCGGAGTTGAGGTGCTCCCCGAGCGAAGTCGAGGGGGGAGTTGTTGATAGGTTCCTCTCGGCTCCGCTCGAGGAACGGAAGCACCGAGTGTTCTTTCCGAGCGCTCTCTGGGCGTAGTCGAGGCGTCTCCCCGAGCGAAGTTGAGGCGTCCCCCGAGCGAAGTCGAGTGCCCCCCGAGCGGAGTCGAGGCGTCCCCCGAGCGGAGTCGAGGCGTCCCCCGAGCGTAGTCGAGGCGTCCCCCGAGCGTAGTCGAGTGTCCCCCGAGCGTAGTCGAGGGGGGGGCAAGGAAACCCCCATTTAGCTTAATACTATTCCTATTGAGCTAAATACTTTCTGTTAAATATGCCCAGTTTGTTGATAATTTAGTTTATTGTGTTGATATTCAGATTTTACGAGTCAATTACATGTCGAAAAAATTGACGATACGCTCTAATATTCTGCGAAATATTAGCATACATAAAGAAATTTGAACAAAACAGAGGGTTACTAATCGAATTCAGACAAACACTTCAGTAAAATTATGAAACACTCATCCAAGAAAATCAAACACTAGCATAAAAAAATCAAACACTTTGCTCCGATTATTAGCTGCTAACTTTCAAAAATCGATTACTGATGGGAAAAGCTGCGAGCTATCTCTCAAAAATGGGTGAACAACCTAAAACACGGCATCACCCATTCAATTCTACGCATTACTAGATTAATTCTAGGCATCACTTACCCAATCCTACGAATCACTACCTCAATTCTGAGAATTACTTCCTCAAAAAAAGGAAACACTTTCGCGTGGTTCTTCTTTTGCTGGTTGTAGAAATTGCACACTTGCCTGCCGAAAACTAAAGTACCCATAGCTCTACCCCGTACGGTACCTTGTAGCCGTACTACTCATCCCTGCTTTATAGCTACTTTTCTAAAAAGCACCATCACTTCCCTTCAAAACACCAACACTTCCACAAAAAACGGAATCACATTTTCTGAGAATGGATCTTCCCTAACCTGATAGACGGGGGAAACCAGCCGAAATCCTAGGGAGTACCCATCTTTCTATTGCAAAAAGTCGTCGGTTTGTACCGAATGGCATTCCCTTCATCCTTCATTCTACCCATACAGGCTTTTTGCCCTTTAGCGCTTGGCCTATTTTCCTTATGTTCGATGTTGTAAATTGCAGCTGGTGCGCAATAGTATCGCTGAGCCAATTACCGGAATAAAAACAACACTCGCATAATGAAGAGATCAGCTTTATCAATGGGCTTCTGCATCGCGCTGCTTTCGGGCAGCGGCGTGCAGGCGGCCTCAGCGACAGGTGGCAGCGCTGCCGGCGTTGTGCCTCGCCATAAGGAGGTAATCTACCAGGTTTTTCCCCGCCTCTTTGGGAATACGAATACCACCAATAAGCCTTGGGGAACCATCGAGGAAAACGGTGTGGGTAAGTTCAACGATTTTACCGATAGGGCGCTTCAGGAGATTCGCAACCTTGGCGTAACCTACATCTGGTACACGGGCGTTCCGCATCATGCGCTAATTGGCGACTACACCACGTACGGCATCGCCAACGACGACCCCGATGTGGTGAAGGGGCGTGCCGGATCGCCCTACGCCGTTAAGGACTACTACAACGTTAATCCCGACTTGGCCGTTGATCCTACCAAGCGCCTCGACGAGTTTAAGGCGCTTATCGCCCGCACCCACAAAAATGGGATGAAGGTGATTATCGATATCGTTCCAAACCACGTGGCGCGCAGCTACCGCAGCACCGTTTTCCCCGCTAGGGACTTCGGGCGCAACGACGATACCTCGGTGGAGTACAAGCGCGATAACAATTTCTACTACATCCCCGGAAAACCCTTCGAGGTGCCCGAGTTTAAGAACGGCTACCTTCCGCTTGGCGGCGAGCGTCATCCATTATCGGATGGCAAGTTTGATGAAAACCCTGCTAAGTGGACCGGGAACGGTACTCGTTTTGCCCGTCCCGACTTCTACGACTGGTACGAGACGGTAAAGATCAACTACGGCATTCGTCCCGATGGTACAAAGGACTTCCCCGAGCTGCCTGCCGGGTTCGATAGGAAGTCGTACAAGGAGCACTTCGCTTTTTGGAAAAACAAGGATGTTCCAGATTCTTGGAAGAAGTTCCGTGACATTGCCCTCTACTGGCTTAGCATGGGTGTCGACGGATTTCGCTACGATATGGCCGAGATGGTGCCCGTCGAGTTCTGGAGCTACATGAACTCCTCCATCAAGATGAAGAACCCCAACGCCTTTTTGGTTGCCGAGGTGTACAACCCCAAGGAGTACCGTAGCTATATCAGCAAGGGTAAGATGGACTACCTCTACGACAAGGTTGAGCTGTACGATACGCTTAAGAATATCATTCAAGGACGTGGGCTTACCGATCATATTGTCGGAATTCAGAATGGTCTTGCCGACATCGAGCACCACATGCTGCACTTCCTAGAGAATCATGACGAGCAGCGCATTGCCAGCCCCGAATTTGCCGGAAGCGCCGCCAAGGGCAAGCCTATGATGGTGGTTTCTGCAACAATCAGCACTTCGCCAACGATGCTCTACTACGGGCAGGAGGTAGGAGAGGCTGGTAGCCTAAACTCTGGCTTCGGAACCCACTCGCGCACCACCATTTTCGACTACGCGGGCGTTCCAAACCATCAGCGCTGGATGAATGGCGGTAAGTTTGATGGCGGCGCCCTTACCACCGACGAAAAGGAGCTACGCGACTTCTACAAGCGCCTGCTCAACTTCTCCACCAGCAGCTCAGCCCTTACGGGCAAGTATGCCGAGATCCAAACCGTAAACCGCAAGGATACCAAAGGCTACGATCGTAATATTTTCTCGTTCGTGCGCTGGAGCGGCAAGCAAAAGCTGGTTGTTATCTCCAACTTCGACGCAAAAACCACGAGCCGCTTCAACCTTACCATCCCTGCCAGCATCATTAAGGCTTGGGGATTGAAGAACGGTAGCTACACCCTAAAGGATGCGCTATACGGAACCACCGCTACCCTAAAGGTGGCTAAGGGAGTGGGTACCGTTGATGTTTCTGTCAAACCTTTGGAGTCGTTTATCTATATCTTGTAAGTAAGGTAGGCTATCTGCTATACTGAAAAATCCCATTAGTGAAAAATCTTTTGGGATTTTTTGTTTTCTCCCCAAAGCAAATGTCATACTTTTGCGGGGTATAAACTTAAAACGTAAAAAGATGAAGATGTCGGTCAGCTGCTAACGCTCGAATAGGGACATTTCAAAGAACACGCAATCCTTTCCTCAAAGGGGATTCAAAACCCTTCTCGAACGTTACCAATTCAGTAACAACCTTTTTGGCAAGCATAAACATCTCCTCTCTGAACCTTGTTTTGCCCGAAAGCGTCAGGCTATTTAGTTAGTCATCGTTTGTTTTTCTATTGCATACGCACCCGATGCGTATAAGCATATTCTTTGCATTCTGCTTAGGCTATACGTTGTAGCGCTAACAGAACTTTTACTGCTTAACCTATTGGTGCTCGTATTTAAGCTTGGCAAGACTACGGCGCTACTAGGAATAAACTGTACTATACAGCTATTGGTAAACTATGAATTTTCAACAAAAAATTAGACAACAGTACGCAAAACCGGGAGGAATACAGGAGCTACTTTTCTTGGCACTCCCAATGATTATATCTACCTCGTGTGACGGAATTATGACCTTCACCGATAGGCTTTTCCTTGCCCGAGTCGATTCGGCGCAGATGAACGCCTCGCTAGGAGGAGGCGTCTCGCTACAGGTGCTTATGTTCTTCTTCGTTGGGCTGATTGGCTACTCGACAGCGCTTGTTGCCCAGTATTTTGGGGCAAACGAGCGGCAGAACTCCGCAAAGGCATCGTTTCAGGCAATGCTTGTGGCGTTGGCGGCGTGGCCGGTAATCCTTGCCTTTACTCCCTTCGCCGAAAGCTTCTATAGGATGATGGGAATTCCCGCTGCTCAGATAGGTTTTCAGGTGGAGTACGTCAACATCTTAGCATGGGGCTCCCTATTTGGGCTGCTGCGCTACGCTTTGGGCTGCTACTTTACCGGAATAGGTAAAACAAAGATTGTTATGAAGGCTACCCTTTTGGCAATGGTGGTAAATGTGGTCTTAGACTACATCCTGATATTTGGTAAGCTTGGCTTTCCGGCCATGGAAATACGGGGTGCGGCCATAGCAACCATTAGCGGATCGTTTTGTGCGGTGTGCGTGCTTCTTGTTGCTTACTTTAGGAAGGAAAATCGTCAGGAGTTTCATATTTCCCAGTCGTTCCATTTCGATTGGAAGATTATGAAGAAGCTGCTCTACTACGGCTATCCTGCTGGATTGGAAATGTTCCTAAATTTTATGGCATTTTCGGCAATGGTGTCGCTTTTCCATGCTAAGGGAGAGGTTGTGGCAACCGCTACAACGATCATGTTCAACTGGGATTTGGTTTCATTTATTCCTCTACTGGGAATAGAGATTGCCGTAACCAGCTTGGTGGGTAGATATATGGGTGCTTGTAGGCCTCAGGTGGCCCATAGGGCTGCACTGTCGGCTATTAAGATTGGAGTCGTCTATTCTACGGTAATTCTCTTCCTCTTTGTTTTGATTCCAGAAGTGCTTACGCGGGTATTTGCACCTAGTATTGCTTCGGAGCTATTTGAGCAGGCCGTGCCAATAGCAACGTTGATGATACGAATAGCAGCCTTATACGTTTTGGTGGAAGCGCTAGTGGTTGCGCTGGTTGGCGCATTACGTGGAGCCGGAGATACGCATTTTACCATGATAGCATCTGTTGCATCGCATTGGCTATTTGTTCCGATCCTGTACCTGTCGCTCAACGTCTTTAACTTTTCGATAGGGCTTAGCTGGTTCCTGCTGGTGCTCTTCTTCTTTATGTTTAGCTCTGTTCTCTACTTCCGATTCCGTAGCGGGAGGTGGAAGAAGATAAGGGTTATCAACGAGGAGGTTAAGGAGATGGCTATGTAGGAATCGAATCTAAAAACGCTACTATCCCCGGTGCTTCTTTTGGCTACCGGGGATTTTTATTTTCAAGGTTCGGAATGTAACATTTCGTATACTTGGCGTCAAAAGGGTGTAAAATGATTGAGAAACCTTAAATCAACCTAATGGAAAACGACAAACAGCTCTTCGAAAAGCTCTTTCGGGCCAATCGCGACCGGGTTTTCCGTCTTTGCTGCCTCTACACGGGCGATACCGATCAGCGCAAGGATCTGATGCAGGATATCTTCATCCGTGTATGGGAAAACCTCAGTTCCTATAGGGGCGAGGCTGCCATGAGCACTTGGATCTACCGCATTGCGCTGAATACTTGCCTAACTCACGTCCGTAGCCTTAAACGGGGATTGCAAACTCGATTGATGCCCGATGGCTTCGATGTTTTAGAAACAGAGCCACCTGCTGGTACAGAGCCCAGCATCGAGCATCTGATCCGTTGCATTAACCTTCTGGAACCCTCCGAACGAACCATTATTGGCCTATACCTCGAGGATTTGCCTCAGCGGGAGATTGCCGATATCCTAGGTATCTCCGAAGCCAATGTTAGGGTGAAGATTCACCGCATTAAGCAGCGCCTAAGCGAAATAGCAGCTGAACAATTTCCCCAAATAAGGCAAGCTGCGGTATAACCATCAATTCTAAAGCCATGAATATAGACGATTTTAAGAATAGCTTCCAGTCGCTATCGTACAACAGCGACGAGAATATGAGTGTAGACTTTACCCGCAAGGTGGAGGGCGTTGTTGAAAAAGTACGCAAAGAGGATAAGCGGGATAAAACATTGCTAGTTGCCGTAAGTATTATGCTTATCGGTATTGGGATTCTATATACCATAGGAGGTATCGTAAAGTATTTGGATAACCCTGAGGGAAATGGTTCTTGGGGATATGCCATATACGTACTGGGAATTATTACCGTGATTCCCTACCTCATCTATAAGATTCGTCAGATTAATCACACCTGCTACGACATTCCCGTTGTTAAGTTTATAGCAAACGTAGAGAAGCGTTACGCCTTGTTCCAACTCGAACAGCTATTTATACTCCCTTTCTTAGTGATGGCCAGTATTGCGGTATGCTACATATTTGCTGATGGTAAGCCGTTGACCATTCAAAGTATACTTACGGCTCAAATTCCGCTTATCATTGGGCTTACCGTTGGACTGATTATCGGTGTAAGCCTCTGGTATCGTCGAAAGAAGCCCATTCTCGATGAGCTGCGCAGCATTCGTAAATCGATGGAGGGATAGGTTATCATGAAACGACTTAGAAACATCGTTGCCCTTGCTGCTCTGGTAATGATTGCTATCGCAGCGACCCACCTAAACTTCAGCAACCTATCGTGGGAGGTAAATGCAACAAGCTATAAGTCGATGATTGCTATGGCTTGTACCTTTTTTACGATGGTTAGCTGCAATAGAATTGAGGCTCGAAAACGTCGTACCGTACAGGAATAAGCTGCCTTTTTGGTAGTATGTAGAGCCAAGGCATTGCCTTGGCTCTACTTGTATGCTACAATTCCACTACATTTCCACTACATTTCTTACATTCGCAGTACTATTATCATCAAACACTACACTATGAGAGTAAATTTAACTAGCTACACGCGAAAGACAATGCTGGCACTGGGTGCTGTGCTTCTTAGCGGCAGCCTGATGGCGCAAACCTTTCCTACGGTGCGCGTAGCCAAGGAGCAGCGCAACTTTTCGAGCCCTGCCATCGAGCGTACCATCGAGCAGATGCAGTCGAAGATTGCCGATAAGGAGGTGGCGTGGCTCTTCGGCAACTGCTTCCCCAACACGCTCGACCGTACCGTAAACTTCACCGAGAAGAACGGAAAGCCCAACACCTTCGTTATTACCGGCGATATCCACGCCATGTGGTTGAGGGATTGCACCGCGCAGGTGTGGCCTTACCTTCCCTTTATGAAGGAGGATAAGAACCTGCAAACCCTTATTGCGGGCGTCATCAACCGCCAGGTGGAATGCGTGCTGATTGACCCTTACGCCAACGCCTTCAACATGAACAAGGAGGGCAGCTACTGGCAGCGCGACCTTACCGATATGAAGCCCGAGCTGCACGAGCGTAAGTGGGAGATCGACGGGCTATGCTACGTCATCCGTCTTAGCTACCACTACTGGAAGATGACTGGCGATGTAAGCCACTTTGACGCCGACTGGCAGAAGGCGATGAAGCTTATCGTGAAGACCTTTAAGGAGCAGCAGCGTAAGGAGGGTAAGGGCCCCTACAAGTTCCAGCGCGAAACTCCCGTTGCCACCGACACCCAGTTTGGCGGCGGATACGGTAACCCCGTTAAGCCTACGGGCATGATCTGTTCCATGTTCCGTCCATCCGACGATGCCACCATCTACCCATACCTCGTGCCATCCAACTGCTTTGCCGTGGTGTCGCTACGCCAGCTGGCCGAGATGGCAACCGCCATCACCAAGGATGCCGCCTTTGCCCAGGAGTGTAAGGCGATGGCCAACGAGGTGGATGCCGCCATCAAGAAGTACGCCATCGTCAACCATCCGAAGTACGGAAAGATCTACGCCTTCGAGGTGGACGGCTACGGCAACTACCTGATGATGGACGATGCCAACATCCCATCGTTGCTGTCGCTGCCCTACCTAGGCTACGTTAGCGCAAAAGATCCGATCTACCAGAACACCCGCCGCTTTGTGTGGAGCAACGATAACCCCTACTTCTTTAAGGGTAAGGCTGCCGAGGGCATCGGCGGACCGCACGTGGGCGAAAACATGATCTGGCCAATGGCCATCATCATGAAGGGCATCACCTCCAACGACCCTAAGGAGATTGAGAGCTGCCTCCGCATGCTGAAGCGCACCCACGCCGCAACGGGCTTCATGCACGAGTCGTTCCACAAGGACGACCCCGCCAAGTTCACCCGCTCGTGGTTTGCTTGGGTAAACACCCTCTTCGGCGAATTCCTGATTAAGGTGGAGCGCGAGCACCCCGAAATCCTCAAGAAGCAGCTGTAAACGGTCTGCGGTAGAGACGCCCTATAGGGCGTCTCTACATAAACAACCCACCCCGGCAGCGCATGGCTACCGGGGTGGGCTCGTTTTATGGGGAAAATTTATTGCTACTTTTGCGGGCAAATAAAGTATTTCTAATTTTTTTAAATAAATCTCATGAGAAGGCTGGCTCTCTTTTTAATGGTTTTTTCCCTGCTTTTTGTTTCCTGCGAGAAGGATGAAGGGGATAAAGGGTGTGTAAAGAATATCGCGTTTTCAACATCTAGCTCCTTTGTTGGTGTTACCGGTATCCTTACTGAGGCAACCAAGTATAAGTACCTTGTTATTAGCGAAACCCCTAACGTTTCGGAGGCTACTGGCGTTGTTTACTGCGATTCAGCGGGTGTGTCTGCAAATTTCTTCATTAGGGCTTCTAATCTATACTCCAACACCAAGTACTACCTTAAGGTGTTCTATCGCGATGCCAGCGGGAAAACTATTTATAGCCCAGAGTATACTGTTAATACAGATAACAGCACAGCCGCTACAACATTTAATTCGGTGGTAAAACTAGATACGCTGATAGGTGGGAGAGCTTGTCATCTGTTAAAGTACTCCTTTAAAACGATTAGCGATTTAAGAAATGCTGAGTTTGGCGTATGCTACTCTAAGGCGACGGATCCAGGAACAGCTCCTGTTCCCACCGTTAGCGATAAGGTGATAAAGGGTACGCTTGGTAAGGACGGAATCGTTACTTGCGACATCTCGGAGGTAAACTTTAATGAGATGGAAAATGTTCGCCCCTACTTTAAGAACTCGAAGGAAACGGTTTACGGTTCTGTTTTTACCTACTCTAAACCTTCATGGTTACCCTATATGGTATTATCTGGTAGCTACTCTTTCAATTTAGGAGCCATCTCGTACAAGGGGAAAGGATACGTATTTTCAGGAGGGGGCTCTAGTGATATGTGGAGCTTTAGTCCAGCTGGCATGACGTGGAGTAAGGAGGTTTCTATTAAAGACATTTTCTCAATAGATGGCAACCCCTACGAAATTTTCACCATTAAGGCTGCACCCATTTCTAATGGATTCCTATTCTTTTCTAACGGATTGCTAACCGTTAATAGGACGGATTATGTAGCTGTATACTCTAATTGCATCTATTCCTACAACACGACAAGTAAAGCTTACACCCAAATTCTTCCCAATGGGCTTCCTGATGTCGTTTTCAAATACTCCAAGCGCTGCGATGGTTTTGGCATAAATGGGCAGCCATACGTAGCAATTTATGGAGGATCTGTTAGCAACGAAGAGCTTTCGAGGGGTACGTATATTTATGCGTATGATGAGGTTTCGCGGACGTTTAAGGAGGTAACGGCAAATAGTGAGCGTACGGGCGTTAAAGATGCTGCTTTTTTTGCAGTCGGTAACATGGTGTTTATGGGTGCTGGGAGCTACTCTGTTTTCGAGACATTAACAACCGATTTTTGGTCGTACAACGTAAGCACAAAGGTGTGGACACGGCTGAAGGATGCGCCAATTTCAAAGTTCGTAAAGTCGTTTGTTTACAAGAACAGGTGCTTTGCTATCGGTTCCGATAATAACCTGTACGAGTACGGCGTAGGCAACGATTCGTGGACGATAGTTGAAAAAATCCCGTACACCATTGATGCGGTAATGCCGATTGACGATGGCCTATACCTTTTGAACGGGAACCGAATTTTGAAGAATGTATCCCTTTAGCTTCGCTGCATAGGGCGGATTATTTTCTTGTACCCTACTTAAAAGATACAACCCTCCCCGGTAGCCACGCGCTGCCGGGGAGGGTTGCTTTTTAGGGGTATCGCTCCAAATTATGCTATAGTGCCCATTCGAAGCGCGTAATCCTCCCGCTAGGGCGGGAGAGTAGAGGTGGGTAAATCTTAGCTTTCCACCTCCACCTTGCTGGTGGCCTCTAGCATTGCCTTTGCCTTGTCGTTTTGCGGCACCTCCACCAGCTTAAAAATCCCCCAATTCCCTTTCCAAAACCCTTGCATGACCTCATTCAACCCCTTCCAAAACTTTTTTAGCCCTTGCATGAGGTCATTCAAGCACCAAAAATTAATTTTTAGCCCTTGAATGAGGTCATGCAGACACCAAAAACATGTTTTTTGCCCTTGAATGACCTCATGCAAGCATCAAAAACAAATTTTTACCCTTTGAATGACCTCATGCATGTAGTTTGGAGGGGTGAATGGTCGTGAATCACGAAAAAGCAGGTAAAAATTTTTATCAAAAATATCGTGTTAAATAAAATTTTATATATTTAAGGCTGATTAACCAAACAAAATACATATGATAGAACCACATTCATTTCAGGCGATGCGCATTACCGAGAAGGGCGCATTCGCCGATAAAGTGCTAGCTAAAGCTAACCCCTACGGCGAAAAGGATACCGAGCTAAAGCCCCTTATCGAGGAGGCCACCAGTAAAAACCAAATTTTCAGCAAGGCCATGCAGAAGCTGAGCTTGGCGGCCATCACCAAGCTCATGAACGAGGACGATGACCAGCGCGACAGCGGCATCGGCAACCTGGAGAGCTACGCCCTGAGCTGCTCCAAGCGCAAAGATCCCGTTTGGGCGAAAGCCGGGCAGGAGGTAGTAAACGCCCTTAAGGCCGTTGGCTGGGATATGAACTACCGGGGTAACCAGGATGAGACCAAGCTTATTGACATCTTCCTGGAGCAGATTGAGGCGCAGCCAACTCTAAAGCAGGCCCTTGCCACCATCAGCGCGCAGGGCTGGATCGACGAGATCCGCGAGGGGCAAACCAACTACAAGCTGCACGATGCCCAGCGCGAGGCGGCCGAAAAGCCCGGCAGCAGCATAACCTCGAGGGAGGCCGCACGCGACCTAGGCTTCGCCATCGACAAGCTGTTCCGCTACATAAACTTCCAGATCGAGTTTAAGGGGAGCGCCACCTACGCCACCCTTGCCGACGAGATCAACAAAACAATTGCGGCGTATCGGGCCACCATCAGGCAGCGCGCCACCCGCGCCGAAAACGACGAGAAAGAGAATTTGTAGCCCATAGAATTAAATGTTAGAATTGAAGAGAGATTATTATTAGGCTAACTAAAAAAAGCCCCAGCTCGAGCGGTTCGACCTGGGGCTTGCTATTTTTAAGAAGTAGGTTAGCTACCGGGCATGCCGTGTGGCTACCAATATTGCTACCACTTTACCTCCGCAAACTTCTTAGGATCGAAGATGGTGGTGCTTACCGGAGCGTTGGGCTTTACGTTGAAGTAGCGCTCCACCATGTAAGGGCGGCTGCTGTTGCGGTAAAATCGCACCTCGGTTCCCACGGGTAGGCCATCGAAGTACTCGTATCTGGAGAACTCCACGCTGCGGGCGTTGTCGCCTGTGCGCTCCTGCATCCTAAGGAACAGCAGCGTTTCGGCATCCACCCAAAAGCACTTCGAGGTGGTGTCGCCCACCATCCAGGCCTTGCGGCCCATGCAGGTCGATGGTTCGATGCGGTTGAGGTTGTAGCCCATCTTTTCGGTGCGCGTAATGCTTTCTTCTGGGGTGATGTTGTTGACGTCGAAGCCCAGCACCAGCAGGTCGTGCATGCGGTAGCGGGTGCTCTTGAGCGCCCCTTTCTCGAAGGTGTAAAGGCTGTCGTTGGCAAAGATAACGCCGTTGCCGCTATCCCAGCTGGTAAACTTCAGGATTAGGTTGCTGGGCGATAGGTAGGCCTCGTGCCAGACATCCTTTGATAGGAGCGAATCGTTTCGGTAGTTGAGCACCTCCTGCGAGAAGGTGAGCGTGGTGTAGAACCGGGCGTGGTTCTTCTCGTACATCTGGCGGATGAGCTCGCGCCCCGAGGCGGGCTGCTGGGCGTTGGCGGCGCCAAAGGTTAGGAGCAGGACTGTAGCCGTAAGGAGTTGTTTAAGCATGGGGTTGTCGTTTTTGGTTAACGGTTATTTCGATATCCCATAAACGAATATTTTTTCGGATTGTGACGGTATAGCTTTGCCTCAAATGAGGTATCAAGTATCACGATATGCGTATCACGACAAGTTGAACCACGTTGGAGATGTGGTCGAATTTCGTGATACGTGATACATGTGTCGTGATACTTTTATTACTCCACCTCCTCACTCATCCGCTGCGCAATGAAGCTCACCAGCACCAGCTGCATGGCGTGGTACACCATAATGGGCAAAAGGATGATGCCCAGGTTGCCCATTCCCGAAAAGATGATGCTCGACATCACCGTACCGTGCACCAGCGACTTCTTGGAGCCGCAGAACAGCGCCGTGATCCGATCCTCGCGGTTAAACCCGAGCGCTTTCGACACGATGCTGATTAGCCCGTAAACGACGTAGAAGAGCACCACAAGGCCAAATGCTAGCGTCAAGAGGTCCATCCACGCAAGCTGCGCGAACAGGTTTTGGCTAAACGACTCGCTGAACGACATGTAAACGATCATTAGGATGATCGACTGGTCGAACAGCTTTAGCTGCCTGCCGTGCCTCGTGGCCCAGTCGCCCCAGCGGCGGTTGAGCAGCATCCCTACGGCAACCGGAACCAAAACCTGTACGATCAGCTTTACGATAACGCCCGAAAGATCGCTCATCTGCCCGTTGCCGGAGGTCAGCACCAGTCCCATCCAAACGGGCGTAATAAACACCCCTACGAGCGCCGAAATGCTAGCGTTAAAGATGGCCGCCGGGATGTTGCCCTTGGCAATGGAAACCATCACCACCGACGACGACACCGTGGAGGGTAGCGCCGCCATAAAGAAGGCGCCCAGCCATAGCAGCTGCGTTGCCGGGGTCGAAAGGAGGTGCATCGCCACCAGCACAATCAGCGGAAAGACGATGAAGGTGGCCAGCTGTACCACCAGGTGGAGATGCCAGTTGCCTAAGTCGCTGCGCAGCTTTTGGGGGCTCAGCCGCATGCCGTAGAAGAGGAATATCAGCGATACCCCGATATCCGAGATGATGTCTAGGTTGATTGGGCCACGGTAGATTCCTACTTGGGGGAAGAATCTACCAAGAAGTATCATTCCAATAATTGCCAGGACAAAGCGATCGAACTTTACCTTGCGGATGCTCCTCCAGAACGGCTGATGGTGTATGGTTTGTTTTTTCAAGATGCTAGTTTTTAGATAGCGGAACAGCGAGTTTGCCTTGTAGAACTATATCCCCTCCTAGGGAGGGGTAGGGGTGGGTTTAGGCTGTTTGAATAGCTCTTTCCGAATAACTTCAGTATAACTCCCGTTTAACTTCCGATTAACTTCATAAAAAGTTAGGCTAGCGGATCGAAGTTGTAAAGGCTTTCATCCTCCGATATGGGTCGGCGCCCGTACGGCTCCAGCACCAGCTTTACGATCTTTACGCCCAGTCCAGCGGCCAACTTTCTCTCCGTTTGGCTGATGTTGGCATCAACCAGCTCGGTTAGCGCCGACTTTACCGGAAAGTTCCCCTTTTTGAATAGCGGGTTGCTGATGAAGGTGTTCTTTACCTCGTGCTCAATCACGTCGCCCTTTTCGGTAAGCAGCGCAAAGGTAAACGCCTTAATGGCGTAGAAGCGGTAGTTGATGGTTATTTGCTCGCGAACCTCAGCATCGGAGGTGATAAAGTTGTAGGCCATATTCAACGTTTTGGGTTGATGGGCAAAAGTAGCAAATAGGGGGAAGATCGGAAAACAAAAAAGGCCCAAGCGTTAGCTTGAGCCTTTCGTTGACCTACCAGGATTCGAACCTAGACTGACTGAACCAAAATCAGTAGTGCTGCCATTACACCATAGGTCAATTAAGCAATTCGACTATGTTTCTGTTCGTTTCTATCGCAATTGCGGTGCAAAGATAAGCACAGTTTCGAAACCTGCAATACCTCCTAGGTAGATTTTAAGGTTCTTTTTAAAACTTATCGGTGGCCTTAACTACAACGGTATCTACCTCCTCAAGGTTTTCGTTGTCGAAAGAGCTGCTGCCCGACTCGTTAAAGATGTACACATCGTTCTGTTTTTTAGAATTGTACTTTTTTGTAGAAGGAAGCACATCCTTGCTAATCCTGTACGCCTTGTCTTTTGGGATAAGAACGGTTAGCTCGATTCCCTTTAGGATTCGGTCGCTAAGCTTAAGCGGAATAGCTGGCGATATTAGCAGCGAATCGCCTTTAAAGGTTGCGTCAAACTCGATTTCTTCGGCGGTTTGGGTAGCCGTGTTGTAGTTTCGGCCGGTTGCCCATTTCTTTACCACCACTTGAGGCTTATCTATATTCTCGCTAAACTCTACATCTACAATCGGACGAATATAAACAGTGCTGTTCCTATCAATCTTGGCGTTTTGTGTGTTTTCGGCAGATACAATTGAGAATCCGTGATGGTGTTTCCAGCCGTGGTGATACTTGCCAAACCTTACGATATCCTCGCCATTAATGTTGACGTTTACGTTGTCGAAATCATCGTCGCTATGCTTTTCCAGCGAAATAAGCACATCGTTAGGGTTAAGCTTAACGGCATTGCTGTAGGCAATGGTCAGCGTATCGATGGGGGCTTGCGCGTATACGGTTTCGTTAACCGAGCTGTTGCCACCAAACGAACCCTTAAGAGAGAGTATTCCTGTAAACATAGCAGCAAAGAGTGCAACTACCCAAAGTACCGTAAGTGGAACAACGACAAAGCGGGTGCGGAAGCGAGATCTGAACAGCAGCTTAATCATCAGGATAATCATTAGTACGGTTGGGATGATGACCAGCGCAAAGAGCGATAGCTTAAACCATATTAGGTGAGGGAAGAAGCTGCAAACAATGCCGAATAGGGCAAAATCCATGTCATGATCGAACGAAACGAAGTTGTTGACTACCCAAGGCTCCATTCCGAAGAGGGAAACCAGCAGCGCGGTGCTTACCGCCAATCCAACAACTACGAATATCGAGGCAAAGAATATGGCAAATACCTTAACGATTACCCCCACTATGCTTAGAATGGTTTCGCCTGCGGTTCGAATGTGGGGAGCCACATTCTGGGCTTCCTCACGGATGCGTTGCTCCATGCTGGAAACGTTAACCTTCTTGCCTTCCATCTCGAGCTTTTGTCCAACGCTAAGCGCTAGGTGGGTAGATATCCAAAGAACGATATAGGTTAATGGGAATATCCATCCAATGCCAATGGGTGATCCGATAAGGGTTAACCCAACAAAGGCGATTCTGAAGAGGACGGGATCAATGTTAAAGTAAGCGCCTAATCCTCCACAAACTCCACCGAATACCCTATTGGTTGATGATCGGTAAAGCCTGCGTCCTGAAGATATGGTGCTAAATCCGTAGCTGCGTTGTTCTCCAGTTTTCTCGCCACCTTCGTCGAGCTCCGATGGATCGCCTATGCGCGAAAGCACGTCTTTAACGTCGGCAAGGGTAACCACCTGATCGGGGGTTAGAATCTTTCCATTGAGAAGCTCGGCTATGCGCGACTCGATGTCGGCAACAATTTCCTGCCCATCGGCACGATGGCTGAATTGGGCGTGAAGCCTGTCGGTGTAGGTTTTTAGCTCGTTGAAGGCGCTCTCGTCAACAACGAAAGCTATACCGCCAATGCTAACTTTATGTGTTGTGTTCATGGTATTAGGTTTTACTTATTTCGGATAGTTTTGATCTGCTCAACGAGCTCGTCCCACGATTGGTGCAGCTCTTTCAGGTAGTCTCGTCCCTGCTCGGTTAGCGAGTAGTACTTGCGGGGTGGCCCCTGTGGCGACTCCTCCCAGCGGTAGGTTAGCAGCCCTTGGTTCTTTTGTCGGGTAAGCAGTGGGTAAAGCGTTCCCTCTACTACAATCATCTCGGCGTCCTTCAGGTCGCTGATGATGGTCGATGCGTAGGCGTCTCCCTTTTCGAGTATCATCAAGATGCAGTACTCGAGGATGCCCTTACGCATTTGCGCTTTGTTGTTATCGATATTCATGGCTATCTCCTATTTTTCATTTGTTGATACTCACGTTCCAAGTTTTCTGGGGTGATGGGCTCACCGCGCATCTCCAACCTTTGAGCTGGGGTAACAGCTAGGGGAGTGATGATCCAGATTAGAGGGTAAAGGATGATGGTTACACCACCTAGCAGCAGTGCGATAAAGATGATGCGGAAGAGGACTGGGTCGAGGTTGAAGTAGTGGCTCAGCCCGGTACAAACGCCACCGATTACCATGCCATCGGGATCGCGGTAAAATTTCTTGTAGGCCATAGGGGTTCGTTTTTGATCGTTTGTGTAAGCCGATTGGAAAGAGGTTCCTGCATCTAAGTCCTCCTCGTCGCCGAGGGTAGCAATCGCCTGCTTTACCATGCGGAGGTTAACAACCTGCTGTGCCGATTTAATCTCTTGGGCGAATAGCTCGGCTATTCGTGCCTCGATATCGGAGATAATCTCTTCGCCACCGGCTTGCGCAGAGTACTTACGCTTCAGGGCTTCGATATAGGTGTTTAAGCGAGCGTATGCATCGTCATCTACTACAAAGCTCATTCCTCCGATATTAACTGATAGTGTTGTTTTCATACCAAATACTGTTTATTACACTTTATTGTGTTTTGCAAGTATAACGCTTAACCTAGGTACTTGGTTACACATAGTAGTATGTTTTTTTCATATTTTTGGAAAATATTTTTTATAGCATTGATTTGATGAATATTATATATGATATATTTTTCGATGGATAGGGTGCAAATAGCGGAATTGATCGTCTTTTTTGTAGCTTTACCCAAAAACAAAACGCTATGCCAATAGCCGAACTCCGAAAAATGGCTGCAGCTGCCACTTCTGATGGGCAGGTAAGCTATCGCCTATCGACGCTCGATGGTGAAGTAAATATGAATGAGCTAATAGGGAAAGCCATTCGCCTAAGGTTTACCGGCACCATACGGTGCATCAGCTGTGGGAGCATCACCAAAAAGTCGTTTGCGCAGGGGTACTGCTACCGCTGCTTCATTTCGTCGCCCGAAACGGAGCCCTGCCTGCTAAAGCCGCATCTTTGCCAAGCGCATCTGGGGGTTGCCCGCGATATGGCTTACGCCCAGGAGCACTGCCTTATCGATCACTACGTGTATCTCGCTCGCTCGGGTGGACTAAAGGTCGGTGTTACCCGTCACACGCAAATCCCTACGCGATGGATCGATCAGGGAGCTTGTCAGGGCTTAATTATTGCCCAAACGCCCAACCGCTACCTAGCCGGAGTAATTGAGGTGGAGCTCATGAAGCATTTCAGCGATAAAACCAACTGGCGCGCCATGCTCACCAATAGCGAACCCGAAATTAGCTTGCTCGACGAGCGGGATAGGGCAATTAGTGCCCTAAACGACGAGTTGGCTCAGTATGCCGTTGCGGATAGGGCAATTCTGAACCTCTGCTACCCCGTTGAGGCGTACCCAACAAAGGTTGCCTCCCTGAACTTCGATAAATCGCCCGAGGTTGAGGGTATTCTGAAGGGAATTCGAGGACAGTACTTGATCTTTGAAGAAGGGGCGGTGCTGAACCTGCGAACCTTTAGCGGCTACGAGGTGGAACTTAGCTGGTAGGTGGAGATCACAGAAATTTTAGCGATGTAATGGCATTCCTTTATCGGCGGAAGCTCATTTCAACGATGTAATGGCATTCCTTTATCGGCGGAAGCTCATTTCAACGATGTAACGGCATTCCGCTACTGGCGGAAGCTCATTTCAACGATGTAATGGCATTCCGCTACTGGCGGAAGTGCATTTCAATGATGTAATGGCATTCTGCTGCTCGCGGAAACCCATTTCAACGATGTAATGGGTTTTCGCTGCTGACGAAAAAGTATTTGCTCGACAAAACGGTGTTTTTTCGATAATTTGGAGAGAATGGCATCATCCCTATAAAGAAAGCACCGCAGCAGTAAAGGCTACGGTGCTTTCTTATGCTATCCGCTAAGGTAGAACTAGAACTTTAGCGCGTTGATGTCGGTAGTTTCGATAGGCTCCTGTCCGTACTTGAATACGCGAAGCGGTTTTGGACCGATTAGTTTGTATTCGTTGACCTCTAGGCGGATCATACAGCCTTCGCGTAGGCCAAGAACCATAATATCTTGGTTCAGCGCAATGAACTCTTCAATACGCTGCTCGCGGGTTTCGCCGGCATGACCATCGGGATGGGCATCGAGGTAGTGAGGATTAATCTGGAAGGGAACTAGGTTCAGCGCATTGAACGATTCGGGCTCCGTGATAGGCATATCGTTGGTGGTACGGATAGTTGGACAGGCCATGTTCGAACCGGCGCTCCATCCGATGTATGGAGTTCCACATAGCACCTTGCGGCGAATGGCATCAACCAAGCCGTTGTTCTGAACGCACTGCAGCAGGCGGAAGGTGTTGCCACCACCTACAACAATAGCCTCGGCCTTTTCTACGGCCTCAACGCAGCTGTCGAACTTGTGAATCGACTTAACCTCTACGCCAACTTCGGCCAGACGGTTGGCCACCTTTGCTTCGTATTCGTCGTACGAAAAGGTTACTGCAGCGTATGGAATGAATAGTACGCTTTTAACTTCGCCCAAAAAGTTTTTGATTTCGTGTTTCGGGTATTCGAGATACTGTTCTCCAGCGTTGGTGGAGTTGCTTATTAGTAGTAATCTCATGGTCAGCTTTTATTTTAATTAAAGTTGTTCTGTTCCAAAGGTATTTACGTCGCATTTTCGGAGGAAGGAGCTTGCTTTCCCAAGGAGGGCATTTATTGCCACAGCGGCTGCTGCACCTCCCGATATCGAGCTAACGTAGCTTGGGTAGTAGTAGTCCGACTTATAAATGGCATCTATGTCGCTAATTGCTCTGCCTATTAGGGCTAAAGCATTATCGCCGGTGGCGCAAAGAAGGTACGAATGGAAGTTACAGCCGGTTGTCCAAACAAGTATCTTACCCTTCTTCTGGCAGTAATCTCCGATCAGCAGTAGTGTTTCCTTGCTGTAGCTGGCGTAGATTACGATTTCGGAATCATCAAGGATCTCCTGTATGTTAGAGTCACGGAGCTCCACGTTCTTAATGTTGACGCGCTCCACCAGCCTCATGTTGATGAGCTTTTCCTTGATGGCGATGGTCTTCAACTTGCCGATATCTCCTTTAGAGAAAAGGCTTCCTTGTGGAAGGGTAAACTCGTCTATCGATCGGTGGTCTACAACCTTAATGCTGCTTACACCAGATGTTATTAGCGAAAGGAGGGTGCTAACGCCCACGCCGGTAAGGCCTACTACTGCTATCTTGGAATTTTTCAGCTTGGTTATCTCTTCAAGTCCAAGGCCTTCGAGCTCCATTATTCTGGCAAAACGTCGTTTCTCCCAATCAACAAGCTTGTCCATTTCGATTCCTGATGTTTATGCTAATTCTGTCGAAATGTACAGCTTAATTTTGGGTTGCCAAAGATAATGTGGCGAACAGTATAGTATAAAAAAGCGGGAGCTTCCATTTTTGGAAGCTCCCGCTTTTGCTAAAAGGTATATTTCTAGAAGTTTAATGTAACGCCTGCTGCAAATGGGTAGAGTTCGGGACCCTTGCCATCTTGGAACATTTGGGTAAGCGAGTAGGTTGCATATACACCCCAATCGTGGTATCCAAGTTTTGCCATTAGGCTTGCGCGGAAGGGGTTTAGGTAGAAGGCATTCCAGTTTTTGTCCTTTTTTTTGCCGTTGTCGTCAACAACAACCTTTGTGTGAGAGTTTAGAAGAATTGAACCAACTACACCAAAAGAGGCGTACATCGATCTGTCCTTTCCACCGTTAACCTCAATTGCAACAGGAACGTTTAACCACCAATCTGTTAGCTTGGTTTTTCGGATGTTTTTACCAGGATAGAGATCGCTCAGGTTTTTAACTGCCAACACGCCATTTTCCTTCTGAACCGTGATTTCGTTGTCGAAGCGGTAATTGTGCCATTCTGTTCCAATACCAGCTGTTAAGCCAACGTATTTGGTGATAGGCTGGGAGACGCTCGTGAGGTTTAGCACTACGTTGATGGATTTAGAATGGTTTAGGTCCATCTGTTCGTAGCCGGCAGGAAGCTTAGTGCCTCCATTGCTGTTGAAGTAGGTGTTAATGCCAAGACCAAACCCATCTAGGTGCGAATGGAACCTTTTGCTTTTTTTGTTACCTGAAGTCCAAACAGAGATATCGCCCGACTTATTCTCGTAAACGTAAACACCTTTTTTCCCAACCTTAACAGCTACGGTGTCTACATCCTTAATCTCGAAATCGTTGATACCCTTGTCGGATTTCTTTACAATCACGGTATCAACCAGCATTTTTTGGTCGATCTTAATGGTATCCTTTTTTTCCTCTGCATTTGATACTACTGCAAATAGAAGAAATGCTGGTAGTATTGCTAACAATTTTTTATTCATGACTTTACGTGTTTTTTTGTTTGTTTTGCTGTATGACGAATAGCTGTGCTCGAAAGTTACTTGTCCTCGTCATATTTTTTCGAGTATTTTAGGTACCCAGCCTCTAAATTGACGGCCATAAGGTTTCCTTCTGCATCATACTTGCTCGAATACTGAACGTTAGTTCCAAAAATAGAGTTTAAGCCATTGATGGCACGTGCAATGAAGACGCCTTTACGTCTTCCTTTTATGTCTTTTATTTGTTGCGAAATGGTTTCGCTTTCCATTTTTGCCTTTTCCAAAAATACTGTCAAATTTGTAGCAATTTCTGAACTATTGTTATTGCTTTCAATATTTTGATATAATGACATTTGACTTGATTTAACTATATGGTTAGTTAAATCAATATCTTTTTGTTCAACCATTGCTAGGTTGGTTGGTTGTATATGGTCTATATGAATTTGCTCTCTAGATATACTAATGGTATCTTTCTTTGTACTTGTTGAATTTATATCATTGTTAACGTTGTTATTACCGATATTAATTTTATTATTATATTCAGATATATGTTGTTCTGCAAGCTGACCCGTTGCTTGTGGTTCGTCAATAATCAGACCTGTTTCACCGTTTGCGCGCCCTGGCGTTGCAGTAATGCCAGGCTGAATATTGGTACTAAGCTCCTTTACTTTTTCTTCGTTTATAGTAAAGTAGAAAACAATAAGTACTGCTGATGCAATACTTGAGTATGTTATTAAATTACTTTTAAACTTTGATTTAAAAACATTTTTCTTAAGTTTATCTTTAAATGGACATTCAACCTTTTCTACGGCTAGTTTTGTCTTTTGAAAAATGTCAAAATCGGCTTTAAGCTTTGCATTGGTAGCAATCGACCCGTCTAAGATTATTTTCTCGGAGGGTGTAATGTCTTTCTCTAGTTCGGCAACGCATAGGTAGTCGAAAGAGGAAAGTTCGTATCCTATCTTTGGATTTCGCTTAATGGTGATCGGTGAAAAGTCTTCTTTCGTTATTTTGAATTCTCCTGTTTGTTCCATAAGCAGGTAGAATTCCTCTTCTAGATCAGGGTTGGCTGCAAGAAAATGTAACAGCCTTTCAACCATCTCGTCAGAGAGGTTCCCGTCAAAGTAGTCGAGAAAATACTCTTCGTAGTTTTTTCTAGTGATCATGGCTATATTACGTTTTCTATTTTACCAATGTAGCTCTTTAAAAAAAGGCGGGCTCGGTATATGTACACCTTAACTTGGGATTCGCTTAAGCCTGTAATGCTCCCGATTTCTTCGTAGGTGTATCCCTCATAGTCGCGCAAAAGTATTACCGATTTCTGATCTTCGGGAAGCAGCGAAAGGCCTTTTTGTAAAATTTCATTCAAATCAGGGCTAACTGTTGTAACCGAATCGGTGACGCGTTCTAGTCCAACATCTTCGCCTATGCGCTTTTTCTTACGGATGAGGTCTATAGTTGCATGGTATACCGTCGTGAATAGGTACGACTTTGTTTTTTCGAATGCAATTTCTTCAACTCTCATCCAAAGTTTTTCAAAAGTATCTTGTACGATGTCATGGCATAATTCGCTATCTTTTAGCATTTTTACAGCAAACCTGTAAATGCTATCAGCATATAGATCAACGCACTTGTTATACTCGTGTGGAGTCATCTTTTTTCTTATGTTTTTACTATGACGATTTAATCATTCTAAAGTTACAGGTGGTTAAAGGTAAAATGAATATTTTTACCTTTTCGTTAGAGGTTAATTTTGGAATGGGGGTTGAAGGATGGTTCTGCTTAAATAAAGCAGGTTTAAAAGTAGATTCCTATGCTGAAATTGTATATAAAATAAACTTAAGCTGATAAAAATGAAACGAATTTTTGGGATAGTCGCTGTTGCTGCTACTTTGTTACTTGTAAGCAGCAAGCCTATTGGAAAGGATCAAGAGTCAGTTGCGTCTGATTACCTTATTCAGGCTGTTTTATGGTATCAGTCATCTCCAGAAATGCAGGCGCTCTACCTGCAAGGATTTAATATGGCAAAAACAAATCTAGTTTCCTTTGTTAAGGATCAAACTGATAAGCCTAAGGTTGTTGTTGTTGATATTGATGAAACGATGCTAGATAATAGCCCATTTGAAGGTCGTTTGATTCATACTGGAAAATCTTTCAAACCCGAGATATGGAAGGAATGGTCTGATAAGGCAAAAGCGAAGGCGCTACCAGGTGCAGTGGATTTTACAAGGTTTGCAAAATCTCTAGGCGTAAGGGTTATCTATATTAGCAATCGTGATACTTCCGAGATTGCCGGTACGCTTAAAAATCTTAATGATGAAGGATTTGAGTTTGCCGTGAAGGAGAACGTATTCTTTAAAACTAACGAATCATCGAAGGACGCTCGTCGTAAGCAGGTTTCGGAGAAGTATGAGATTGTAATGCTTATTGGAGATAACCTTTCGGATTTTAGTACGGTATTCGATAAACGCGATGGCTCTTCTGAGTATGCTAGGTTAAATGAGCTGAAAAGTCAGTTTGGCTATCGCTACATTATTTTACCAAATCCAACATATGGCGATTGGGAAAAACCTATCACCAAAGGTTGTAAGTCTGAATTGGAAAAATATAACGCTCGAAAAGGGAAAGTTGTTGGCTTTTAGCGTTTAAAAATGTTCTTTTCGGTTACGACCATGTTGAGTGGAACATCGTGCTGATCAACAGGAACTTCATCAACAATTTGAAAGTTGTAGGCAACGCCAATTTTTGCTGCGACCGATTCCGAAAGGAGTCGGTCGTAGTAGCCTTTGCCCCTTCCCATGCGGTTACAGTTAGCATCAAAGGCTACTCCTGGTACTATTACTAAATCGATTCCGCTAATTTCAATCTTTTCTTCCGATGTTGGTTCTAGGATGCCAAATATTGGTTCAGGCTTCATTTTTTTTACACCTTCAAATCTGACCAGCTCTAGATCATTGCCCTTAATTAGTGGGAGGTATACTTTTTTGTGCTTAGACCATCTTTCTACAGCTTGATGTGTTATAACTTCGTCGTTCATCGACCAATAGGAAAGTATGGTTGATGATTTTTTGAAAGCTTCGGTTTGTTCTACTTGGGCAAAGATTTTGTTTGAAAATTCTTCCCACTCTTTTCTGTCCTGCTGATTCTTTAGGCTTTTTATTGTAATTCTCAGCTCTTTCTTGGTTGTCATAGGTGCTAGTTGAAATGTATTGAAAAAAATGAATTCCAAGTAACTGTTCCGTTATTATTGTAGGAAATTCGTGCTCCTGTTGTAATTGGGAATGTGCTTCTAAGTAAATTTAAATCGAATAGGACATCTGTCCCTGTTGATGAGTAAACGTTCTTTGGGTAGATCTTCCCTATAACCTTGTTGTTCTTGTCTACAACGTACGACATTTTAGTGTTTTCGGCAAAGTCAGCAAAAAGATTGAGACGAATTCTTTTTAGATATACTAGCCATGATAGGTTAAAATCGGGATATGCAATGGGGAAGCTGTAGTCGTTAAACAAGGCTTTGTAGTAGTTCGATCGGTAGGAGCTAGCGTATCCACGCGGAAGTGTGAATGCGTTAGAGTAGTAGTATCTATCAACTTCTTGATTCTGGTAGCAGATCCTCGTCATAAACCCATGGTTTTTGAAAAGTCCAGGTGTAATTATTCCAAGTCGGTATGCGTATAGGCGTCCGAGGTTCTCGTGCTCAAAAGGTGCCGCTGCCGTTTTGAAGTAGGCGTTTATTCCCCAACGAGGAAAAATATTCTGATGGGCGAGTTTCATTTGCAAAGCACCATAAAAGGACGATGTTATTTGATCTAATCCTTTTTCATACTTAGCCTTTGAACGATTGTATAGTATGTCGTTATAGTGACTATATTCAATAGATGGTTGAAGCAATGCATTCCAAGATCCGTATGAAAATTGTAAAGGTAAGTATGACGAGGCTGCCACTTTGAAGCGTCGTAGAGTACTATCCATTTTGTATTTTGGATTGCTAACTTGATAAAGCAGTGGTGTTGTGTTGTACCTGTCGAATCGGAGGTTGAATACAGGGAGCCATCCTTTAAACGTGTGGCTTATGTCAATAATGTGTCCATCAGGTGTGTAACCATATCCTAGCGTTGTGAATGAGGTGCTTAAGAGGTTTTGTGACATTATGGTGAATCCTGGGTATACATTTAAGTATAGATCTTGGATGTCGGCCGGGTCGAAGTAAAAAGGAGCCCAACTGTGAAAATTAAAAAGATGGGTTAACCTGTTGTACTTTTTTACTTTAAGCATAGGCTTGTTGGGAATGCTATCTTGCAGATTAATGGCAACATTTTTGGATAGCAAATCTGCAACCGGGTAGTTAGGGGTCTTCTTTTCGTTTGCTATGGGAGCTGGGCTTGTTGTTCTTTTTGAAAGTTTATATCCATTTAGGTGGTATTCAGAAAGGATTAATTTTGATTTGTCTATAAATTCATAATTACTTATCCCATAAATCGGTTCATATAGTTTATTAAAACTATTTGTTGATTTATTGTAAGAATACAGGCACGATTTACCCGAGTAGTCAGATATGAAGGTTATTGAATCACGAAAAACCTTAACGTCGTTCATATTTCTACGGCCAAAGTTTAGTAGGGTGTCAATTGTACTGGACGAAAGGTTTTGCTTTACCACTATCATATTGTCATGGCTATCGAGCGTTACGTAGGCAAGGTTATTATCGGTCCATTGTAGATCTTTGGCTTGTTCGAACGGGATTGGGAATTCGTTTATGCGTTCAAAATTTTTGGAGTACAGTCCGATTGACAGCTTATTAGAGGGCAAATTTTGTAGGGTTGCAAGAGAATCGCCTTTAAGAGTTGGGTAAGAGTAGTATTTGTGATTGGAGAGAACCGAATATGATTTGCTTGTAATGGAATACTTACGTATTACAGAATATTTAACCTGTGCCCAACGTCCTGCATACATGTATTCTGTCCAGTATATATTCTCTCCATCGGTAACAGGTCTAGAATTTATAGCTCCTATTGATTTTAGCTCTTTCTCTTTTCCGTCCGAGTTAATACGAATAAGCTGTGGGTTTTTTGATAGGGAAGTTTTAAATGCATACGTGTTGTTACCAACTTTAAGTGGGAAATTGTAGTCAGAGTAATTTTTTATATAATGCTTATTTATTGGATTATAATATTTATTAATTGATAAATTACTCCATGTTGAATCGTAATACGAAATGCTCTTTTTGAAGAGTTCTTCTCGTGTATTGTTTGTGTACTTTTTTATTCCAAACGAAAAGGGTGCCAAAATGAATGGTCGCTGTGTTGTATATCTGGCGACTTTGTTCCAAATGTCATTGCCGTATTTGGCTCTAGCGTAGGATACCATGTGATATCCTAAGCAATAGTGATTTGGAATTGGTATTTTGTACGATCCGTTTAGATATTGATCGAATTTTAGGTTGAATTCTTCAGCAAGTCTGGTCCGATATTCAAGGTTGAAGTTTGCGCTTCTTCCTCTTCCTGATTGGGTGTAGGCAGTTTCGGATGCTACAGCGTCTCCTTCGTAGAACCAAAGTGGTACTAACGACGCCATTAAGCCTATTCCTTGCTCTCCTAAAATGTAGAAAGAAATGCCCGTAAGTCCCTTGTAGAGGGTGGAAATTTGGGATACATGGCGAAATTCATGAATGGCCAACTCACGAGACCATGATATCGATTCGAAGTCATGAGGGGGAAGTGCCATAAGCTCCATTCGTTTAGGAGCCCAAGAAACGAACCCATTTGAAATTGAATTTTTAGTATGTATTAGTACTTGTATTTTTTTGGTTTTTATTCTTTTATCAAATTGAGCGTTATTGTATGATTGCTCTAGCATTGCTGCTATTCGGAGTGCATAATCGTTCAGGTCTTGTGGAAATACAACCTTGAAATGGGGTGTTTCTACGTAGTTGTATTTGACGCTGTAAGGATCTTCGCCTACTGCGTAATATTGGCCAAAGCTGCTATAAGACAGGAGTAAAATAAAAATGACTAAGATCCTTTTCATTAACTGCGAATGTGATAGAATAATTAACCTCCAGCCTTCTTTGCCTTGTAGCCTGCTTTTATGAGTAGATCTAGAATCTTTTCTCTGAAATCGCCCTGAATAAGAATTTCTCCATCTTTGACAGTTCCTCCAACTCCGCACTTGGATTTTAGCATCTTCCCAAGCTCTTTTATATCTTCTTCCGATCCGCTAAAGCCTGTAACTAGCGTAACCATTTTTCCTCCGCGCTGTTTTTTATCGAGCATTACGCGCAGATTCTGATGCTTAGGCTCTAGAGTCTCTTGATTCTCGTTATTGTCCATCTGCTCGTACTGGAAATCTGGATTTGTGGAGTAAACAACGTTAAGCCTGTCCTTCCAGTTGTTATCCTTTTCCTTTTTGGCCATTTTCAGTTCAAATTTTCGGGCTAATATAGCTAATAGCTTGTTAAAAGACGATCGTTAACCTTCAATCCTATTGATAAAAAGATTATTTTCGCTTGATTTTAGAAAATAAATGTAAATCAGATATAATACGAAAATGAAGAACTTCAAATTCTACAACTTACTCGTTGGTTGGATTACTTTTGCCATTTCGGCAATTGTATACTTGCTTACCATCGAGCCATCGGGTAGCTACTGGGATTGCGGTGAATTTATCGCAACTGCCTTTAAGCTTGAAGTAGGACACCCTCCGGGGGCGCCGTTGTTTATGATCATGGCTAGGTTTTTTACCCTATTTGCCGGAGGTAATCTGGAGCTCGTTGCTACAATGGTAAATGTGATGTCAGCGCTGGCAAGTGCTTTCACCATTCTGTTCCTTTTTTGGACGATTACCCATTTGGCCCGTCGTATCTATGCTAATACCGATGAACTCAATGCGAATCAAATTTTCGGGATTATTGGTGCTGGTTTTGTTGGTGCTTTGGCGTATACATTTTCGGATACATTCTGGTTTTCTGCGGTAGAAGGTGAGGTTTATGCGATGTCGTCGCTGTTTACCGCGGTAGTATTCTGGGCGATTCTTAAATGGGAAAATGATTTTGGAAAGCCCTACGCTAACCGTTGGATTATCCTTATCTCTTACCTAATGGGCTTGTCGATTGGGGTTCACCTTTTGAACCTTCTTGCCATTCCTGCTATCGTATTCGTGTTCTACTTTAAAAAGTATAAAGTTACTAAAGTTGGGGTTTTAAAGGCATTGGGTGTTTCGGCGCTGATCCTTGGTGGTATACTTTACGTGATTATCCCTGGTTTTGCAAAGGTAGGATCGTGGTTTGAGCTGCTGTTCGTGAACAGCTTTGGGCTTCCTTTCAACTCTGGCTTCTTCTTCTACCTAGCATTATTGGTAGGTGGGCTAATTTGGGGCGTTCATTATACCTATAAGCATGGTAAGGTTATTGGCAATACGATACTGCTTTGCGTTTCGGTTATCATGATCGGTTACTCGAGCTACACCATGATTGTTGTTCGTGCATTTGCCGATACGCCAATCAACGAGAACGATCCTGAAAATGTATTTGCTCTTATTAACTACTTGAATCGCGAGCAGTACGGCGATCGTCCTCTTGTTAAGGGACAGTACTTCTCTGCGCCTATTACCAGCACAACTCCTCGCTACTCGTATACCAAAAACGAGAAGGAAGGAAGGTATGATAAGTTTATTATTTCGTATAACTACGATTTCGATTCGCAGTTTGAGACGGTGTTTCCTCGTATGTACAGCATGCAGAAGGATCATATTGATCAGTACATGACCTGGGGCAACGTTAAGGGTAAACAGGTGATGACTACCAACGCGAATGGAGAAGAGGAGGCTACCATTGTGCCAACCTTTGGGGAAAATGTTGGATTCTTCCTCAGCTATCAGGTTGGGTACATGTACATGCGCTACTTTATGTGGAATTTTGTGGGTCGACAAAATGATATACAGGGTCAGGGTGGAAGCCTGTACGGCAACTGGCAGTCGGGCATTCCGTTTATTGATAGGATGATTACCGGAAGCAACGATACGGTTGATTACCTTAAGGACAATAAGGGTAGCAACAAGTACTTCTTCCTTCCGCTGATTCTTGGCCTTATCGGTATCTTCTACCAGGTTCAGCGCGATCCGAAGAATGCCTTTGTGGTAGGTTTGCTCTTCTTCCTAACCGGATTGGCTATCGTAATCTACCTAAACCAAACACCGCTGCAGCCTCGCGAGCGCGACTATGCCTATGCTGGTTCGTTCTACGCGTTTACCATTTGGATTGGTCTTGCGGTGCTCTCGGTTCAGGAATTCTTGTCGAAGAGGGTTAAGGGACTTGCCGCTCCTGCGCTGGCAACGGCTCTTTGCCTATTTGCCGCTCCGGTGCTTATGGGCGCCCAAACTTGGGACGACCACGACCGATCGAACCGCTACATGGCCGAAGATTTTGCCTACAACTATCTGCAAACTACACTTCCCAATAGTATTATAATTACCAATGGCGATAACGATACCTTCCCACTATGGTTCCAGCAGGAGGTTAAGGGTGTTCGTACTGATGTTCGAATTATGAATACTAGCCTTTTGGGAACCGACTGGTACATCGACCAGATGAAGAAGAAAGCTTACGAGTCGAATCCGCTTCCTATCTCTATTCCACGCGAAAAGTACGTTCAGGGGGTAAACGACCAGATCGTTGTTATGAATAAGGTTGAGGGCTACCACGATGCCAAGGAGGTGATGGATTTCATCCTCGATTCTGATCCTAGCACCAAAATACCGTACGGTAACGATCTGATTAGCTTCACGCCAACCAGCTTCATCAAGATACCCGTAAATAAGCAAAATGCTATTGCCAGCGGTATTGTTGCGGCTAAGGATGCCGATAAGATGGTGGATACGCTGTACATCAACATTAAGAAGCGCGATTTGAGCAAGAGCGACTTCGTGATACTCGATATCCTTGCACACTACCAGTGGAACCGACCCATATACATCGTATCTCCAGGTGGTGATGGCGACTTAGGCTTCTCCGACTACCTTCAGTTCGATGGCTTTGCGTACCGTCTGGTTCCTATAAAAACGCCTCACGATCAGAACACGCTTGATGCCGGACGCGTTGATACCGATGTGCTCTACAACAACCTGATGAAGAAGTACCGTTGGGGTACCATCAACAATCCGAATATCTACGTTGATCAGAACATGAGCCGTACCGTTGTACAGGTGCTGCGCATCCGCGACATGTTCAGCAAGCTAGCCGCTGAGCTCATCAAGGAGGGCAAGCTGGATAAGGCGCTTAAGGTGCAGGATAGGGGAATGGAGCTGGTTCCGTTTAGCATGTACGCGCCCGAGTTTATGCCTTACAGCATTCCTGCAATTGTGGATAACTACTACAAGCTGGGCAAGACCGATAAGGCCAATAGGATTGCCGAGGAGATGCTCAACCGAAACGTGAAAAACCTTAGCTTCTTCTTGAAGCTTGATCCAAAGATCGGCAACAACCTAGGCATGGAGAAGCAGCTGGGCTTCCAGAGCATCCTGTTTGTTTCGGAGGTGGTGAAGAAGTACAACCAGCCGGCCCTGTACAAGAAGTACGAGGATGCGCTGAACAGCTTCTACCCCTACTTTGCTCCATCGTTCCAGGAGCAGCAGCCGGAGTTAACCGATAGCATCGTTCAGGAATAGGCTACTTGTAGCTAATAGATAAAGAAAGAGAGAGCCCTAGGGCTCTCTCTTTCTTGTTTACGATGGTTGGCCTATATCTCCTGCAGCTTGAGCCGCTTTATCTGATCTTCGAAGACGGTTCTTATCTTCTGTAGATTTTCGAGGTGTATGTTGGGGTCGAAGATACGGACGGCATCAACGATGCCCTTTTTGCGGCAGAACACGGCAAGGGCGGCGTCGAAGCCTGTGTAGTCGATGTTATTCTTTACGGCTTCGCTTACCTTGCGAAACTGCCCGAAATCGAGCTTGCTCGATAGCGCGATGTAGCGCTCGCCCGGCTCGTCCAAATCCTGGTAGATGCCCTCTACGATTTCCTCGATGCAGAAGAGCTTCTGTATTTGGATGGCGGCCTCCTCGTCTATTCGCCTGTACTTAAGGAAGGCGATTCCTTCGGCCTTCAGAAAGTCTTGTAGCGCCTTCATCATGTCAAAATCCTTGAGGTACTTTACGCGGATGGCGTTGTAGCTGTCGGCGAAGATCGAGATCTTAGCGGGGGTAACGTCGATGTCGCAGCCGAGCACCTTGCGGGCCTCGTAGCCGAGCCGTACGACGTGCTCGATGCTGTACGCCTCTTTGGTGACAAAGAAGATGGTGCGGGGCTTGTCGGTATCCAGATCGTGTGCGCTGTAGTAGCCGGGGTAGGGCTGCGTGATTTCGAGGATGAGGGCGTTCGGGTGCCGCTGGTGGTTAAGGCTCATTACGTGCTCGAGCTTGGTAAGCAGCCCGAAGGTTTCGATAAATAGTCTTCGTTCCATGGTTTGTGTTGATTAGCCACAACAAATTACGAAAACCGTAGGGCGAAGTCAAGCGGACGGGGAAAAGTTTCGGCTAGGGGAGGCGGGGTGCAGGCGCGGGGCGGCTGCCCTTGCGCAAAAGGCAATCCCCAGTAGGCATCGCGCGTGCTGGGGATTTAGTGAAAAAAATTGAACTCATAATTAGTTCTTTCCTATTTCGTTGTGGCATTCTGATCGTTTTCGGAGCGGGTGGCGCGCTGCTTCTGCAGGGTCACGTACTTGGCGATAATCGTGTTGAGCTTAAACACTAGGTCCTTTAGCTCGGCCTTGTTGTAGAACTCGATTTCGCTCTCGATAAAGCGGAACTCCTTAGCGATGGCCTCGCCGAGCTCCTTGGCGGCCTGTACGGTGTTGCTCTTGGCCTCCTGCGCTGCGGTCTTGTCGACGCGTGCGGTGGAGTGCTGCTTGAAGCTGGCCTGTGCTTCCTCTATTTCGGTAACCCATTCTTGGGCCTGAATGGTTTCTACGGCCTGCCGGAGCTCGGGCTCGTTCTTGAGCATGCTCAGGAGGGTGTCTACGCGGGTGGTTTCGTCGGCGTAGGCCATTCGGTCCATATCCCAACCAATCTTGCGGTAGGTGTTTACGATGAGCTGCCCGGCCTGTGCCCAGGCGGCGTTCTTGCGTTCGGTGCAGAGCTGTGCGTAGTCGCGTAGGTTGGTCAAGCCGTTGTCGCGGTGGTCGTCGTCGCTTTCGATGAGGCTGCTTAGGTCTACCATGCTCAGCTTTTCGAGCGATTTGCGGTAGATGGCCAGCCTATCGTCTACGGTTTTCTTGTAGGCGGCCAGGGCGGGCATGGTTGCGGCAAAAGGGGCGGTGGCATCAGCGACTTCGGCAGCGAAGGTGCCTTTTTCGTTGATGTGCATTTTCTTAAAGTAGTATCCGTTGATCATTAGTTTACATATTTAGATTGTTATGGCCTTAAAGATATAATAAAAATTAATTCGATGCTTTTTTTGTGTTAAAAAATCATCCTTGATGTACAAAAAATTTAGCTGGAATAGCTGCGGTAGGGGGCTCTTGGGTGCTGCTTTGGGGGTACTTCCTATGGGTATAAGCCTGCCGCAGGGTTGCAGCGGCCCAATCCCCATGGGTATAAGCCTGCCGCAGAGCTGCAGCACCCCAATCCCTATGGGGATAAGCTTGCCGCAGAGCTGCAGCGGCCCAATCCCTATGGGTATAAGCTTGCCGCAGAGCTGCAGCAGCCCAATCCCTATGGGGATAAGCTTGCCGCAGAGCTGCAGCGGCCCAATCCCTATGGGTATAAGCTTGCCGCAGAGCTGCAGCAGCCCAATCCCTATGGGGATAAGCTTGCCGCAGAGCTGCAGCGGCCCAATCCCTATGGGTATAAGCTTGCCGCAGAGCTGCAGCAGCCCAATCCCTATGGGTATAAGCTTGCCGCAGAGCTGCAGCAGCCCAATCCCTATGGGTATAAGCTTGCCGCAGAATTGCAGCGGCCCAATCCCTATGGTCTTTTTTTGTTGGCTAGCGGCTGGCTACTCCATCCGCAGGAGCTCGGCGGCGGCTTGGGCGGGGTTGTCGTAGTCGAGGACGATGTCGATGAGGGCCTCGGGCGGGCGCTTCTGGTTTTGGATGAGGTAGGCCTTGTCGTAGTAGGCGAGGGTGAGGTCGGCGATGCGGGCGTAGTCGCTCTGGGCAAGGGCCTCCACGCACACCTTGTAGGTGTCGAGGCCCAGGCGGCGCTCGATCTTGTCGAGGGCCTGGCGGATGACCTCGCTGCCGAAGCCGGCGTAGTCGGCCACCAGGCGCTTAACGCGGAGCTCCTTGGGGATGCTGATGCGGTAGACGCTGGCGGCGCGCATCTTGGTAAAGAGCTCGTCGCAGATGGCCACGCGGCCGATGTTCTTGCTCTCGTCCTCGATCCAGATGGGCCTACCGAAGTCGAAGGTTCTCCACTCGTCGAAGAGCCGGTTCTCGAACATCTCGGCAAAGGGCTGGGGCTCCTGCCCGATGGCGCCGAAGGCCGATCCCTTGTGGTTGGCGTAGCCCTCGAGGTCGAGCACCTGCGCGCCCTGCCGCTTCATCTCCAGCAGGATGTCGGTTTTGCCGCTGCCGGTGTTGCCGCCCAGGATGCGGATGTCGGCCTGCTGGCTGCCGAGCTGCTCGCGGAGGTAGGTGCGGTAGGCCTTGTAGCCGCCGCGGAGCAGGTACACCTTAAAGCCGGCGGTTTCGAGCAGCCAGGCCACGCTGGCGCTGCGCATGCCGCCCCGCCAGCAGTGCACGGCAATCTCGCCTTGGGCGTTTACCTTTTTGCGGCCAAAGCGCACCATGTCGGCCAGCTTGGGGCCTACGAATTCGAGGCCGGCCAGCACCGCCAGGTCCTTGCCCTGCCGGGTGTACTTGGTGCCCACCACGGCGCGCTCCTCGTCGGTGAACAGGGGCATGCTTAGCGCCCCCGGGATGTGGCCTTTGGCGTACTCCTGGGGCGATCGAACGTCGAGAATGGCGGTATTGGGGCGCAGCTCCAAAAACTTGTCTGGGCTTAGGGTTGTTGGCATGGCGGCTTTGCTGATTTTCGGAGGGCAAAGGTATAAAAAAGGAGGCTAACGCCTCCCTTTTGCCTACTCTTCGTAGAACTTGCCGAGGATTTTACCCTCGTTTAGGTGCAGCTGGTGGATGCAGGTGGTGATGGTTTGGATCATCTTTTTGATGGGGTGCGACTGCATCCATACCTTACCGCTGCCGCTTAGCGTTGCCAGGGTGGCGCCGCTGTTGCCCAGCACCATAGTTTTTAGGCGGTCGTTGGCATCAACCGATAGGCTAATGCCGGGCTGAAAGGCTACAATGCTGCTGGTTTCGGCATGGATGGTTTCGTTGTGGAGCTCGCGCTCGATCAGCAGGCCACCTATGGAAACGTACACTTCGCCCTCGCCGCTGATCTTCTCGAGCGGCATGGTGTCGTTCTTGGCCGCTGCGCCCGTTCTGTTGAACAGGTAGGGCTGCAGCTTAAGGCCCTTAGGCCCGCATATAAAGGCGTTGCGCTGTATCACGATCTCGTGGTTGAACGATGCCAGGTCGATCAGGTGGATGCTGCCCACGTAGGGGGTAGAGAACGATATCTTCCGGCTTCCCCTGCCGTAGTTGGTAAAGTAGGTAAGGAAGAGCGTTTCGCAGGGTAGCGGTCTCGAACCGGAGGGGAATAGCTTGCCCATGATGCCCGGATTGGGCTCGGTGCCATCGCCAAGGCAGGTCTCGTACGATATGCCCTCCTCCATGAAGATCATGGCGCCGGCTTCGGCAATAATGGTTTCGCCTGGACTAAGGGTTACATCGAGGGTTTGGTAGCTTCCCCCCGTAATTTGGTAGCTAACTGGTTGCGGAATCATCGCGTGCTGATGTTAGATTTTGGTGACACAACTTAAATTTTAAGTTGGTTAACACAGCACGTCGGCGATTGTTTACTTAGGTGCAAAAAAGTTTTGGATCCGCTAAAACTTTGTGCGGTATTTTTCGTCCTCGTCCTCAAGTATTTTAAGGTAGCTCTCGTAGCGCGATAGGGCAATCTGCTCGTTGGTTACGGCCTCCTTTACGGCGCAGCCCGGCTCGTGCGTATGGGTGCAGTTGTAGAACTTGCAGCCTTCGGAGTACCTAAATATATCCTTAAAGAAGTGGAAGAGCTCGTCCTTCTTCACGTCGATAATGCCGAACCCCTTAATTCCGGGGGTGTCGATAACGTACCCGTTGCTGCCAAAGGGGAACATCTCCGAGAAGGTGGTGGTGTGGGTGCCCTTGTGGTGGTAGTCCGATATCTTGCCGGTTCTCAGCTCGAGGTTGATGTCGAGGGCATTCAGCAGGGTCGACTTGCCGACACCCGAGTTGCCCGAGAACACGCTCACCTTGCCCTCTAGACGGCTGCGGAGCGCGTCGAGGTTGGTACCTTCGGTGGCCGAAACCTCCATTACCTCGTATCCCGCAAGGGCGTAGTCCATCTTAAAGAGCTCGAGCTCCACCTTGGCATCGATGTCGTAAAGGTCTATCTTGTTTACAACGATGGTGGCTGGCACCTTGTAGGCCTCGGCGGCAACCAAAAATCGGTCCACAAACTCGCGGCTGGTCTTAGGCAAATCGATGGTAACCACCAGGAACACCTGGTCGATGTTGGCGGCAATGATGTGCGCCTCCTTCGAAAGGTTCGTCGAGCGGCGGATGATGTAGTTCCTGCGCTCATGGATTTTGGAGATGACGCCAATCTCGTCCTCGTCCGAGAAGTCGACCTTTACGTAGTCGCCTACCACGATAGGGTTGGTGGTTTTCACATCCTTCAGGCGGATTTTACCGCGTATCTTGCACTCCAGCTTCTCGCCCGTTTCGCGGTTTACCACCGTGTACCAGCTGCCGGTTGCCTTAACCACGAGTCCTATAAATTCTTTCGATTGTGCCATGACCATTATTTTGTCCAAATTTAGGAATAAAGATCGGGAATGGGGCCTATGCGGCTACTCGTCCCATTCCACCTTAAACTTTGTCTTCTTCTCCTCCTTTTTGGGCTCTTTTCTTTCGTTTTTTACCTGTGCGGTGGGTTGCTGCCCTGTTGCTTTACGCTGCGTAGACACCTCTTCGCCATCCCACTGCAGCTTAAAGCTTTTTGGTGGAGCGCTGGGCTTTGGCTCTTCCACCTTTTTGGGCGTTCCGTTTATAGGGGCCAATTCGGGGAGGTGCCAGCTTTTTCCGCTCCAATCGTAGCTCACTTTCGAAGTTTTACTGTTGCCCTCTATTTTGAAGTAGAGCAGAGTATTGTCTTCGAACTCTTGTTGAGAAATCTGCTTCCTTAATCCAGATCGGGCCTTTTTGAACAGAACATCCTTCAGCGCCAGCTTCACCCTATAGCTGTAGTCGCCATCAAAGCTGTGCGTGCCAATAAGGCCGAGGTTAATTGCCGTAGAGGCAATGTACATGGCAGGGATGTTAACCATTCCGTTTTTAATGGTTATCTGGTTCTTAAGGTTCGCAAATCGAATATTCTCCAGCTCTTTCAGGTCGATATACTTCGAGAGCTTGTATGCAGGCTCGAATTTGATCAGCTGCCCGTTGCTTATGGTGATGTTGGATACACAATCAATTGATTTGATGTCGAGCTTTCCGTTTTGGAAGTGCTGACCCCTAAAGGCGATATCGCCGCTTGCTGTTCCTCTTATGTTCTGGTTGGTTAGCGTCTTTTGCCCAAAATTGTTGAATGAAGAGAATAGCGACTCAATGCTAATGCTGTCTACCTGAGCGTATAGATCTACGTCAATTTTGTTTTTTAGGTTTGGCTCAATTTTGCCCACCATGTTGACTTTTCCTCCAAAGGCATTAGCGTTAAGGTGCGAGAAGGCAATTGTAGATCCCTCTTTCTGTATTATTGCTTCGAGGTTGTTCATTCGTACCCCCCTCAGAATTGCAGATTTTGATTTTACGTTTAAGGTTAGGTTAGCAAGATTAAGCTCCTTTTTAATAGTGCTTTTATTTTTTTTGAAGTTGAGCGAAAGCAGGTTGTCGAAGTTGATATCCTTTGTGTTGGCGGTAATGTCTACGTTGAATGGTTTTTCTAGCATTAATCCATCGTAGAGGTCGCTAACCGTTGCAGATATCTCCCCATTTATTGAGTTAGATATAAAGCTTATGTTAGCCTTTGTAATTGTCGGAATAAAAGATATTTCTCCTTTAAGAATATTGTATCTATTCCCATTAATAGGGAAGCTTACTTCGCTAAGCTTAAAGTTGCCATTGTTAACAAGTCGGACGAGCTTAAGCACCGAAAGCGAGTCAAAGTCTACAATTCCGTTTGCCGTGATATTACCTATTACCGTTCCATCAATTTGTTTTGTAGAATCTATGTGGTAAGCTTCGTTTAATTGACTGATAAATAAGTTAAAATTAGAAGACAAGCTAATTAGAGGTTTATTGAAATTGGTAAGCGTGAACTTCCCTTCAAAATCTCCAAAATTGGTGTTCACCTTGTACGAATCTAGAGTTATAAACGCTTTGTTGATATCTCCCTTCCCATTAGAAAAAGAGCCTTTCATGTTTACAGAAGCAATGCTTTTGTCTGTGAGCAGCTCGCTTTTCCCACCACGTACGTCAAATTCTCCATAAACAAAAGGATGATGCTTGTTATTCCAAAATCCTACTGCTTTTGCGCTTATGTTTACTTTTCCTTCAAAATTTATCTTTTCGAGGTTCTGGCTGACTTTAGGAATAAGCTCGTTCATTTCTTTAAGCACCAAATCTGTTCCGCTAATTGCCGCATCAACATAAAAGTTGTTTTCTGTCGAAAAACCACCGTCTACCGTTAGCTTATTACTCTTATAGGTAACTATAAAGTCTGCAAAGTTAAATGACTTGTAGGCTGCGGACTTAATTCTTCCTGAAAATTCGAATCGTTTACTGCTTACGTAGCTAATCTTACCAATAGCAAGCTGGTTTACTATTACATCTGCCTTAGATTTTACGTCGAACGTGTTGAGGCTAAAGCGCCCATTGCTCTTAAGGTTCTTTACAGTGTTTACCAGTGCAATTTGCTTGTTGAGATTTATGAATCGGAGCTTTGTTCGCTGAATCTTAACTTCGTTAACCTTTAGAAGTATTTCCTCTTTTTTTTCGCCTTCTTTGCTTTTCTTTACTATCTGATAGTTGTTCTTTCCTCTTTTGTCAACAAGAAGGTTTAGCTCGCCATCCTTTATGGCTATTTGCTTTAGCGTGATTTTGTTGTTGATAAGATCTAAAACATTTAGCCTAATGTTAAGGGCGCGGGCTTTTAGAAGCGTGTCGGGCTTAATTATTTGTCGAAAATCTTTGCGGGCAATATCTTTTGTTGATAGTATAGATACATCGTATAAGCGGATAGATGCGTAGGGGAAGTCTTTAATAAGCGAGAAAGATGCATCTCCAATGGTGATGCGGCTGCGAATGTTCTTCCGAATATTGTCTAGTGCAGAGCTGATGATTTTATCTTGGAAAATAAAACCCATAAGCGTTAGCAAGAATACAGCACCAATAGTTGAAAAAAATACGATCTTAGCAACTCTCCTTTTCATTTTAATACTCTAAATTTCCACCTTGTTAACCAAATTACACAAGAAACTTTTCCTATGGAATGGAGGCGGTTAAAGATAGCCCTTTTTACATCTACCTACATGCTTTTGATGGTTTGGCTAGCTTTTTTTGTGCGCTATCTTTGGGGCGATAGCATGCCTAATCTTGGAATAATGCCTCGCGATTGGGCTAGTGTGGCTAACTTTCTGGTCTCGCCACTTATTCATACCGGATTAGACCATCTTTTCAACAATAGCATAGCGTTTTTTATCCTTTTTCTTACGTGCTTCTACTTTTATGGGGGTATTGCGCTTTGGGTCGTGTTAGGCGGTGTAGTCTCTGGTTTTTTTGTCTGGATTTTTGGTCGTGAGGCCTACCATGTAGGGTTGAGTGGGGTATGCTATTGCCTGGCATCGTTCCTTTTTTTTAGCGGTATAATTCGAAAGAACCTGTCGCTTATGACTATTTCGCTGCTGGTTGTTTTTCTGCAAAGCGAGATGATTTGGGGTTTGTTTCCTTCGCTAAACGAGCCGCTCAACATCTCGTGGGAAGGGCACCTTTCGGGAGGGGTCGTTGGCTTTTTTCTTGCGTTTCGTTACCGTAAGCAAGGACCCCCTAATGATTCAATGCCGGAAGAGGATGACGATGAAGAAGAAGAAGATGATGTTGAAGATAATCAATATGAACGCGATGGTAGTTTATTAGATGAAGAAAATAGATAACTACAAATAAAGCTAAAGATGTGAAGATCGACGTACAAAAAGAATGTGCATTGCTTTAAGTTATATATTTGTCCAAATCTCAAGTAAAATGAAAATTCTAGGGAACATGGCGAAGAATACAGAGGTAGAGCCAATGTCTAATAATTTGAATATTATTGGTTTTGGTTCGGAAATTAAGGGGGAAGTGAGCACTAATGGCGACATCCGTATTGATGGATCGCTCAACGGAAACATTACGGCTAAAGGAAAGATTGTTGTGGGGGAAACAGGCCGTATTGTGGGTAATGTTTTTTGCAAGCAATGCGATGTTTTTGGCTATATTGAGGGGAATGTAAACACTCAGGATATTCTATCGCTAAAGGTATCTGCCAATGTTAATGGAGATATGGTTTGCTCTAAGCTTTCTATAGAGCCAGGTGCAAAGTTTAGCGGTAAGTGCGATATGAACCAAACTCTTGGAGAGGTTCTATAAGTAGAAATATTTTTGCTAGAGGATTTTGCTCTGCATATAGCTAAAGTCCTCTAGCGCATTTATACGAATCAAGAAAATGATGTTGTTTGTCCTTGGTGCAGGGGCAAACAATTTTTATATTTAGGGATATATTCAGCTTATACTATATGTACTCATTTACCGACCTACAAGCCATTGTCGAAAAGTCGCTTGTACAGCTTCAGCTTCCAAGCGAACCCCAAAATCTTTACGATCCCATTTCGTATACGATCTCATTAGGCGGCAAGCGCATTAGACCTGTTCTATGTTTGATGTCTGCTAACCTGTTCTCCGATATTGTTGATAAAGCGGTAAAACCAGCCTTGGCCCTCGAGATCTTTCACAACTTTACCCTTATTCACGATGATATTATGGATAAGGCAGAGGTGCGAAGAGGAAAGCCTACGGTTTACCGCAAGTGGAACACCAATGTGGCTATTCTATCCGGTGATGCCGCTTGTATCCTTGCCTATAAGTACCTTGTCCAAACGAATGCCGCCATCCTTCCGGAGGTGCTCAAGGTGTTTACCACCACCGCGCTGGAGGTCTGCGATGGGCAGCAGCTCGATATGGAGTTCGAGCATCTTCCCTTCGTAACCGAGGAGGATTACCTTCGGATGATCGAGCTTAAGACCTCGGTTCTGCTGGCTGGCGCTGCAAAAATTGGGGCGCTCATCGGCGGGGCATCGATGGTTGATGCCGATCGCATCTACAACTTCGGGCGCTACCTTGGCCTGGCCTTCCAGCTGCAGGACGACCTGCTGGATACCTACGGCGATCCAAAGGTATTCGGAAAGGCCATCGGCGGTGATATTCTGGCCAACAAGAAAACCTTCCTAATGATAAACGCGCTTAAGCTTGCAGGGAAAGAGAGCCTTGCTAAGCTGCACCTGATGATGAAGGCCGCTGATGTTTTGCCCGAGGTGAAAATTGCCCAGGTGAAGCAGGTTTTCGACGAGGTTGGGGTGAGAACGATTGCCGAGGACAAAATTGCCCACTACTACGGGCTGGCCCTTGCTGAGCTGGGCAAGGTTACCGTTCGCGAGGAGCGCAAGAGCGTTCTCCTTCATTTTGCCGAAAAGCTGATGGGCCGAAACCGTTAGCCGGGGATACCCTTTTGGCTGTAAGAATCCCCAAAGGAGCGATTAGGCGTAAGATATTGGGCGAGGAGCGCAGGCGGAACGGTATAGCCTTCCGCTAAGCGCTCCTCGCTACATTTTTGCCGATAGGTAAGAGGATTCTTCCCAATACCTCGAAGGTGCTCCTGCTGCCGCTTCACGAAGCTCGAACACCCGTTGGAGCCATTCGTCAGATGCCTTTAATGTATTTCCAATATACCTCGAAAGTATTTCCGATATACAATTAAAGTATATCCAATATACTATTAATGTATCTTCGATATACATTAATAGTATATAAAGTATACTATGTAAGTATTCCAGATATACATTAAAAGTATTATCAATATAGCTGTAATGTATATCTAATATACCTCGAAAGTATTTCTGATATACTATTAATGTATATCCAATATACTTTGAATGTATTTCTGATATACCTTTTGCCTAGCTAGAGGATTTCTTAGATGCTGCAGAGCGGGTGGTGTAGGCTATTTTCTGGGGGCTACGTAGCCAATTCCGGCCTCCAAAGATTGCTTGGGTTGATGGTAAAGTATCCCTTTATTTCCTTGCCTGCTTACATTTTGCCCGTAAATATTCATCGGTTGCGGCATAATTTGCTTTCTTTGTGAGTTAAAATCGTTGAATTGCATGTCCGCATCATCAAAAATTATAAAGGCGCCTGTTTTAGAGGAGATGGCATCGTTCGAAGGGTACTTCAAGAATGCGATGGCCTCGAAGATCCCATTTCTGCAGACGATCGTAAACTACATCCTTCGCCGAAAGGGCAAGCAGCTGCGTCCAACCATTGTATTTCTTACCGCTAAGCTCAACGGAGCTGTTACCGAGAAAACCTACGTGGCCGCTTCGATGATTGAGATGCTGCATACGGCCACGCTTATTCACGACGATGTGGTGGATGAGGCCTACGAGCGGCGAGGGGCGCTATCCATCAACGCCATGTGGCGCTCCAAGATTGCGGTGCTCCTTGGCGACTACCTCTTGGCGCGTGGCCTACAGCTTTCGGTGGATTCCAGCTCGTTCGACTTGCTCCGCATCATGTCGGAGGCCGTTAAGGAGATGAGCGAGGGCGAGCTGCTACAAATCGAGAAGGCCCGCAAGCTCGACATCACCGAGGAGGTGTACTTCGATATTATCCGCAAGAAAACAGCTACGCTGATTGCATCCTGCGCGGCAAACGGGGCACAGTCGGTTGGGGCCGAACCCGAGGTTGTACAGCGGATGAGGCTGTATGGCGAGTATATCGGTGTTGCTTTCCAGCTGAAGGATGATCTGTTCGACTACCAGCATACCAACCTTGTCGGTAAGCCTACGGGTAACGATATCAAGGAAAAAAAGATGACGCTTCCGCTGATCTATGCGCTCCACCATTCATCCAAGGATGAGCGTAAGCGCGTGCTTAAGCTGGTTCGTGGAGCCCGATCGAAGCCCAAAAATGTAGGAGAAGTTGTCGACTTTGTTACGGCAAGTGGCGGTATTGCCTACACCGAAAAGCTTATGCACGACTATCGTGATAAGGCCATAGCCATACTTGCAGCCTATCCCGAAAGTGAGGTTAAGGCTGCACTGGTTGAGCTGGCACACTATACCACGCAGCGGAACAAGTAGCTTTCCGTTTTTCACCCTAAAGATGGGTAATTCCTAGCTTTTTAGGGTAATTAGTTCTACCTTCGTACATGTTATGAGCGATTTTAAGTTTATAGATCTATTTTGTGGAATTGGGGGATTCCATTCAGCAATGAGCCAGCTAGGTGGCGAGTGCGTATTTGCTGCCGATATCGATGCTGACTGCCGTAAGGTATACGAGAATAACTATGGATTGGCGCCGCACAGCGATGTTAGCGCGGTGGATGCCGCCGATATACCCCAGCACGATGTCCTCTGTGCCGGCTTTCCCTGTCAGGCATTCTCTAAAGCTGGTAAGCAAGCTGGGATGAACGACCCTCGCGGTACTCTTTTCTTCGATATTGTTCGGATTGCCAAGCATCATAAGCCAAGCTACATGCTGCTCGAAAACGTCCGTAACCTTGTTGGACACGACAACGGCAACACCTGGCGCGTAATAAAGGCGAACCTCGATGAGCTAGGGTACGAATTCTCGCACGAGCCCATCATCTTTAGTCCGCATAACATAGGAATACCACAGTTTCGCGAGCGTGTTTTCATCCTCTGCAAGCGTAAGGATGTTAAGCGTGGTGAGGTGGAGTTTAGCGAGCCTCGTAAGCGTCCGCACTGCGATATCAGAAAAGTAGTAGACCGTTCGCTAACCGACGAACGCTATACCATTACCGACAGCGAGCGCGAGATCCTCGAAATCTGGAACGATTTTGCCAAGAACGTAAGCAAGCCACTACCCACATTCCCCGTTTGGACCGCCGAATTTGAACCTGAAAACCTAAAGGCTGATATCTCTGGCTATCCGAAGTGGAAGAAGCGGATTATCGAGCAAAATAGGGCGCTCTGGGAGCAAAATAAGCCATTCCTGAAGGATTGGTGTGCCAAGGCAAAGAAGAACAAAAATTTCACCGGAGCCAAGGCAAAATTCGAATGGCAGGTGGGCGATGCAAAGCCCGAAGTTTGGAGCCACCTCATACAGTTTCGTCCATCGGGTGTTCGCATAAAAAAGGCCACCTACTTTCCGGCACTGGTGGCTATTACGCAAACATCAATAGTGGGCGAGCTATCTCGCCGAATAACACCCAAAGAAGCGGCAGCGCTACAGTCGTTTCCTTCTAGCTTCAAGCTGCATCCTGTTGATAGGATCGCCTACAAGCAGCTTGGCAATGCGGTAAACGTAGAGGTCGTTAAGTTCTTTGCCAAGCGGCTACTTGGCAAGTAGGGGAGAAATAGGTCTAGCCTATTCGTTCTCCTCCTTTGCCGCAGTACCCTTTTTGCTAGTCTTGGCAGTCTTCTTATCCTTTACGTAAACCTGACGTTCGAATGCTTGGTCTAACGAAATAAGGGTTTCAGTACGTGCCACGCCAGGAATCTTTTGTACCGTATTAACCAGCACATCTAAAAGGTGGTCGTTGTCGCGGCAGTAAATCTTTAGCAGCACGGCGTAATCTCCGGTAACAAAGTGGCATTCCACAACTTCAGGTATTCGCTTAATAACCTCTACGGCCTCGGTGTAGTAGCTGGTTTGAATGAGCGATACTCCAACAAAGGCGCATACGTCGTAGCCAAGGGCTTTGGGTTTAACAATCAGGCGCGAACCGTCTATGATACCGGCATCTTCCATTTTTTTTACGCGCTGGTGGATTGCAGCTCCCGAAATACCGCATTCTCTTGCAATTTCCAAGAACGGCATACGGGCATTTTTAATTAGGTACGACAAGATCTTTTGGTCGATGTTGTCTAGATGAATTTTACCTGCCATAACGTTGCAATTATTACTTGTTTTGCGAATATAACTATTAATTTGAAAGATCCAAGAGTTAAAAAAAATAAATCAACTTGTAAGAGCCAGTATTGTAGCTATTTGATGGCTTATATATTGTAATCGTTTAGCTAATGCTATGAATTTGAAGCTTTATTTTTAGCGTTTGCTATTACAAACTGTAACGAAAATGCCTTATTTAATGATACTTTAAAGTGGCTATTCTTCTATTTCTTAATAATAGAATTGCAGCTTACAATTTGTAACCGATAGCGCTTTTTAAGGCGCATCAATCGCGTTATAGAACGGATGGAATCTGGCATTATGTCGTATGAAAAAGGGGAGAGTCTGAACAAAGTCCGAATACGCTCCGTTCGTATCCCGATGTCAAATTGGCATATCCCTGCGGGGAATGGTTATGCTCTTCGCTTTGGTTTCGTAAAATCGTTTACGTAGACTTGCCGATATTAGTCTTGAATAGAGGGGGAGTAAGGGTTTAGAGTGTAAAAGAGTAGGGAACTATTTGGTGTTCTTTTTATTTGGGTGTTAACAAAAAAAGTCGTCACTAAAATCAGCGACGACTTTTGTAGCTCCAACAGGACTCGAACCTGTATTTAAAGTTTAGGAAACTTCCGTTCTATCCCTTGAACTATGGAGCCATTCGGAACGCGAATGTAGTAAAAATATCGCGTTCGAGCAATGCTTTTTTACTTGCCGACCTTCTCGCCGTCGTAAGCCCACTTAAGGTAGAGTGCACCCCAAGTAAAGCCACCGCCAAAGGCCGCAAATATGATGTTGTCACCCTTCTTCAGCTGCTTCTCGTAGTCCCAAAGGCAAAGAGGAAGCGTTGCAGAGGTAGTATTTCCGTACTTTTCGATGTTGATCATTACCTTTTCGCGCTCAACGTTTGCACGGTTAGCGGTAGCGTCGATGATTCGAAGGTTGGCTTGATGGGGAACCAACCAAGCGATATCTTCGCCTTTAAGATTGTTTTTTTCCATCAACTCTAGGGTGGTGTCGGCCATGTTCGAAACAGCCCATTTGAAAACCGCTTGACCTTCTTGGTAGATGTAATGTTCGCGATTTTCTACCGTTTCGTGTGTTGCAGGATAACATGAACCGCCAGCCTTCATGTTTAAGTGTTTGCGTCCAACTCCATCAGAGCGAAGGATCGAGTCAACAACACCTAGACCTTCGTAGTTAGGTTCCAAAAGAACCGCTGCTGCACCATCTCCAAAAATTGGACAGGTAGTTCTATCAGTATAGTCAACAATAGCTGACATCTTGTCTGATCCTACTACAATTACCTTTTTGTGGCTTCCAGACTCGATAAACTTCTGTGCAACAGTTAGGGAGTATAGGAAACTCGAGCAGGCTGCGTTTACGTCAAAACCAAAGGCATTTTTAATGCCGCACTTGTCGGCAATGATGTTTGCCGTAGCAGGAAACATCATGTCGTGGGTTACGGTAGCGCAGATGATCAGATCAACATCTTCAGGATTGGTATTCGTTTTTTCAAGAAGTTGGTTAACTGCAGCTGCACCCATATCTGAGGCTCCTTTGCCTTCGCCTTTTAGGATATGGCGGGTTTTTATTCCAATCCGAGTCATTATCCACTCATCGGTGGTATCCACCATGGTACTTAACTCGTCGTTGGTGAGAATATATTCGGGAATATATCCTCCAATACCTGTTATTGCAGCCGAAATTTTCTCCATCTGACTTGTTTTAGTACCTCTCTTTAATGGGAGAGGTATAAGTTAAACAAACCTCACCCATTAGAAATGGATGAGGTTTAAATTTATTGTAAGTTTTCGCGAATGTGCTCTACAATTCCTCCGTTGGCGCAATCAATCGCCTGTTTTATCATGTTTTTGATTGCCTTTGCGTTGGAAATGCCGTGGCCGATAATTACCACGCCGTTAACACCTAGCACAGGGGTACCCCCAATGTTCTCGAAGTTGAAGCCTTCAAAGAATTCGTTTCTGATGCCTTCTTTGTGTAGCAAACCGTAAAAGCTTTCTGCTGTTTTGAGCAGTACATTTCCGGTAAAGCCATCTGTTACGATAACATCGGCTTTTCCATGAAATACATCGTGGCCTTCGATGTTGCCAATAAAGTTTATTCCGCTAGCATCCTTTAGCTGGCCGTAGGTGGCTTGGGTTAGAATGCTACCTTTTTCTTCCTCTTCGCCAATATTCAGCAAGCCAACGCGTGGGTTTTCGATTCCAAGCACGTATTGCGCGTAAACCGATCCTAGCATAGCATACTGTACGAGTACTTCAGGCTTACAGTCGGGATTTAGCCCAACATCTAAAAGGATGGCCTTTTTGTCTAGGCTAACAGGAATAGGACTTGCAATTGCAGGACGCAACAAGCCAGGAATCTGCTTGATGGTGTACATTGCGCCAACCATCATACCTCCTGTACTTCCAGCACTGGCAAAACCTTGGATTTTGTCCTCCATAAGGAGCTTAAATCCGATTGCAATGCTAGATTGTGGCTTTGAACTAAAAGCTTTTACAGGATGTTCACCCATCTCAATCACCTGGTCGGTATGTACTATGTCAAAACTAGCGATATCGGCACCCTCACGAACGAGGACTTCTTCAATCCTAGCCTTGTCGCCTATCAGCACCAAGCGAACATCTGAAAATTGCTTTTGGGCTTCGATTGCTCCTAAAACTACTGCTTCAGGAGCAAAATCGCCACCCATTGCATCAACTCCAATTTTCATACAACTTTAATTGATAAGTTTGTTTGAAAGCGGATTATGCGTTTACTTGTTTTTCTACTACAAGACGTCCTCTGTAAAAGCCGCACTCTGGACATACTCTGTGGTATTGTACAGTAGCACCGCAGTTTGAGCATGTAGAAATCGTTGGAGCTACAGCTTTGTAGTGAGTTCTACGCTTATCTCTTCTTGTCTTCGAGATTTTGTGTTTGGGATGTGCCATTTTACAACTTGTTTATCGTGTTAACTATTTTACTGTCCGGTGATTTTCTTTTTTTGCTCTTAAAGCATTTCGTCTTCTTCCTCCTCTTCCACCTCTTCCTCTTCGTTGTCCGAAGGTTCTTCGTAGAAGTTGGTTTCGATTGCCTCTAAGCGTTCCAGCATTTCTGGATTGCAGGTGCTTTTGCCATTCTCGTCCATCGGATGAATCTTCTGGTAGGGTAGGCTTAGGCAAATGCTTTCGTAGATATACCGGGCAAGATTTAACTCGCCTTCATTAGGATCGACATAGATGACATCACCTTCTTCTTCTTTAATCAAGGAAGAAAACTTTACAAACAGGCTTCCTTCGAAGCGGATATTTTGAGAATATTCTTCTAAGCAGCGATCGCACGTAACCATGACATTCCCTTCAATATCGAAATCGAGTTCGATAAAGGAACTTGCTTTTTTTGCATGCACTAGAACGTTGACATCTCCTTTTTGTATCTCCGAATCCTCGAAGCATTTAAAGAACTTGTCGTTAACGTCGTAGCTTACTTCATGCTCTCCTAAGGCCAAGCCCTTAACGGGAATCGTATAGCAGTTTAGATAGCTCACTTGTAAAAAATATCGCGCAAAGGTAGAAATTAATCTCGTATTTAAAAATAGTAAACAGCTTTAAGCCAGCCGATGTTGTCTCGGATGGCTTAAATACAGCTTCTTACTATCTTGAATTGCGCTTCCGTTGGTTTTCGTCGAGGAATATCTTACGGAGACGCATTGAGTTTGGTGTAATTTCCACGTACTCATCTTCTTGTATGTACTCTAGGGCTTCTTCTAGGCTAAATACGATTGGAGGAGCAATGGCGGTTTTCTCGTCGGAACCGCTGGCGCGCATGTTGGTTAGCTTCTTCGATTTGGTGACGTTGATAACCAAGTCGCCAGCACGGGTATGTTCTCCAATTACCTGTCCAGCGTAAACGTCCTCGCCAGGTGCGATGAAGAACTTGCCTCTGTCCTGAAGTTTATTGATGGAGTATGCGTAGGCGTTGCCGGTTTCCATTGCGATGAGCGAACCGTTGATGCGCATTTCGATGTCGCCCTTGTAGGGTTCGAATCCTTTTACGCGGTGGGCAACGATAGCCTCGCCTTGGGTTGCGGTAAGCAGGTTGCTACGTAAACCAATAATACCACGCGATGGAATTTCGAATTCGAGGTGTGAGCGGTCGCCGCGTTGTTCCATGTTCATCATTACACCCTTACGCTTGGTAACAAGCTCGATGGCTTTACCTGCTACTTCTTCGGGAAGGTCGATGGTTAGGAACTCGATTGGTTCGCATTTCTTGCCGTTAACTTCTTTGAAGATAACTTTTGGCTGACCAACCTGAAGCTCGTAACCTTCGCGGCGCATGGTTTCGATAAGCACGCTGATGTGGAGTACACCACGTCCAAACACAATAAATGAGTCGGCCGTTTCGCCACTCTCTACGCGAAGGGCAAGGTTCTTTTCAAGCTCCTTCTCAAGGCGTTCCTTAAGGTGGCGCGAGGTTACGAATTTACCATCTTTGCCAAAGAATGGCGAGTCGTTGATGGTGAAGAGCATGCTCATGGTTGGCTCGTCGATGGCGATCGGCTCCAGAGGCTCTGGGTTTTCGTAGTCGCAGATGGTGTCGCCGATTTCGAATCCTTCGATTCCTACTAGGGCGCAGATTTCACCTGCTTGTACTTCTTCTACCTTTGCCTTGCCAAGTCCTTCGAAAACCATAAGGTCTTTAATGCGGGTTTTTACCTGGCTGCCATCGCGCTTCGAAAGAATAACTGGCATGTTTGCCTTAAGCGTTCCGCGGTGTAGTCGGCCAATGGCAATACGGCCTACGTACGACGAGTACTCCAGCGAGGTAATAAGCATTTGGGGAGTTCCCTCGTGCGCCTCGGGTGCTGGAATGTTTTCGATGATGCAGTCGAGCAGCGCAGTGATGTCGGTAGTTGGGTTTTGCCAATCGGTAGACATCCAGCCCTGCTTTGCGCTACCGTAAATGGTAGGGAAGTCGAGCTGCTCTTCGGTAGCATCGAGGTGGAACATTAGGTCGAATACCTCTTCGTGCACCTCATCGGGGCGGCAGTTAGGCTTGTCTACCTTATTTACTACTACAATAGGCTTCTTACCCAGCGCTAGCGCCTTTTGGAGCACGAAGCGGGTTTGGGGCATGGTGCCTTCGAATGCGTCAACCAGCAGAAGAACACCATCGGCCATGTTAAGCACGCGCTCAACCTCGCCACCGAAGTCGGCGTGGCCTGGGGTATCAATAATGTTGATCTTAAATCCTTTGTACTGAACAGATACGTTCTTTGCAAGAATGGTAATACCGCGTTCGCGTTCTAGATCGTTGTTGTCGAGAATAAGCTCTCCTGCCTTGTCGGAATCTCTAAAGAGCTTACCCTGAAGGATCATCTTATCCACGAGCGTAGTCTTACCATGGTCTACGTGGGCGATGATCGCAATGTTCCTAATATGTTCCATCGAATGAAATTTGGACTGCAAATGTAAACATTAATTGCAGTCCCGATAAGTTGTTAAAAATCATATTACTAAAAATTAGCTTAGGAAAAAGGAGGGTTCTTTTGGCAAAAAATATACCTTTGGAGGTGTCGATGGTTTTGCACGAAACAATGCGTTTCAGCAAATTAAAAGGGAATCAGGTGTGACTCCTGAACAGTTCCCGCTGCTGTAATTTCGGAGAAGAGTCGAGGCAATCAGAGCCACTGTGCGAACGGGAAGGCGCCTACGATGCGAGAAAGTCAGAAGACCTGCCAGTCGATGTTCGATTTAAAGCTTTCGGGTAAAAAGCGAGGGTCCTTCCACACTCCTCATTCATTCCCCCGAACAAAAAGAAAAGCGAGGTAGTGCTTCCTGCCATAACAATGTTGCACTACTTCGCTATTTTTGTATCACGATCACGTATTATCACTAGAATATGCAAATGAAAAAGGCAACCGTTGGGGTTGCCTTTTTACTTATACGGTCATTATCTCTTTTTCCTTTAGGGCGAGTAGCTCGTCTATTTTTTTGTTATAGCTGTCGGTTACCTTTTGTACTTCGGCTTCGCCGTCTTTAGCCACATCTTCGGGAAGGCTTTCGGCTTTGATCAGCTTTTTAATGGCTTCGTTGGCATCGCGGCGGATGTTACGAAGGGCAACGCGGGCATTTTCGCCTTCGTTGCGCACCTGCTTTACGAGTTCCTTACGGCGATCCTCGGTAAGCGGTGGAATAATCAAGCGGATGTGCTCTCCATTGTTGCTTGGGGTTAGCCCAATTCCTGAGGTAAGAATTGCCTTTTCGATAACGGGAAGCATCTTCTTTTCCCAAGGAGCAACAATAATGGTTTTGGCATCGGGGGTGTTGATGCTGGCAACTTGGTTGATGGGCATCATGCTGCCGTAGTAGTCTACCATTACAGGGTTAAGGATGGCTGGGTTTGCTTTACCCGCGCGGATGGTTACCAACGATTCTTCGAGGTGAAGAACAGCCTTTTCCATCTTCTCCTTGCCTTGTGCTATAATTGCTTTAACTTCTGTCATATGCGGTTATCTTGATTGTCAAATCAAAATTAATAATTCTTTACGATTGTTCCAATCTTTTCACCTAAAAGGAGCTTTTTTAGGTTACCGGCGGTATTCATGTCGAATACGATGATTGGGAGGTTGTTCTCCTTGCACATGGCAAACGAGGTAAGGTCCATCACCTTCAGATTCTTGTTGTAGGCCTCGTCGAACGAGAGCTCGTCGTACTTAATGGCGGCTGGGTCTTTCTCGGGATCGGCGGTGTAAACGCCATCGACGCGGGTACCCTTAAGCAGAACCTCGGCTTCGATCTCCACTCCGCGGAGCGACGAAGCGGTGTCGGTGGTGAAGAAGGGGTTGCCGGTGCCACCGCCGATAATCACTACGTAGCCTTGGGCAAAGAGCTCAAGCGCCTTATCCTTCGAGTAGATTTCGCCGACAGGAGCCATGTTGATGGAGGTTAGTACCTTTGCCTTTTGGCCGATGCTGTTGAGGGCCGATTGGATAGCAATGGAGTTGATAACCGTTGCCAGCATCCCCATTTGGTCGCCCTTTACGCGGTCGAACCCTTTGTTTACGCCCGAGAGGCCGCGGAAGATGTTGCCGCCGCCGATTACTATTCCTACTTCAACGCCCAACTGGGCAACTTCCTTGATTTGTTCGGCGTACTCGTTGAGCACTTTGGTGTTAATGCCGTACTTGTCGGCGCCCATCAGGGCCTCGCCGCTAAGCTTTAGCAGAACTCTCTTATACTTGAGCATGAACGTATGATTTTGGAGGCAAAGGTATTCAATTCGTACGAATTGGCAATAATTTAGTGAGTAGCGAACAGTGATTAGTGAATCGGGCGGATGGTGGAAGTATCGCTAGTCGAAGAGCTCGTGCACCACGCTGAGCGACTTTAGCTCGATGCTCCCTCCAAAGTGAATGGAGTAGAACTCCAGCATTTTTTTGATGAATTCCTGGCGCTCGGAGCGGCTCATGTGTACGGAGGCTAGGCTGGCAAGCGGAATGGAGTAGAGCTGCTCGAAGCAGCGCGAAAGGTGGCGGTTCATATACAAGGGGTGCTTGGGCTCGATAGGGGTAAAGTGGCCCGACTTTAGGTCGAAGAAGGCGGGTGTACCCTCGTCGAGCAGGGTGGGGTGAAGGCCGAGGTACTTGGTGAGCTGCACCATCAGGTAGAGGTGAAAGTTGTATACCCCCTCGTCGAGCACATCGAGAGCGATGAGGGCGTTGGATAGGAACTCGAATAGCTGTGGATTTGGATGCTCCTCCCTAAGCAGCTTGTAGAGCAGCTCGCTGATGAAGAAGGCCAGCGAACTTTTAACCGGGTCGAAGGGGATGCTCTGGTAGGGCGTGCTGAGGCGGAAATCCTTTACCCGCTGAATCTCGGCCTTATCGTTTTGGTGGACGTCGAGGTCGAGCAGGAAAAGGGGCTGCAGCATGGCTGCCTTCCCCTTGCTCTTAGCCTTGTATACGCCGTTAAAGATGTAGGTCTTACGGCCAAACGTGCTGGTGTAGATGTGGCAGATGAGGCTGGTCTCCTTAAAGCGAATGCCGTGCAGTATGATTCCTTTTACCTTGTGCTCCATCTGCCCATGTTTTTATAGGTTGTTTAAGAATGCTACCAGCTTGGCAACAGCGCGGCCGCGATGGCTGATGGCGTTCTTGGCGTCGAGCGACATCTCGGCGAAGCTCTCGGTGTAGCCTTCGGGCCTGAAGATGGGGTCGTATCCGAAGCCGTCGGTGCCGTGGCGCTCGGTGAGGATGTCGCCATCCACGCGCCCTTCGAAGAGGGTTTCCTTGCCGTCGAGGATTAGGGCGATTACGGTGCGGAAGCACGCCTTGCGGTTGCTGCTGTCGCCCAGCTTAGCTAGCACCTTGTCGATGTTATCCTCCGACGATTTTTGCTCGCCAGCGTAGCGGGCCGAGTACACGCCAGGCTCGTTGTCGAGCGCCGCTACCTCTAGTCCGGTATCGTCGGCAAAGCAGCTGTAGCCGTACTTCTCGAAGATGTAGCGGGCCTTCTGCAGCGCATTCCCTTCGAGGGTAGGATAGTCTTCGGGAATATCCTCGTTGATGTTGACCTGTGCGAGGGTTAGCAGCTCGATATCCTGAGGAAGCATCTCCTGAACCTCCTTTACCTTGTGGAGGTTGTTGGTGGCAAAAACGATTTTCATCTAATGGCAAAATTTTGAGCAAAAGTAGGAATTCGCCGCTTTTGTTGTGAGCTACTTACCGCAATTTGTGGGTTGGCTGCCTTACGAGTGCGGTTAATGTCCGTAAAATCAACCTTCAACGATTTTGATAAAAATATAGCGTTAACACACAGTTAAAAAGTAATAATTTATATATTTACGCAGTTCAAGAATTCTTTTAATAAGCGGTTTATGGATAAGGGAAAAACTTACATTGTTGTCTTGTGGGATGGCTCGGAGCAAGCGGAAAATGCGTACAGGCATGCACAGTTCATGAGAAAAAAAATTGAGTACCCGGTTCTGCTTGTTAGAATAGTAAAGGAGAAGGGCCTGTTCGAATCGAAGGCTTCCTACGATATGGAGGTGGAACGGGAACGGGAGCTGTTAAAATCGGCCGCCGAAGAGCTGGGCCGTAAGTATGGCATTGTGCCGGATTGTATCGTAAAGCAGGGTGCTTTTAAGAGCTGTATGAAAGAGGTCTTGAACGAGTACAGCTGCTCCATTATTATTTCACCCGAAACCTACTCCATTCCAAAGGGCGAAGAGGTTGCTATTGCACGCGAGTACTCGAAGTACGGCGATACCGACGTGGCGGTTTTGGTTACCAACAAGGCCCCCCAAACTAAGCATAGCTCCATCGAAATCGTTATCCCCATGGAGCATGAGGCGGAGTTTAAGGATGTGATCGATTGCGTAATTGCGTTTTCGCGCAAGTACGAGTGCAACTTCAACTTTGTAAAGCCGGTTCTTTCGGATGCCCAGCCCAAGCGCGAGCTGCTTAGCAACATCTACTTCACCAAGCAGGTTCTCGAAGCTAACAACATCGTGTACGGAATAAAATCGGCCACCGGATCGGATAATTTCGTGGACGAGATCTTCAGCTTTGCGGGTAGCATCGAGGCCGACTACATCCTTACCACCTCCATCAACTACGGGCTGATTCGGAAGAATCCAAAGTACGGCGAAGTCCCCATAATTTGGATCAACCCCCATAAGCGACTTCTACAGAATTTCAACTAGCAGCATAGCATAAGGGCTGTCTTAAAAGGCGTATCAGGTATTGCGATATGCGAATTGCGACATGCTAAACCACGTTGCCGTAGGCCGTGGTGGCGTTTCGTGATTCTTGATACCAGTGCCGAGATACTTTTAAGACAGCCCTTTTTGTATCGTTTAGCGGGCCGATGCTGGCTCTCCCGCCTTCAGCGTTCGGTTTAGGAAATCGACCATCAGCTTAACCGTTGGGCTAAACCAGGGATGGAAGAGCCAGAACGGGTGCACCTTCACGTCGATGTTGTGCACCTGGTGGTAGATGCCGTGCTGGTTGAGGATGCCCACCATCTCGTCTTGCCCCGCGTGGAAGCGCGGAAGGCCGCTGTTGATGAAGAGATAGGGCACCGTGCTCTTGCCCACCCAGAAGATGGGCGAGGCCTCCTTCCATACCTCGGGCTTCTGGACGAAGGTGCCGCCAAACCACCCTACATCGGCAGCATCGGGCTTACGGATGAGGTTGAGCGAGGCCGGTGCCAGAAAGTCGACCACCCCGTCGATGTCGATAACGGCCTGCACCGCGCTCGAGTGCTGGAGGTTTCCTTGGTTTCCCTCGAACTTAGAGATGCCGTTGGTGGCGCCAACCAGCGCGGCCAGCTGCCCACCTGCCGAGCAGCCCGATATGGCGATGCGGCTGGTGTCGATGCCGTACCTGTTGGCGTTGGCGCGCAGCCAGCGGATGGCCGCCTTAACGTTGTGCACCGCCGCAGGGTAGGTGGCCTCGAGCGAGAGCTGGTACTCCACCGTCACCGTAATGTAGCCGTTGGCCGCCAGCTGCATGGCCAGGGGGTGCTGCATCGATCGGTCGCCCGAGCGCCAGCCTCCGCCATGCACCATCACCACGGCGGGGTAGCTTCCGGCTTTGCGGGGGTGGAACAGGTCGAGGTGCAGCGTGCGCGGGCCCCAAACGGTGCTGTCGAGCACCGCGTAGGCGATGCTGCGCTCGGCGGTAACGCCCTCGGGCAGCACGGGTAGGGCGGGCGCGGCATCGGGGTACGCCTTGCGCACCTTAAGCAGCGATTGGTATACGGTATAGCTGGTATCCCTAGGGATGGCGCCCTGTCCGATGGCCTCCTGCGCCATCGGCGCCGAGCACATCAGCCCCCAAAGGGCGGAAACAAGGATTCTTCTTCGCATGACGGTTTACGTTAGGTGGTGGCTAAGGTATAAAAAATGGGCAAGCGGCATGATGGCCTGGGCGTGCTGCCTCCGAGTGTCAGCATCGGTGATATTCGTTCCAGCATCCCATTTGTCGGATTGCACAAATGGCTTTTACGATCCAACATCTCGTTTGTTGAGTCGAACAAATGGCTTGTACGATCCAACATCTCGTTTGTTGAGTCGAACATATGGTTTGTAGGCTTCAACATCCCATTTGTCGGATCGAACAAATGGCCTGTACGATCCAACATCTCGTTTGTTGAGTCGCACAAATGGCTTGTACGATCCAACATCTCATTTGTCGGATCGCACAAATGGCTTGTACGATCCAACATCCCATTTGTTGAGTCGAACATATGGCCTGTACGATCCAACATCTCATTTGTTGAGTTGCACAAATGGCTTGTACGATCCAACATCCCATTTGTTGAGTCGCACAAATGGCTTGTACGATCCAACATCTCATTTGTTGAGTCGCACAAATGGCTTGTACGATCCAACATCTCATTTGTTGAGTCGCACAAATGGCTTGCGCGATCCAATATCTTATTTGTTAAACCTAGAATAGGTTGTTTCAGCTAAAAAAAATAGCTTTAATGGTACAACCTATTGGTTAAAAGATTACATTCGAAAATGTAAATCGTTAACATAACTAAAATGAAAGTTAAGATTCCACGTGAACCCTTTAAAATGGGGGTGCTTGGCGAGTCAATCTTAGCCAAGCACACGGCCGATGGTGCCTCATCCATCATTTCAGTACTGGTAAAGGACGACGTAAAAGTGTCGGTGGCCAACCTTAATACGCTTACCAAGCGCGCCGAGGAGCTTCGCCGCCAGAGCGAGCTTGCCACCGAGCAGCGCGACCAGGAGGCCAAGAAGGTTGAACAGTTCCTGCGCTCGGTTCGCGATGTGGTTAACGCCAACTTCCCCGACCAGCCCAAGAAGCTTACCGAGTACGGATTCGAGGTCGATGAGACCACCGCTAAGGCTGCTCCTAAGAAGTAGTCCTTACGCCACGAAACATAAAAAGCGTAGCCGTAGCTACGCTTTTTTTATGGATCAGGCTTCGGGTTTCTTCCTTGCTTAACGTCTTCTTATTTTGGTTGCATACTCTCTAAATCTCGAACCTAAAGATTCCTCCATCTCTGTGAGCATTGTAACAAGCCTCATAGCGTCTTCTTCAATATTTACGTAGTCAATATTAATAACAACCTTATGCGCTATGCTTCTTGCGTCAAACCAATCAAACCATGTAAATCTTTCATCGTTTAGTTGGCAGTTTTGGAATGATTTCTTTGTATTCTCCCCTTGGAAATGTAGTTCTACTGAAACTTTTTCATAGCGACGGATTATTTCGTAATGCAGAAGATTCATTGGATAGCCGTTAAGGGGTATCTCAATAAAGTATCCCCTCGTAATTTGCCTTCCTTGGATGGTTAAGTTGTCAAATTTACCATTTGCAGCTTCTCTAAATTCATCAATGAGTTTTTGGAACAGTTCTTCTCTCATATTTTTTTGTTTTAGTTTTTGAACTGCAAACTTACTATCAAAAGTCCAGAAACATGAAAAGCGTAGCCGCAGCTACGCTTTTTTTATTTGGGGGTGGAGTAAAACCTGTCAGGTTTAAAAATATATCTACAAGTTCTTCTTAGGGTACAGCTCGTTCCACCACTCGTCGTTGCCCTGTAGGTACTTGGCAAACCAGGCGAAGATGGTGTTGTTCCAGGCAATACGGGGCTTGTAGCTAACAATGGTGTGGTTCTCGCCCTCTACAGTTACAAACTCGGTGGTCTTGCCGAGGATCTTAAGGGCGGTGTACATCTGGATGCTCTCGCCGATGGGCACGTTGGTATCCTGCTGACCGTGTAGGAAGAGGATGGGGGTGTTCACCTTGTTGGCGCTGAAGAGCGGGCTCTGGCCCACGTAGAGCGATGGGTTATTCCAAGGGTAGCTGTTGGCCGTTGCGCCCGAGCTGTAGGTGTAGCCCCAGTAGCCCTCGCCCCAGTAGCTGGTGATGTCGCTGATGCCGGCATGCGAGATGGCTGCCGCAAAGATGTTGGTGCGGGTTTGCAGGTACTGGGTCATAAATCCACCGTACGATGCCCCGATGCAGCCCACCTTGGTGGCATCAACGTAGGGGTGCTCGGCGATAAACTTCTTGGTACCCTCAATAATCTCGTCGGCGGTTCTCTTTCCCCAAGCGTTCACGTGACGGGCCGAGAACTCCTGTCCGTACCCAATGGCGCCGCTAGGCTGAACAAGGTACACCACGTAGCCCATCGAGGCGTAGAGGTGCAGCGGATAGCGGCTCTCGAAGTTGCGCTCGGTAGGGGTGGTTCCTGCGTAGTAGTTTACGATAAGCGGATACTTCTTGGCGGGGTCGAATCCAGGTGGCAGGTAGATGCGCCCCTCGATGGTGGAGCCATCCTTTGCCTTGAAGCTCCAGTCGCGCATCTCGCCCAGGTTGATCTGCGCAATTCGTTCCTTGGCAGGATCGGCAAGCGTAACGGTGCTGCTATTCGATGGGTTGTAGTAGTAGGCCACGCTTGGGTAGCTGCCGCTCTGTCCGGCGTATACCATGCCGTCGGCTTCCTTGGCGAAATCGAACGACGAAACTACGTCGCAGCTGGTAGCAATCTTATTAAATGCTGATGAGGCAATATCGTAGCGGTATAGCGTGTTGCGATCCCTCTCGCTCACCTGCATTAGGATCGATTTTCCGTCGATGCTCCAGTCAGCGCCGTCAACCGATGGGTCGAAGTTTTTGGTGATGGGCTCCACCTTACCGTTTTCGATGGTGTAGAGGAAGGCCTGGTTGTCGTAGCTGTTGGCAATGGGCGACTTTTTTACGTTTTGGCCTATCTTGTTGAAGGCCTCGGGGCCACCTAGCACGAGCAGCGTCTTGCCATCGGGCGATAGCTTAACGCTACCGATGAACTTTTGATCCTTTAGAAGGGTATCAACCTTAAAGCTGCTGGCGTCGATTCGGTAGATGCTGGTGGTGGAGAATGGACGCTCGGTGTACACCTCGCTGTTCACCGTTACGATGAGCGACTTGGAGTCGGCCGAGATATCGGCAAGGTAGGTGCTCTTGTTGCCAAAGGTGATGCGCTGCTTGATGCCGCTCTTTAGGTCGATCTTGTAAAGGAACGAGCGATCTCTCCAGCCGGGCTGGCGATCCTCGGGCGATACGATCTGCTGCATGGGGCCCTTCTCTTCGATCTTCACCTCGTCCTCGATGGTGGCGATAACGTACTCCTCGTTGGGGGCCCACCTCATCCACGCCTGCGATGGGAGGTTTTTGGCGATAACCTTCGTTTCGCTGGTTTCGAAGTCGAAGGTGGTAAGGGCATTGTCGTTGTTGGCGTCCATCCACCAGATACGGCTACCGGTAGGCATCCACTCGCAGGCCGAGCTACCCTTGGGGGAGTAAACCTCCTTCATGGAGGCTATGCTGAAGTACTTGGTAAAGCGGTTGGCCTTGCCGGTTTGGGGATCAACCTTCGAGAACGATACGCTGGTGTACTTGCCCGATGGCGATATGGATGTTGAGGCAACCTTAACCCCCTCGAGGATGTCGTTGATGGTGAGCAGGCGCTTGGCGCTGTTGATGGCCAGCTGCTCGCGCTGCTTTTCGGGAACGTCGAGCTTGATGGCGATCTTAGCGGTATCCTTGTACTCTTTTGGGATTAGAACTTTCACGAGTACTTGATGCTGTTGGCGGGTAAGCTTAAGCTGGGCCTTAGCGCTTTTGGCCTCCTCGCCCGACGACTTGTCGGCCGCCTTAGCGCCATCTACGTAAACCTCGAGCTGTAGGCGCGAAGTTACCGAGAGCGATCCCTTGGTAAAGCTGCCGGCATCTACAAAGAACAGCGCGTAGGCTATGGAGGCCGATTGGCTGTTGGCGGTAAAGATGTACTCGCCGTTGCCGCTTTCGGTGCGCTTCCAAGCGTTATCGGGTTTGCCATCGTTGCCGCACACGCTTCCGTTAATAAGGGAAAGGTTGCTGTAGGGGATTCCCATTTTCAACAGCTCGTCGGCTGCGAAAACATCGCCCTTGATGTTGGCAACTTTGCCAAAGGCGGGCTCGTTAACGGGGTGTGGCCCCGCGATAAAGAGGTTGTCGATGGGTTTAGGCTGGGCCATTGCCATCACCGTGGCTCCGATCAGGAGAACTAATGTTGAAAGGTAATGCTTCATGTGTCTGGATCCAATTGGTGAACAAGTGAAATATTTTGCAAACAAAGATATATAGTTCACTAACACGGCTATGGTTGTAGGGTAATATTTGTTGGTAAAAAGGTTGTAGACATTTGATGCAAAAAATCATTTGCAAACGAATACGTTTTATAACTCTTTTTTTATAAGTTTGAGCCGATTAGAGCAAATATTTTACTAAAACACATCCATAAGCTATGGGCTGGTTGGGGAAAATCCAAAAAATGTCGATTAAGTCGAAGATGCACCTGTATATTGGGGCTTCGGTGGCATTGATAATGCTAGTGTCGTTTACCTACTTCATTGTTTCGCTAAGAAACAATACTCGGGAGGGAGCTACAAAAATGGCGGAAGAGCAGGTAAAAGGTTACTCAGCGCAAATTCAACGCATAAATAATCAGGCGATAGGCTTTTGCGAATCGTTAGCCTCGTCGGTGGTGTACATGTTCGATCAGGGTGTTTCGAACCGCGAGAGTCTTTTACAGCAATCGCTGCTCAATATTTCGAAGAACAATCAGAACTACAAGTGCATCTTTGTATCGTTGGAGCACTCGGCTATAACACCAGGCTATAACAAGGCTTCGGGTCGTCGCTCGTTCCTTACGGTTCCCCTCTCCAATATGCCAATCATGGCACTCGATAAGGATATGGATTCGTTTGATGCCAGTACTCAGTACTACGTGGTTAAGAATTCTGGCAAGTCGGATATAAAGGAGCCTTACTACTACAACTACTACAACAACAGCAGCCAAGAGCTGCTAATTACAACGCTGGCTTGTCCTGTTTTTTACAATGGGCAGGCAGTGGGTATTTCAGGAGTTGATATAGGAATTGAAGAGTTCCAAAAGGTGGTAGATCAAATTAAGATCTTTCCTGGAACATCGGCCTTTTTGGTGTCTGCAAAAGGGTTTGTCGCTGCTCATACCGACAAGGCAATGGTTGGAAAAACCTTCGACAAAATTGTTGATAGTAAAAGTGGCGAGCTGGAATTGGAGAAGATTCTGTCATCAGCAGATATAACCAAAACATACATCAAGGCTGATGGTAAAAGCTACTATACGGTTATCGTTCCTATTACCATCGGAGATAGAGGTACCCGTTGGGCACTTGGGGTAACAATTCCTACAAACGAAATCTTTGCACAATCGCGGAAGTCTGTATTGATTGCGCTTTTAGTGTGTATTCTAGGGTTGATCGTAACAACGTTTGTTATCAACTATCTTGCTAAAGCCATCACAAAGCCTTTGGGCGATGTAACGACATCTATAAAGCAGCTGGCAAATGGCGATATCAACGAAAAGGAGAAGTTAAGCATTCAAACCGGTGACGAGATGGAGGAAATTGCCGGATCGTTGAACGTACTCGTTGATGGGCTAAGCCGAACTGCAAAATTTGCTCAAGAGATTGGAAACGGAAACTTGAATGCCAACCATCAGCTGTTAGGCGAAAAGGATGTACTGGGAATATCTCTGGAAGAAATGCGAAGCAGCCTTATAAAGGCCAACGAGCAGGAAGAGGAGCGCAAAAAGGAAGAAGAGAAAAACCGATGGGCCAACCAAGGCTATGCAAATTTTGCGGAGCTACTACGCTTTAATAACGACAACATTAAAGAGCTCTCTTTCTCAATCGTAAGCAACCTTGTAAAGTACCTTGGCATTAATCAAGGGGGAATGTTTATCCTAAACGAGGATAATGACTCGGATCGTTACCTTGAAATGACTGCCTGCTTTGCGTACAACCGTCGTAAGATGATGGAGCGCCGCTTCGATATCGGAGAAGGCTTGGTGGGTCGTTGCTTTGTTGAAGGTGAAACAATATACCTGCTAGAGATTCCGGAAACCTACATTTCTATCACTTCCGGACTAGGAGATACCAATCCACGTTGCCTGTTGCTCGTTCCGTTGAGGGTAAACAACGAAATTAATGGGGTTATTGAGCTGGCATCGCTGGCGCCAATTGATGACTATAAGGTAAAGTTCGTAGAAAAGATTGCCGAAAGCATAGCTTCTACCCTTTCTAGCGTACGGGTTAACATTCATACAGCCGAGCTTCTAGAGCAAACTCGCCAGCAGGCCGAAGAGATGGCTGCTCAGGAAGAAGAAATGCGCCAAAACCTGGAGGAGTTACAGTCTACTCAGGAGGAGATGGCTCGTGTTCAGGAAGAACAAAAGTCTGCTCAGGAGGAACTGTTCAAGGAGAAATCTATGTTCGCAAACTTCCTTGAAGCTGTTCCCGAATACGTATACTTTAAAGATCTTCAGAGCCGCTTTATCCGAATAAGCAAATCGCTGGTGCGACTTCATGGGGTTAAGGACGATTCCGAGCTTATCGGAAAATCGGACTCTGATTTATTTGGGAAAGAGCACTCGCAGAAAGCTTTTAACGACGAGCAAAATATTGTTCGTACCGGAGAGGCAATCTACAACATGGTAGAGCGCGAAGATCATAGTGATGGTAGTATAACCTGGGTAGAAACCAGCAAAATGCCATTGAAGGATCTTAACGGACAAATTATTGGTACCTTTGGTGTTTCTAAGGATATTTCTAATATCAAGCATCTCGAAGCCGAGCTTTCCTTGGAGCGAAACTTGTTCAACAACTTCTTGGTAACCTCTACAGATCTTATCTACTTTAAGGATATGGAGGGACGCTTCTTAAGGGTAAATAAGCGAAAATACGAGAAGCATGGTTTTAAGTCGGAAGCAGATATTATTGGAAAAACGGATAAGGATCTTTTCGGCGAAGCCTACTCGTTAGAGACTGTGCTTGAGGAGCAAGAGATAGTACGTACAGGAGTTCCTATACTGAATAGAATAGAGCATCAGCAAAGTGGCGATGGAGCAGAAAGATGGCTATCCATAAGCAAGTTGCCGCTACGCAATGAAGCTGGAAATATTATTGGTATTTGGGGCATAACGAAGGATATCACCGAAATAAAAGAAATGGAGAAGAAGGTGGCAAACGATGCTGCACCATCGGTAGGTAAAAAAGTGGATAGGAATTAGCTTAATCCGTTTTTTAGCGTATAAATATTAAGGCAGCTCGAATCTGTCGGGTTCCGACATCTAAGCTAAAAGCTCAGATGAAAAACGGGGGCGGTAGGTTGAGTTGCCTTTTTATTTTGGTCTATTCCGATTTAGTATTAGGTTTATTACAAGGATATTTCGAAAGATGAATACACATTTATTGTACCTTTGTAAACTTTTCTAGATTAAAACTTACGAGCGTGTTGAATAGGGGAAAATCTTTGTCGATTAGGACTAAGATGCATTTTTATATTGGGCTATCGGTTGCCGTAATTATGCTACTATCGTTTGCATACTTTATTGCTGCATTAAGGAGCAATACACGGGCAAACGCTACGCAGATGGCCGTAGAACAGGTAAAAGGATATTCTTTTCAGCTGCAAAAAATTACGAACCAGGCATTAGGTTTTAGCGAATCGCTGGCATCTTCGGTTGCATATATGTTTGACAAGCGTATGGTAAACCGTGAGGATCTCATAAAGCTGCTGCTGCAAAATAGTGCAGCAAACAATCAAGCATACACGTGCATTTGGGTATCCTTGGAGCATTCTGCTATAACATCAGGCTATACGAAGCAATCGGGGCGTCGTAGCTACCTTTCTGTTCCTTTCTCGAACATCCCGGTTATGGTAGTAGATAAGGATACCGCATCTTTTGATCCGAACTCATTGTACTATCAGGTGAAAAATTCGGGGAAGCCAGATGTTAAAGATCCATATTTCTATAACTACTACAATAGCAGTAGCGAACAGCTGCTTATTACAACGTTGGGATGTCCGGTGGTTTACAATGGTCAGGCAAAAGGTGTGGCCGGAGTTGACATTGCTTTGGACGAGTACCAAAAGGTGGTTGATAACGTTCGCATATTCCCTGGAACCTCGGCTTTCTTAGTATCGCAATCGGGTTTTGTTGCCGCTCATAGCAACAAATTGATGGTTGGAAAATCATATGAGTCAACCATTGAAGGAAAGAGAACAGAACTTGCTTTGGGAACGATTTTATCTTCGAATGATATCACACAAACCTTTACAGAAATAGGAGGTAAGAGTTACTTTGTCGTTGTAGCACCCATTCCAATGGGAGATAGGGGAACCCGTTGGGTTTTAGGAGTGGTAATTCCATCTAGCGAGATATTTGCTCAGTCGAGAAAATCAGTGTTTATAGCTATTCTAGTGTGCCTGTTAGGGCTTGTTATTACCTACTTTGCTATTAACTATTTGGCAAAATCTATCGCTAAACCGTTGGGAGATGTAACCTCGTCTATTAAACTGTTGGCTAGTGGGGCTGTAAATAAGAGCAAACTGTTGAATGTAAATACAGGCGATGAGATGCAGGAAATAGCGGGCTCGTTGAATGTTCTTGTTGATGGTTTAAATCGTACGGCTTTGTTTGCTCAGGAAATAGGAAGAGGGAACCTTAGTTTAAGCCACAAACTATTGGGCGAAAACGATATAATTGGAGCATCGCTAGAAGAAATGCGTAGTAGCCTTATTAAGGCTAAAGAAGCAGAAGAGATGCGAAGGGTAGAAGAGGAAAAGAACCATTGGGCCAATCAAGGTTATGCTGAATTCTCAGGGCTACTACGACAGAATGGAAACAATGTCAAAGAACTATCGTTCTCTGTTGTTAGCAACTTGGTGAAATACTTAGGTCTCGTACAAGGTGGAATGTTTATACTTAACGAAACTGACCAATCGGATAGGTATTTAGAAATGGTAGCCTGTTTTGCCTACAACCGTAGGAAGCTTATGAGTAGGCGATTCGAACTGGGGGAAGGTTTAGTTGGCCGTTGTTTTGATGAGGCCGAGACCATATATCTGCTTGAAATACCAGATGGGTACATTTCCATAACCTCGGGATTGGGAGACGCTAAGCCTAAATGCCTTTTACTAGTTCCTCTTAAAGTTAATAGCGAAGTTAATGGGGTAATAGAACTTGCTTCCTTATCTCCTATAGAGGAGTATAAGGTTAAGTTTGTCGAAAAGGTAGCAGAGAGTATTGCGTCTACGATGGCAAGCGTACGTGTTAATGTTCATACCGCCGAACTGCTAGAGCGAACACAACAGCAGGCTGAAGAAATGGCTGCACAAGAGGAAGAGATGCGCCAAAATTTGGAGGAGTTGCAGTCTACTCAGGACGAGATGTTGCGCATTCATAGTGAGCAGCTAAAAATGCAGGATAAACTGGCTCTTGAACAGAATTTGTTGCGAAACCTACTCGATTCCACGCAAGAGGTTATATATTTTAAGGGCTTGGATGGTAGATATATAAAGGCTAGTCGGGCAAAACTTGCTATGCATGGCTTTACCTCGGAAGAGCAAATTATTGGGAAAAGCGATAGGGAGTTGTATGGAGACAAGTTCGACGTAAACTTCGAAAACGAGGAAAAGGAGATTATCAGAACAGGGAAAGGAGTTGTTGACATTCTCGAAAAAGTAGAAGGGGCTGACGGCTCTGTTACTTGGTTATCTGTAAGCAAACTCCCTATTTTTGATAAAGAAGGGGGTGTTGTAGGAATATGGATCTCATACCACGATGTCACAAAAATGGTTCTTCTCGAAGAAAAAGTTTCAAGGCTTGCAGCATCAGAGGGTAATCTATTACATTAGCGAAGTATTGTGTAAATGAACTATCAGGAAGAAGTCGGTATGCAGAATCAACGTTTTGCCGTTGTCGACATCGAAACATCGGGAGGAGATCCAAAGCGGGAGCGAATTACCGAGATCGCTATCTACCTGCTCGAAGGGGGTAAAATCGTTGAGGAGTTTTCGACCCTGCTAAACCCGGAGAAGTCGATTCCCAGCTACATTACCAAGCTTACCGGCATTACCAACGAAATGGTTCGGAATGCACCGAAATTCTATGAGGTGGCCAAGCGGATCGTCGAAATAACCCAGGATGCCATTTTTGTGGGGCATAACGTTGGGTTCGACTACGGTTTTGTGCAAAACGAGTTTAAGCGGTTAGGATACCGCTATCGCCGTGTTACCTTCGATACCGTCAGGGTAAGCCGTAAGCTACTGCCCGGACATGCCAGCTATAGCCTCGGTAATCTGAGCGCCGATTTGGGCATTACCCTCGAAAATAGGCACCGTGCTGCCGGCGATGCCCGTGCCACCGTCGACCTATTTCGAATATTGCTGGATAAGGCAGTAGAAGAGGAAATTGTGAGTACCATCCAAATCGAAAAAAAATTTGGGAAGAACATCTCCCGTATGCTTTTCGAAACACTACCCGAGGATACGGGTGTCTACTACCTTCACGACAGCAGCGGAAATATCATCTACATCGGTAAGGGAACGAATATCGCCAAGCGGGCAACTACACATTTTGCCAGCTATAACGATCCGAAAGCGCACGATATGTGCTCTCGGGTTGCGGATATCAGCTACGAGCTAACCACCAGCGAGCTTATTGCGCTACTGAAAGAAGATATTGAGATTAAGCGACAGCGTCCGCTGTTTAACCACCTGCAGCGGCGTAAGAGTAGCGGGTACGGGCTTTACGCTACATATAACGATGAGGGGTATTTGGCCTTAGGTATTGCGAAATCATCGAAAAACGGGGTGTTGGTTGCAACCTTTCCCTCGGTACAAAAGGCGAAGAAAATGCTCTTTTCGCTTATCGAGCAGTTTAGCCTATGCCAAAAGATTTGTGGGCTATATAAATCGACAGGTGCCTGCTTTCACTACCAAATTGGCATTTGTAAGGGGGCATGTAGGGGCGAGGAGGATCCCGATTTGTACAACCAGCGCGTGGAGCAGGCTATTGCCTACCTAAACGATATCACCAAAAATTTTTTCGTGGTTGAAGAGGATAAGGATTCCGATATGGTATCAATCGTAAAGGTTGAAAAGGGAAAGTTTGTAGGGTACGGATATGCATCCAAAGACTTTCTGTCCGGCAATCAGCACGAGCTACACGACCTGATAACCTCATCTACAGAAACAAGCAACTCGATTAAAATAATTAACGCCTATATTGGTAAGTCGAGAACTGCAAAGGTCATACAATTCTAATCAGCGAGCTATAGCTCGCTTTTCTTTGGGATTATGGTACAACCCTCGAGTGCTCTGGTGCTCGAGGGTTTTTTATTATTTCCTAAAAAGAAATAATGCACAAAACTAGAATGCATAAGAATAAAATGTATATTTGTGGTATGTATACAAAAGAGCTACTTAAAGGAACGCTGCAAACAATAATTCTCAAGCTGCTTGAGGATAACGGCAGAATGTACGGTTACGAGATCACCCAAAAGGTTAAGCTGCTAACCGATGGAAAAATATCTATTACCGAAGGTGCGCTATACCCCATACTTCATAAGCTGGAAGCCGACGGAACGGTTACCACCGAAGAGGAGTACATCGGTAAGCGTGTCCGCAAGTACTACACGCTTACTCAAAGCGGTAAGACCGTAACCGAAAGCAAAGTAAACGAGCTTGCCGATTTTATAAAGACAATTGGCGTTTTGCTATCACCTAAACCTGTGGTATAATGGAGCTGTTGGATTGTCATATTGAGCGAATAAAAGGTGATTTGGAGAGCCATGGGGTAACGATGGATAAGCTCTCGGATAGCTTGCTAGACCACATCTGCTGCGCCATAGAGGAGATGGAGGGCGACGATTTTGAACTAGCCTACGGACAGGTACTGGAACGATTTGGAGAGGAAGGCATTCGTAGGATACAGGAGGAAACTACTAACCTAATCTATAAAAAGGAGTTTGCTATGAAAAAGACCATGTACATTTTAGGCTACTTTGCATCAATGTTTGCGGTAACCGGCGTGCTTTGTAAGATGATGCATTGGCCTGGGGCAGGTCCGTCGCTGTTACTAAGTGCGCTTCTGCTCAATTTCGGTTTTCTACCGCTTTACTTTCGCGATAAGTACAAGCAGTCGATTAGCCGATAAGAGATTAAGGGAGATGTTTTTGAAGACTTCTCCCTTTTGCATTATTATGACTACCGCTATTTCTCTTCTCTTTAAACTTTGCGTACATGGCTGGTGTTTTGTAGTTGTGTAGGAGAAGTCCTGCAATACGTTGTCGCTACATTTACTAAAGGATTAACGTATGCTACGATGGAGCACCATTCTCATTTTTTTCGTTACCCTATTCTTAGGTGACGATGCTATTCCCCAAACTCCAACCGCTAAGGAAATCATCCAAAAGTCCGACGAGAAGAGCCGCGGGCGAACCAGCCAAGGCGAAATGGTAATGACCGTTATCCGTCCCGACTGGTCGCGCTCGGTGACCATCAAGAGCTGGGAGAAGGGCGATAAGCTTACCATGCTGCTGGTCACGGCACCTGCCAAGGATAAGGGGCAGGTGTTCCTCAAGATTAAAACCGACATGTGGAACTGGGTGCCCTCCATCGAAAAGATGGTGAAGATACCGCCCTCGATGATGATGCAGGCGTGGATGGGCTCCGACTTTACCAACGACGATCTGGTGAAGGAGTCGTCCATCGTAAAGGACTACACCCACAGGCTTGTGGGGAAGGATACGGTTAGGAGCCAGCTGTGCTACAGGATTGAGCTGACTCCGCTGCCCAGCGCTGCCGTTACCTGGGGAAAGGTGCTGATGTGGGTTACCGTGGGCGACTACCTCCAGTGGAAGGCGGAGTTCTACGACGAGGATGGCGAGCTGGTGAACGTGATGAACGCCTCCGCGGTTAGGCGGATGGGCGATCGGGAAATCCCTACCCGGTTGGAGATTGTGCCCGTTGGCAAGCGCGGGCATAAGACGGTGATCGACATCCGAAGCACGGTGTTCAACCAGCCGATGGAGGACGCCTTCTTCTCGCAGCAGAACATGAAAAGGTTAAGCCAATCAACCCGATAAACCGCGCTGCTATCCATGATGAGCTACCCGAAAATAGCCTGGCGCAATATCTGGCGCAACAAGCGCCGAACGCTTATTACCACGGCATCCATCTTCTTTGGCGTGCTGCTCTCCTGCTTTATGACCTCCTTGCAGGAGGGCTCCTACGCCCAGTACATCCAAGCCATCGTCAACTCCTACTCGGGCTACCTGCAAATCCACCAGAAAGGCTACTGGGACGATAAGGTTATCAACAACACCTTCGAGATGAGCCCATCAATATCATCAAAAATAGGAATGGTAAAGGAGGTGACCCTTTTTACCCCACGGCTGGAAACCTTTGCGCTTGCCTCCACCGAGGAGATCACCAAGGGGGTGATGGTAATCGGCATCGACCCTGCGAAGGAGGATAAGATCACCAATATTTCGGGGAAACTAGTGCAGGGACGCTACCTAGGGAGCGATGCCAACGGCGTTGTGCTGGGCGAAAGGCTTGCCCAATACCTAAAGCTTCGGCCAAGCGATACGCTGGTGCTCATCGGGCAGGGGTACCACGGCGTAAGCGCTGCCGGAAAGTACCCGGTGCGGGGGATTATGAAGCATCCTGCGCCCGAGTTCGACCGAAGCGTGGTGTACATGGATATCAAAACCTGCCAGGAGCTCTACTCTGCCGAGAATCGGCTTACCTCCATCGTGGTTATGGTGCACGGTAGCGATGAGGTAGCACCTGCCCAAGCAAAGTTCAGCCTGCTGCTGGGTAGCGGCATGGAGGTTATAGACTGGGAGGAGATGAACCGCATCCTGCTGAAGCAGATCGAAAGCGATAGGGCCGGCCATCTAATCATGAGGGGCATCCTGTACATGATTATTGGCTTTGGCATACTGGGTACGATTATGATGATGATGGCCGAGCGCCGCAAGGAGTTTGGCATTATGATGGCCGTGGGCATGCAGAAGTACAAGCTTGCCGTGGGGCTGATGCTGGAGACCTTTTTCATCGGCATGGTAGGCGTTGCAGCCGGAATTGCGGCAAGCATTCCGGTTATCTCCTACTTCCTTTTCCATCCGATTCCCCTAACGGGGCAGGCTGCGGAGATGATGATGCAGATGGGGTATCCGCCCGAGATGTACTTCTCAAACGAGCCATCGGTTTTTTTTGAGCAGGCTCTTGTGGTTTTTATCCTAACTATGGCTGTTGGGCTATACCCCGTAGTGAATATTGGGCGTCTTAGGGTGATTGGGGCGTTGAGGGGGTGAGAAAAGACACAAGACACAAGATACAAGATACAAGATACAAGATACAAGATACAAGACACAAGATACAAGATACATGATTAATGCACGTTATCCCTTCCTTGGTAGGGGTGGGTTACGAACGCTAAGTGTATTGGAAAAACAATTGGAAATGAAAGTTTGCAGGGTATCACAATGTAGGATTAGCGCGATTCCCCTCCTTCGTAAGGAGGGGTGCCCGTAGGGCGGGGTGGTTATGAGCATTTAACTACAACTACCCCCTGCTTCGCCGACCCCTCCTTGAAAAGGAGGGGAGTACCCTTTTTGCAACCTTTGTCGATAACATTAAGTTCCTATACCGAACGAACGTTAATACCGGATTTATGAGCATGCTTTGGACCCTTGCATGGAAGAACATTTGGCGCAACAAGCTGCGGAGCATCGTGGTTATGGTTGCCGTGGCGCTGGGGGTGTTTGCCGGGGTGTTTATCAATGCGCTGGTGCTGGGCATGGTGGACGAGCGCATCGGCACCATCATCCGAACGGAGATTGCCCACCTGCAGGTGCACCAGCCCGGGTTTGCCGATAACAACGACTTTGCCCTGCGGATGCCCAACGCCGACAGCCTCGTGCTCGTCGCCAAGGGGGTGGCGCATGTTGCTGGGGTAAGCAAGCGGATCGTCATCACCTCCATGGTGGCCTCGGCCGAGGCCAATACGGCGGTAAAGATCATCGGGGTGGAGCCCGAAAGCGAGCGGAAGGTATCGAACCTCAGCAGCAAGCTCATTGAAGGAAAGTACCTGGATGGGCATGACAAAAATCGGGTGGTGATTGGCAAGAAGCTGGCCGAGAAGCTGAAGGTGACGCTTAAAAAGAAGGTGATAATCACCCTGCAGGATGCCAATAGGATGATTACCGGCGGCGCGTTCCGCGTGTGCGGCATCTTCGAAACCGACAACAACCTCTTCGACGAGGGCAACATCTTCGTCAGGTATGCCGATCTCTGCCAGCTTAGCGCCCTAAAGGGCACCGAGGCGCACGAAATCGCCATTATGCTCGACAGCAGCGCCAGCGTTGCAGCGGCAAAGCCGAGGCTTGTTAAGGCATTCCCCGGGCTGCTGGTGCAGGACTGGACGGAGCTCAGCCCCGAGGCGGGCTACCTGGTAAGCGCCATGGATCAGTACATGTTCATCATCATGCTAGTAATTCTGCTGGCGCTCTGCTTTGGCATCGTCAACACCATGCTGATGGTGGTGCTCGAGCGCGTTCACGAGCTGGGCATGCTAATGGCCATCGGGATGAGCAAGTCCCGGATATTTCTGATGATCGTGCTCGAAACCATCTACCTCTCCATGACGGGCGGCTTAGCCGGAATAGCCGTAGCCTACGCGGTTTGCAGCCATCTCCACCGGGTAGGGCTCAACCTCTACTTCTGGAAGGAGGCCTACGCGAGCTTCGGCTACTCCTCGATGGTTTACCCGTCGGCAAACATGGGGATGATGCTAACCACTGCGCTGATGGTAATGGCCGTTGGGATGCTCTCGGCCCTATACCCGGCCTACAAGGCGCTGAGGCTAAATCCGGCCGATGCTATTCGGGTTGGGTAGGATCTGCAAGGTGATGATGGGGGAAAATAACAGTTCCTAGATAGACCGCTATTAAATAAGATGGGTTGCCATGAAGGTTATCGAAGTAAGTAATTTGCACAAGACGTATGAGCAGGAGGCGCTGCCCGTTCGTGCGCTAAACGGCATCGACCTCACCTTTAACGAGGGCGAGTTCGCCGCCATTGTTGGCCCCTCGGGTTCGGGGAAAACCACGCTGCTCAACATCATCGGCGGGCTCGACGATCCTACGCAAGGCGAGGTTGTCATCGACGGCATCAACCTAAGTGAGCTTAGCGGAAGAGCAAAGACGCGGTTCAGGATGCGGAACATCGGCTTTGTATTCCAGTCGTACAACCTTATCCCCGTGCTTACCGCGCACGAGAATGTCGAGCTGGTGATGCAGCTACAGGGGGTAAAGCGGAAGGAGCGGGATAGGCGAACCAACGAGCTGCTGGAGGCCGTGGGGCTCTCCGATAGGATTACCAGTCGGCCCAACAAGCTCTCGGGCGGGCAGCAGCAGCGTGTAGCGGTAGCCCGGGCGCTGGCCTCGAAGCCCAAGTTTGTGCTGGCCGACGAGCCCACGGCCAATCTCGACAGCAAATCGACCGAAAATCTGCTGGAGATCATGGAGAAGCTCAACCATGGGGAGAACATTACCTTCATCTTCTCCACCCACGATGCCCGTGTGGTGGCCAAGGCCCATCGGGTTATCACCATCGAGGATGGAAGGGTGGTGAGCGATGTGAAACAGCCGCACTAACACAGAGACGCAGAGGCACAGAGTTCGCAGAGAGATTTGTGATTTTTCTTGCTATTCTGAGGTGACATCCCGCCATAGCGGAACTAAACGGAAGGAGCGAAACGAGCATGAATGCAGAAATTCACCAAAGTAGATGAAAGTCTGCTATGCGAGTTGCATGTGACCATTAAGAAACAATTACTTTCACATGAAACCAAGGATACTAGAGAATATGACAAACCTTTAAAAGAGCGATTCCCCTCCTTCTTAAGGAGGGGTGCCCGAAGGGCGGGGTGGTTTAAGTTCGAATAGCAATGTATTGTTATAAATTTCACCTACAACCTCCCCCGGCTACGCCGACCCCTCCTTGAAAAGGAGGGGAGTCGCTCCGATAAAGCCATGTCCTAACTTTCAACCTTGGTTTTTAGTATAAAGCATGATACTAAACACCCACATACAACCGACTACCACCCGAAGGATTATTATCCTCCTTCTAACCATCTTTACACACCTTTACGGCTACTCGCAGGATACGCTGCAGCAACCGAAGCTGCTCGTTAACGGCTACGTTAAGGATGTGGAGATGGTGCTATTCCAGAAGGAGAGGAGCTACAACACCTCGGCTAACTTTCTGCATAATCGCATCAACCTAAAGTGGCTGCCAACGGCATCGGTTACGGCGTCGCTGGAGCTGCGGAACCAGCTCGTGTGGGGTAACCTGCTTAAGAAATATCCCGCTTACGGTGATCTGCTGGCTACCGATCCGCGCTATGCCGATCTATCCTTCAACGTTTTTAGCGAGCGGTTGGCGCTGCTTAACGTTGCGGTGGATAGGGCTTGGGTGCAGTACTCGATGGGTAAGCTGCAGCTGGTGGCGGGCAGGCAGCGCATCAGCTGGGGGCAGACCTTCGTGTGGAACCCCAACGACATCTTCAACACCTACTCCTACTTCGACTTCGACTACGAGGAGAAGCCTGGCTGCGATGCCCTGCGGCTGCAGTACTACCCAAAGGCTACCTCCGTTATTGAGGTTGCCGCGAAGGTTAACCCTCGGGGGAAGGCTACCGTGGCGGGGCTCTATCGCTTCAACCGTTTGGAGTACGACTTTCAGCTTATCGGGGGCATTGTGGATGAGACCGACATTGCCCTCGGCGCGGGCTGGTCGGGGCAGCTGCTCGATGGAGGCTTTAGGGGCGAGGCAACCTGCTTCCTCCCCAAGCGCCGCTTCCTAAAGTCCGATGGCGTGCTGGTAGCCTCGGTGGGGTACGACTACACCTTCGAAAGTTCGCTGTTTATCCAAACCGAGGTGCTCTATAACGGCAGCAGGGAAACGGTAAACCTACTGTCATTAGGACAGCTTTCGGGAGGAGGGCTTAGCGCCAAGAATATCTTCGTACCCAGCTTCTCGGTGTTTGGATCGGCATCGTACCCGGTAACGCCGCTTTTTACCTGTGCGCTATCCAGTATAGTCAATCCAAAGTATGAGCTACTTTTCGTTATCCCATCGGTAAGCATATCGCTAAAGGAGAATCTGGAGTTAAACCTTAATGCCCAGCTGCTATGGAGCTACGGTGCAGGCGATAGCTATCAGAACCTATATGCTCTTTTCGGAAGGCTAAAGTGGAGTTTTTAGGCGTGGCGTAGCGTTTGTAATGACCATTGAGATCCAGCAATATTTCAAAACTTGCGCTACTCTATAAATGCACAGCCCTCACCATGGCTGCGCTTTACTTTTTGGCTATATTTGGTTGCGAGTAGTAGAATGTAGCCTAGCAAAGGTGACGTTTTAAAATATTTGACTTGCCTCGAACGTTGATATAAGGCTACTACGAGCGGGGAAAAGACTATAATAGGGTTGTAAGATATTTTTCAATAATAATTGGTAATGAGGACAGGATTTCAATTGGTTAAAACGCGGCAGTTATCTGATAAAGTTAGAATTTCAGAGATAGAAACTCAACTTGGGTTTTCTTTGCCTCCATTGTATAAATTATTTATTGAGAATTTTGAAACAGGTAAAGATTCATTTGTCAATGATGTTTTTTTTAATACTAAGCGTAATGAAAATTATCTTTTGAATGCTCCTCTATATGAACCGTTAAAAGATAATGAAAAATGGTTTTTATCGGTTTCATATTTTGATGATATAAGTAAAGTCGTCAATGATTGGAAAAGTTATTTATGCTATGAGAAAGAATGGTTAGAATATCGGTTTTTAAGAATTGCAGATATTGGTCAAGGTGGTGGACTTTTTGTGAGCACAAAAGATGAATATTTAGACGAAATTTATCAAGTTATTTGGGATGGAGAAGAACCTTATTTAAAGGTTGCTGATAATATATTTGAATTGGTAAAAGGATTTGTAATGCCTGATTTAACAGGTATGATAGCAGATAACTATCAAACGTCACAACTCTATAAAAACTACGGAGAAGATTTTTGGCGAGTTCGAGAAAAATTGTAGAGTTACTTTAATGTCACCTAAATTAAAAGCACGGAGTTCAGTGGCATTTAACTTAGGTTTCAAACCCTGTCAGGGGTAGTAGTTCCAAAAACAAAAGGGCATCCCGCCTCCGGAATGCCCTCTGCAAAATCTATCTTTAAAAAGGAATTACTGCGCCTTGATGATGAAGTAGTTCTTCTTGCCCTTCTGCACCAGCAGGAACTTGCCGTTGAGCAGCAGGTCCGAACCAATGGTGGCATCAACCGCATCAACCTTATTCTTGTTGATGCTTACGCCGCCGCCCTGGATCATCTTGCGGGCTTCGCCCTTTGATGGGAACACGGTGGTGTTGGTTGCAAGCAATTCGATAACGTTGGCGCCTGCATTAAGTATCGACTTCTCGATCTCGAATTGTGGTACGCCTTCGAATACCGATAGGAAGGTATCCTCGTCGAGTTTAACCAGCGCATCGGCGGTGGCGTTGCCAAAGAGGATTTGCGATGCCTCTACTGCAGCGTTGTAGTCCTCCTCGGAGTGAACCATGATGGTTACCTCCTGTGCTAGGCGCTTCTGAAGGATGCGGGTGTGAGGCGCCTCGCGGTGCTCGGCTACGAGCTGCGCGTACTCCTCCTTGGTGATGAAGGTGAATATCTTGAGGTACTTCTCGGCATCCTCGTCGGATACGTTGAGCCAGAACTGGTAGAACTTGTAGGGCGAGGTGTAGGCTTTCGATAGCCAGATGTTGCCGCTCTCGGTTTTACCGAACTTGCCGCCGTCGGCTTTGGTGATCAGCGGACAGGTGAGCGCGTAGGCTTCGCCGCCAGTCTTACGGCGGATGAGCTCGGTGCCGGTGGTGATGTTGCCCCACTGGTCCGATCCACCCATCTGCAGCTTGCAGCCCTTATGCTGGTTGAGGTACAGGAAGTCGTACCCCTGAACGAGCTGGTAGGTGAACTCGGTGAACGACATGCCGTCGCGCGTTTCGCCGGTGAGGCGCTTCTTTACCGAATCCTTGCTCATCATGTAGTTTACGGTGATGTGCTTGCCCACGTCGCGGATGAAATCGAGGAACGAGAACTCCTTCATCCAGTCGTAGTTGTTTACCAGCTCGGCGCGGTTGGGCTCATCGCTTTCGAAGTCGAGGAACTTAGCCAGCTGCGCCTTGATGCACTCCTGGTTGTGGCGAAGGGCTGCCTCGTCGAGCAGGTTGCGCTCTACCGACTTGCCCGATGGGTCGCCAATCATTCCGGTTGCGCCGCCCACTAGGGCGATGGGCCTATGGCCCGCACGCTGGAGGTGGCGCAGCATCATCACGCCCACCAGGTGGCCGATGTGCAGTGAGTCGGCGGTGGGGTCGATGCCCACGTAGGCCGATACCATCTCTTTGGCAAGTAGCTCGTCTGTTCCGGGCATCATATCGTGGATCATGCCCCTCCACGTAAGTTCTTCTATAAAGTTCATCGGTGTAGTATTTGCTTAGGTTGATGCGCGAGGTGCCCTCCTGCGAGCGGCATCCGGCATTGTGCTCCCTATTAATGAGTAAAACTGGGGCAAAGATAGTAAAATGGTATGACTTAGCGCTAGGGTGTTGGGGCGATGTACATGGAGCGATTCTTTCAAAGGGTTCACTCCATGGGTAAATGTCCCAACTGAGTTCGGTTGGAGGCTTTACCACATTGGTCAATCGTTCTCCGCAGTTCGGTTGGAGCCTTCAACTGGTGGTCGAAGTGCTCCCCTGAGTTCGGTTGGGGCATCAACCAATGGTTGAATAGCTCTTCGCATTTTGGTTGGAGGAGCCAACCATCGGTCGAATCGTTCCCCGGAACTCGGTTGGGACATCAACCATCGGTTGAATCGTTCTTCGCATATCGGTTGAAGATACCAACTATTTGTCGAATTGTTCCCCGAGGTTCCATTGGAGCATTCTAACCTTTGTTCGGCTGAGGCGCAGCCTCAGCCGAATCTATTCCGCAGGCTATAGCCTGCAATGATAGAATTGACGAAGGCTGGAGCCTTCGCCTAACACGGTTGCTTCGTCGGGATTTCGCTGGGGTTTCAGCAAAGCAAAAGACCTAACCGGTTTTCAAAACCGGTTAGGTCTAGCATATATCAGAATAAGAATTTCCGACTAGAATAAGCCCTTAACGTAGGGGAATAGCCATGGGATGATCTTCCACATGCCCAGAAGCGATGATTCCTTGGTAAGGTGCTCGGGGAGGAACTGTACCACGTTGTTCAGCGCGGAGAGGATCCAAAGAACGGCGCATACCAGCAGAAAGCTTTTTAGCAAACCGAAAGCCAGCCCCAGTAAGCTGTTAATCGTTCCCACCGAAGTATCCTTAAAGGCTTTCCCGATGATTTTTCCGGTAAGGTGAAGCAGAATAAATACCCCAACAAAGATGATGAATGATGCCACCACAATGCTGGTTCGTACGCCCACCTTAAAGTGCTCGCTTACGAAGGTGCCAATCCAATCGGAGAGGTGAAATGCCAGGTAGATACCTAAAAACACGGCACCAAAGCTGATGAGCTGGGTAAGGAATCCCTTGATGTAGCCCGAGATGGCTCCCCAAGCCAGCAGGGCAATAATGACGATATCAATAAAGTTCATTGCAGACAGGTTTGTTCGGCAAAAGTAGCGGAATTAGGCAAAGGTGCGAGCCTCTAAAACGTGGAATTGAACCTTGTCCGGTAAGTTTTGTTATTTTTCACTTTCTTTACCCACCGTAAAAGGACAACGTTGTATGAATCTTTTTAGAAAGCTTGCTTTTCGAATAAAGCCCGGAGTTCCCAAGCGCTACCTGCTGCTGGTGGCTGCTGTAGTTTGGACCTTTGCCGGAGGGATGCTTCTGGGCAAGGGCGCGAGCTACCTAATGGCGCACTCCGATATGCTTCTGCTACGGCTTATTGTTGGAGTAATTTTTGGGGTGGCCTTCTTTTGGCTACTGTTTATGCGGATATCGCTGAAGCATATCAACCGTATCAGATCTATCGACGTGGTGCGCCCCTGCATCTTCTCGTTCTTCGACTTTAAGAGCTACCTGATGATGGGAGGGATGGTATCGATGGGTATTGCGCTCCGCCACTTGAACTTTATCAACAAAACCTACCTCTTTAACTTCTACGTGGCGATGGGGGTACCGCTGCTGCTTTCAGCGGTTCGGTTCTTATGGGCGTGGGTGCGCTACCATAGGGTGGTAGAAGATTGACGCTAGATATTAGATGTTAGACTTTAGACGATCCTACATCTATGTTTGTCCTTACAACAAGTAGTAAGTTGAAGTCGTCAAAGAATTCGTATACCGTAGAATAGCGCTAGTCCCCCTTGGATAAGGGGGCAGGGGGATGGAATTACATCGCACATCGCACATCGCACATCGCACATCTCACATCACAAATCACATATCAACTCCTGCACCTCTCTATGCCTTTCGCAGCTTACCAAATGGTCGTTCACCAGTCCGGCAGCTTGCATGTGGGCGTAAACGGTAGTTGGCCCTACAAACTTAAATCCGCGCTTCTTCAGGTCCTTGCTTAGTAGTACCGATTCGGGCGTTTGGGCAGGTAGTTGGCCCAGCTCCGTGAAGTGGTTTACGATAGGCTTTCCGCCAACAAAGCTCCAGATGTATTTCGTAAACGATCCAAACTCCTGCTGAACCTCCAGAAAGCGGCGGGCGTTGTTCACCGCTGCCTCCACCTTTTGGCGGTTGCGGATTATACCTTCGTCCTGTAAAAGCTCCTCCACCTTTGCCTGGTCGTACAGCGCTACTACTTGCGGGTCGAAGTTGGCAAAGGCTCGTCGGTATCCCTCGCGGCGGCGAAGGATGGTAATCCAGCTAAGCCCTGCCTGGGCGCTTTCTAGGGTAAGGAATTCGAAGTGCATGCGGTCATCGTAAACCGGAACACCCCACTCGCAGTCGTGGTACTGCACGTATAGCGGATCGTTGGTGGACCAAGGACATCTCGTCATAACGGCAAAAGTTTGATTGTAAGTAAAGAAAATTAATAAAAATATTGATGGTGTTAAACATTACTTAACAAGCGCTGTTATCCTCTAAATTAGCGGAGCATGCTGCTTTTTTTCAAGCTACACAGCTTGCAGACGGTATAGATGGTCGCGAATATGGCGAGGCAGAAAACCCAACCTCAAAATTCTTACAATTATGAAAATATTGGTTGTAGAAGACGACGAAGTTACCCTAAAAGCTTTGGAGTATCGGCTAAGGCTAAGTGGCTACGACATCTCTATTGCTTCGGATGGAGAAGTTGCTACAAAGCTTATTAAGGGTGAAACTTTTGACCTGATTGTGTCGGATATACTAATGCCACATGCTAATGGGATGGAACTGTTGAACCTTGTTCGTCGCGAAATGAAGCTATCTACTCCGTTTATTGTCATGTCGTTCTTAGGACAACCCGGAAATACGCGTAAGGCAATGGAAATTGGCGCATCCGATTACGTAGAAAAGCCAATTGATGTTGATGAGTTAATTGCAAAAATTGAAAAATACAAAAGGTAGCTATATGACTAAAATGCTTAAAGCTATTTCTGCACTTGCAACGATGCTTTTACTAACAGCATCGCTGCTGAATGCCCAGAGCACTTCCGAGCTTTTTAGCCAAGCCAAAGCGTTGGTAAAGGAAAAAAGGTACGAGCAAGCTCAAGTAATCTTACGCGATATTCTGAGTAAGGAGGATAATGGGGATGTTAGATTCTACCTTGGCTTAATCTATTCCTGGAATGGCCAGTACAATGAGGCACGTAAGGAGCTTCAAGAGCTGGCAAAAACGAGGCCAAGCAGCTTAGAGCTGATAAATGCCCGTTATAACGTAGAGTATTGGTCGGGCAGTTACAGCGCTGCCATCGATGTGCTCGATAGGGGAATAGAAGCATATCCGGAAGAGCTAGACCTTCAGCTGAAAAAAGCAAAAATGCTAAGCAACCTTAACCGAAAGAAGGAGGCTACCTTGGTAATCGAAAACGTGCTTAGCAGGGAACCCAATATGTTCGAAGCCCGAGATTTGCTCGTGTTTATTAAGAACTCGAATCTGAAAAACACGGTATCGGTTAATGGATCGGTGGATTTCTTTAGCGATAGTACAGACCCTTGGTATTCGTCGTATCTGCAGTACAGTCGAAAGATTTCTATCGGAACGCTAATAGGTAGGCTTAACTATGCCAACCGGTTTAACAGCAGTGGCTATCAGCTCGAAGCCGATGGCTACCTTTCGTTTTGGGAAGGTGGCTATTCTTACGCCAATATCGGTTTCTCGCCATCATCTATTTTTCCCGATTTTCGGTGTGGTTATGAGTACTATCAATCCTTACCTAAATCCTTTGAGGCATCGCTGGGGTTCCGTTACCTTAGATTTGCACCTTCAGATATAATCCTTTATACGGGTAGCTTGGGTAAGTACTATCGCAGCTACTGGTTCTCGCTACGTCCGCAGCTTAGGTTTAAGCAGGGCGATGTTTCCTATTCGTTTAGGCTTTCGGCACGGCGCTATTTTAGTGATCCCGATTCGTACATCGGGCTCGATGGAAGCTTTGGTACTGCTCCAGATTTCGACCATCAGAATATTGACTACTCGTACCTAAAGAGGCTAAAGTCGTACGGTGTAAGAGCAACCTATAGCCAAAAGTTTGCTAAGATTTGGGTTGCCACTACAAAGCTAAGCCTAAGTCGCGATGAAGTTATAAAAGGGGTGTATAGAACCCAAACTAGTATTGATTTGACAGTTTCCAGAGCATTTTAAACAATAGGCAGATGGAAAAGGGTAATGTTTCTAATATTCATAGATTAGTTAAGGCATCGTATCGCTACTTCAACAACGTGCTGGCCTTACTGCTTGTCTTTTGGCTGATAAGGCTCTTCGATGTGTTTGTTCTTGCAAAAGCATTTGCATTTCCTTCGGGGCTAAGGAATAGTCACCTTTTAGGAATACTTTACGATACCTACTTTGTGCTTAAAGTAGCTGGTTTGTTCCTATTGCCCTACCTCTTGCTTACGTTTCTTCGCATGCGGATTGCTCAGGTTCTCTTCGTCGTTTCGGGGGTACTATTGGTGATGGTAAACCTAGTATTGGTGCTCTATTTTGCAACAACCAAAATAATGTTGGGTTCCGATCTATTTGGCTATTCGATGTATGATATACAAGAGACGTTGCAATCTACCAGCTCTTTATCAATTGTAAACACCATTCCATTTTTTGCATTTCCCATACTTTATATAGCGCTTCATCACTACATCTCACGAATAAAACCTCCAAATGTAGTTTACTACATCTTTTATCCAATAGTTGGAGTGGTACTCTTAACTTCGGGTTATTCGGTAGCCAATGCCAGCTCTTTTAAAAGCAGCTTCGAAGCTTCATTAGCAACCAACAAGTTTGGGTACTTTGCCCGAAAAACGTCCGACTACATTAAAGAAATTGAAGAACTTGAAAATGCCAAGAAAGGAAAGCTTGTTGACGACTATACTAGCTTAATGGTAAACAGTAAGGACTATGTTAGCAAAGAATATCCATTGCTTCGTAAAGATAACACGCCCGATGTGCTAAGCCCATTTTTTGATACTACAAAGGTTAAGCCTAACATCGTATTTATTTTTGTGGAAAGCCTTGGTAGAGCATATAGCGGCGAAGGTGCCGAATTGGGCAGCTATACGCCGTTCCTAGATTCGTTAGCGAGAAGGGGACTTTACTTCGAGAACTTCTTGAGTACCGGAGGACGTACATTTGCCATCTTCCCTTCGCTTTTGGGCTCGTTACCTCTTGTCAGCAGAGGCTTTATGGAGCGAGCTAACAGCACTCCAAACCATAATACGCTTTTAACCATACTTCAGGCTAACGGGTACAATTCGAACTTTGTATACGGAGGTGATTCGAAGTTCGATAATATGAGGCAGTTTCTTGAAAGGGAAAATATTGGTAGAATTGTTGATAGTAAGAACTTTGGGCCAAAGTTCAAAAAGATGCCCCCTGCCAAGGGCGGTTTTAGCTGGGGATATGGCGATAATGATATTCTGACAAAGCTTATAGAATTGCAGGATCCCAAAGCTTCAGAGCCATCGGTTAGCATAGCGCTTACGCTTTCTATACACGATCCGTTCCTTGTAACCAATCAGAAAGCGTACTATAGGAGGTTTGAGCAGATTCTGAAGGATTCGTCGATACCCGATAGTAAGAAAGAATTTGTAGCTAAGTATGGTCAGCAGCTTTCTACAGTACTGTACTTCGACGAATCGTTGAGGCAATTCTTTAAGAAGTTCGAAAGGTTACCATCTTTTAAGAATACGATTTTTATTATTACGGGCGATCACCGTATGCCTGAAATTCCTATAAGTACACAGATAGACAGGTTTAGAGTTCCATTTTTAATATACTCGCCCATGCTAACTAGGTCGGCTCGATTCAGCTCTGTTTCCTCTCACTTCGATGTTGCTCCTAGCCTTATCGCGCTTCTTCGCAGCAAAAACGATATGCGGCTTCCTAAGCTAGTTCACTGGGTTGGCTCCGGTTTGGATACTTCGCGTTCCTTTAGGAATATACACTCGATACCGCTTATGGAGAATAAGAATGAGGAGACCTGCTTCCTCGATGGTCTTAACTTTATTGCAATGGAGAAGCTATACACAATTACTCCACGGTTGGGATTGGTAGAGGTAGAAAACCCGAAGATGCTCGACGATATGGTGCGGAAGTTAGCTACGATAAAAAGAAGAAGTGAGTTTGTTTGCTCTAACAATAAGGTTATGCCTGACTCTCTATTGGTTACTTCTAGTGTTGTGAAAAAGTAGCATCGAATATAAAATGGTTTGCCATGGTTGAAAGAAAGATAAGCAGAGCCCTAGTTCTAAATCGGGATATATTTATCTCGTTGGCTGTTGCTATGCTCTTTGTTGCATTTCTAGTTGGGCTTTACGGCATATTTGGTGTTAATCTTGCTTTTGCGTTTCCCATACTATCCTTTTTCTACAAGCTGTTCACCATACTAGCTATAGTGTATGCTGTAGTAATAATTGCCGCGCATAGGAGTAAGAAGAAGTATATTATCTATAACTATTCGTTGCTTGCTCTTTACTCGCTTTCGGTAGTGCTGCTCCTTGTTTTCATCCTTGCCACTTACTACCATTTCGAGAAGAGTATAAACGGTGTAATTGCATATGTAACCGAGAACTTTAGGTTTCCATCCTATACGCGATACTTTCTTTACATGATCTACTTCAGCCAGCTTTTGGTGATGGCTTTCTTTTTGGCAAGTCTTGCCTCCCGAACGCGCCGAATAGGATTTACCATCATCCAGCGGATGTACTACGTTGGCTTTTACAGCAACATTCTCGACTACATCTATGGCGATAAGCAGGCAAGGTATAAGGCATTTAGTATTATTCGTCGGATGCTCCGAACCCGGTATTCGAAAGAGGCGTTTGTTAATACGCTGAACATGTTCAATATCAACTTCAAGGGCGATCTTAAGCTAAAGACTCACGAGCTGTACTCTGCTTTGAATTTGAAGGACTTTATGCGCACAAACCTTAGCTCGTGGAGAAGCAAAAAGGTGATTTGGGCCATAAAAATGATGTCGTCTTTTAACGATACCCACTCGATTTCGCTGCTAAAGCAGAAGTTCGGCACTAGCAACGACTATATCCGCTTTGAGGCAATTATTGGGCTGATTAAGCTAAATGAGGTAGACTTTGTGCTCGACTACCTATGCAATTCGTCAAGGTCTGTTAATGAGTACATCTCCAATAAAATAGTATCGGCGGTAAAGCTGCAAGGCTACGCTACAAAGGATTATGGTTTTCTGCTCGATTCGAAAAACGAAGGAGTGCTGATTTTGGGATTAAACCTCGTTAACGAGTTTACCCAGGAAAAGCATCTTGAAAGGGTTAAGCAGCTGCTCGTTCATCCGAATGTAAAGGTTTCGTACGCAGCCACTCGAACGCTAATGACTCTCGATTATATAGGCTTCGAGAAGCATATTGTAGAGGCAATTAGGGATGCCCCTGAGCGTAACAAGCTGGAGCTGCTAAACGCCATTAAGCCGTACTTTACCGAAGATTCGCTCCTTTGGGCAAAAGAGCTTCTTGTTACCGAGCGTAACAGGGATATTCGAATAACCATTCTTCGGATGATGTACAGCGTGCTGTCTAAGCCGGAAATTATTCTGAATCTTTACGACGATTCGCAGAAAAGCGATGTGCAGGAACTGATGGATTCCATTACTAAAACGACTATGAAATGAGCATAACTTTTGTTGAGATTAACCATGTTGTAGAGGTGGTGTTCTTGGTAATACTGCTTGTTATCGTTTTCTCGTATGCTGTGTTAGCCGTTGTTTCTATTGCTGCCATTAGAAAGCATCAGCGTAAGAATAGGTATCAGTCTGTGGAAGATTTGCTTTCGTCGAAATACTTGCCTGGCATCTCTATTGTTGCGCCAGCCTATAACGAAGGGCTAACCATTGTAGAGAATGTTCGGTCGATTCTTTCGCTTAGCTACTCCGATTTTGAGATTATCATTGTTAACGATGGCAGCAAAGACGATTCGCTCCAAAAGCTTACAGAGGCTTTTAGCCTTGCCAAGGTGCGAAATATGCCGGTTGCCGATATACCAACGCAAGAAATTCGAGGTATCTACAAATCGAGGAACCTGGCATATAGCCACCTGATTGTTGTAGATAAGGAAAATGGAGGAAAGGCTGATGCGCTGAATGCTGGAGTTAACCAGTCGACAAAGAAGCTGGTGCTATGCATGGATGTAGACTGCATTATAGAGCCCGATGGGCTGCTTAAGCTGGTTCGTCCGTTTCTCGAAGAAACGAAGCGTAGGGTTGTAGCTGTTGGCGGGGTTATTCGTGTGGTGAACTCGTGCGAGGTGAAAAGCGGAAAAGTTACTCAGGTAAACTTGCCCAACGGATGGTTGGAGCGCTTCCAGGTGCTCGAGTACTTTAGGGTATTTACTCTAACCCGCATGGGATGGGCCCATATGCGCGGCTTGCTGCTGATATCTGGTGCTTTGGGAATGTTCGATAAGGAGATACTCATAAAGGCTGGGGGCTATACCCCAAACATTGTGGGCGAAGATATGGAAGTGGTGCTAAAGCTGCACCGCTACATGCGCGAGGTGGCGAAGGAGAAGTACTCTATTGGCTTTATACCCGATCCTTTATGCTGGACCGAAGTTCCCAATACGGCTAAGGTACTTAACCGCCAGCGTAACCGATGGAGCAGGGGATTTATTGAATCGATACTCGAGCATAAGCGGATGTTCTTTAACCCAAAGTACGGTTTTGTTGGGCTGGTTAGCTTTCCTTACGCCGTGTTCTTCGAGTGGATGCTGGCTCCCATAGAGGTGTTCGGCTACGTATACTTTGCCTACTGCATTTACAGCGGATTCTTTAACCTTCCCTACTTTCTGCTTCTTTTTGTGCTGGTGTACTCCTACTTTATGATGGTTACGCTGCTCTCCATTCTATCCGAAGAGCTGGTTTACCACAACTACAACAAGAAGATAGATTTGGTTAAGCTGATGCTTATTGCCATGGTAGAGCCCTTCTTCTACCATCCGCTAAACCTTTACTGGACCATAAAGGGCAACTTCGACTACTTTGTTAGGGGCAAGCGCGAGTGGGGAAAGATGGACCGCCGTGGATTTGATGAAAATATTATTTAACGTCAGTTCGACATAAGGCGATAATGCCAATGTATATCTCCTACGGAGAAAATGCGGGGGCAGAAATGACAAGCGACAAGGCTATAACCGCTACGCGGTATTCTTGTCGTTCGAATTTTGTCTGTAGGACATTAGGATTTGTAGTAAAACAACCATAACTCGCCCATTTCCCTTGTAGAGGATAAAGTTGTTATTAGCTTATGGCAGCCCTTCGTAAGGTTCGCAACCTATATCGAACGGACATCATCTAGGTTCTACTCCACGTTTAGCCGTTGCTCCACCAGCGTTTTATAGCTGCGGCCAATCGGTATCTGGTACTTCCCAATCATAATGGTTGTGCCCGAAAAGGCGGTAATCTTATCGGTAGATACGATAAAGCTGCGGTGAACGCGGAGGAATTTGGCCTCGGGAAGCTTCTCCTCGATAAGCGATATGGACGAGTACGAGGTTACCACCCGCTCGGTGCATACAATCTTTACGTAGTTACCCTGGCTTTCGATGTACAGAATCTCCGAAAGGAAAATCTTTTGGGTAATCTTATCCTCGCGAACGTAGATGTATGGTTCGTTTGAGGCTACAGATTGGTTGGGTTGGCTTGGCGTGCTGCAGGTAAGCAGCTTCGATGCCTTGTCGATGGCGCGGAGGAAGCGCTCGAACGATATCGGCTTCAGCAGGTAGTCTACCACATCGAGCTCGTAACCCTCGAGCGCATACTCGCTGTAGGCGGTGGTAAGAATTACCTTAGGCGGATTGCGCAGCGACTTAAGAAACTCGATGCCCGTGAGCTTGGGCATCTGGATATCCAGAAACATTAGGTCGACCTTCTTTTGCGATAGGATGCTAAAGGCCTGAAGCGCCGTGTTGCACTTGGCCACCACCTCGTAGCCATCGATGCGCGATAGGTATTCCTCTATGATATCGCTGGCTAATGGCTCGTCGTCTACAATAAGGCAGCTGATCTTCATCGGTATTCTCGGTTTATAGCGTTCTTAGCTGTTATGTCCTGGTCTATATTGTTTTTGGTTTAGCATTCAACCGCTTCGCGGTTGTTGCTTTATTGTGCATGGCCTCCCCGCATTGCATGCGGGACTATTCAAGTTCAATCCTTTCAGGATTACCGCTCGGCACACATTAATGCTGCCATAAGCCCATAAGGGCTTCAATGTAAATAGCCCCGGGTGAAACTCGGGGGAATGGGGAAGATGGTAAACAACCACGGAGTGGTTGAATAATTCCTCCCATAAGAGGCAAAGCCATGTTTGGTTTTTCGTAATATTTGTTGTAGAACTTCAACTTGTCGGTTTTTAGGTTTAGCTAAGCTGCAGCTTCAGCTTGCATAGGTACGAAAATCCATCGGAAATAGCCTTAAGCTCGTACCTGTTTGGGTATAGCAGCTCCAGACGTCGTTCCACATTTCTTAGGCCAACGCCCTGCCGTTGCTCCTCCGCAGTATCTGGTTGCTCGTCCATGCTGTTTTCTGCAATCAGAAGAAGCTGGCTGTGTTCTACGTTAATGCTGATGTGTATCCAGCACTTGCTATCGGATGTTGTGTTTACATGCTTAAAGCAGTTCTCGATGATAGGGGTCAGCAGCATGGGCTCGATGGCCATTGCCAGGGTATTTCCGGTTACCTCGAAGCGTATTTCGGCATTTTGCGGTAGCCGCAGCTTTTCGAGGTTGATGTAGTTGCCGATGTGCTTGAGCTCCTTCTCGAGCGATACCTTGGGCACGTTGGAATCGTAGAGCACGTAGCGCATGAGCTCCGATAGCATCAGCACCACGTCGGGGGCCTTGTCGGACTTGCGCAGCACCAGCGAGTAGAGGTTGTTGAGCGTATTGAAGAAGAAGTGGGGGTGAATCTGAGCCTTAAGGAACTTCAGCTCGGTTTCGAGCTTCTCCTTTTCGAGCAGCTCGCTGCGCTGCAGGTTGCGGTACCCGTGCTCAACAATCTTTATCACCAGCGGAATAATCAGCACGGTGTTGATGTCTACCATGGCCGATAGCGCCTTAAAGCGGTTAAGGTAAACGGGCGATTCGACGTACAGATTCAGCACGTACTTCGTAACCAGGTACTGGTCGAAAAGAAGGATGATGCCGCACACCACCATCACGGCAAGGGTGAGGATGGTGAAGAGCAGTACCCTCTTTTTGAACAGGAACTGGGGAACCAGCACCAAGAGTAGGGTGTACACAGCAAGGAGCTTGGGCGGTAGCATCAGCAGCTCGTTGAGGAACACCACCCCGTAGCTGTTCTTCTCCGATCCCCAGAAGAGCGTAAAGAAGCCGATTGTAACGCACCAGTACAGCAGGTGGCGAAACCATCTGAGGTTGAGGAGGTCGTTAACTCGTTTGCTTCCGGTGATATCGTATATGCTCATTTTTAGCTGACTATGGTGTGCTAAAGATAGCACTTGTTGCGGTATTCCTGCAGTAGGTAATGGGTAGCGTTGGCTTCCAGCTATTTCAACAGCAGGATTGGAGGGGTAAACGGCAGGCTGGCTGCTGCATAAAGTGTGTGTTTATTGCAGGTTACAACGTTTGGCGGAGGCTGTAGGACTAGCTATTGAACTAAGGATGTTGTTATAGCAGTATTTCTTAATAGCAGCACGTTATCCTCCCGCCTTAGCGGGAGGGGCAAGGGGTGGGTAACAAGCTGTCTTTAAAACCATCAATTTTATTTCACTTAGCGTTCTTAACCAACCTCTACTTCCCGCCCAAGCGGGAAATGAAAAAGGCGCCCTTGCAGACGCCTTACTATACTACATTCTGTTGATTAGGCTACAGAGTGCTGTCCTTTGCAGTTTCGTTGCCCGGCATGTCGTAGGCCGTGATGGTAATCTTATCGCCCGCAAGGCTGTCGTTCTTTGCCGTTGCCTTGTAGCTCCAGTCTACGCCGCCAAGCAGCTGAACCGCATTACCCTCCTCTACCAGCGAGCCATCGGGGTTGTGGATGGATACCTTTACTTCGGCAACCTTAAAGTCGTCGGTTACACGAATAGTGATTACATCGCCCACGTTACCCTTGTACCCCTTCAGGTTTACATCCTCGATATCAGGTGCGTTTAGAAAATCGGCTACGGCAACCTGATAGGCGGAGCTAAACTTGTCATCTTTACCAGCCTCATACTCTGCCTTCTTTACTGGATCGGCGGTAGCCGACTTGCCGTAAATTACTGCGGATTGAAACTTACGCTTTGCCTCCAGCTGCTTATCCGAATACTTTTCTGGTTGTTTAGGCTTAACCGAAATAATGGTTTTACCCTTAATTTGACGAAAGACGATTTGATCGCCCAGCATACCACTTACTCCTTGAGTAATGATATTGTTCTTAACTTCTGCCATAATTTTTGGCCTCCTTTAAAATTAATTTAACAGATAATTATTCCTTGCGATTAAATGGCTAGATGTAGAGCTACATGCTAACCTTTCTATCGAAATCGCGCCTTTAAAATTAGCAGTATTTTCGAACGATGAAACATCCGTTGATAACTTTTTTTCTTGCTTTTTGTCAAAATGACAGCATGACATCCTACGGACATCCTACGGACTTCTACGGACTATGTGCGGAGCTCCATTGTTAGTGAAGCGACATATTGGCAGATGAAAAAACGGCCTACAGGAGATGCTAATGGTAGCGCCGCTGCATACAGCGGCGCCATAAAAGTTCTTCTAAGGAATACTGTCAAATACCTCTACCTTAGAATACCTAATTTCTCCTAATAATCAGCTTTTTCTTGTGAACTTTTTTACCATCCTTTATGTGAATGATGTAGAGCCCTTCCCGAAGGTTATCAATGCTTACAGCTTGATTTAGGTACACCTTCTGCTGTCGCAGAAGCTGGCTTTGGTCGTTGTATATAAGGATGGAGAGGTTATCTTGGCTTTTTGCATCACCTACAAGCGTACTAGACATTGCCTGTAGCTCCTCGTTCTGCTTTATGCTAAATGAGGTGCTGGTAGGATTGGGGTAAAGCGAATACGCGTCAAGAGCTTCTTCATCGCCAATTATTTGAAAATCCTTACGCGCTTCATAATGGCCGCAGCTGGAGTTTACTGCACAGGTAATAAGGACAGAACCCGGGTAGTACTGGTATAGGGGAACGACAATACGATTAGAGTAAGGCATGCTGGTAAAAGTATCCCCATTTACAGACCATACAGAGGGTTCTTGGGTATCTATCTCGAAGTATGCCTTTTTGTTGCTTAGGTACTCAAAGTCAGGGCCGATTATTGGCGTATAGCCATTAAGCGCCAACTCTTTTGTTAGGATAAGAGTGCCATTAGATGAGGTAATTGTTGCACGCACATAGCCAGCACCTGCACCTTGTATTGTCGTTGCATTAGTAGAAGCACCTATAGCAGCGCTAAGGTTTAGGCCATTTGCATACCAAGAGACCGTAGTTCCCTGAGGCAGGTTGCTGATGCTGTAGGTGGCAATGGTACCAGAGCAAAGCGCATCGGGGCCAGAAATGCTAAGATTCTTTATTAATGTAGCTTTAACAGCGTCATAGGCATTAACCAGACCATATCCCATTTGGTCATGCCATATACCATTAGGTCAACCGGGAGTCGTCGAGTAAGGGTATCCACCCACTTTTTGAGCTGTTTGCTCAATTATATCCCGTACTTGTTGACCAGTTAAGGATGGATTAACTGATAGAATAAGGGCTGCAACACCCGCAACATGGGGACATGCCGCAGAGGTGCCGTTGAACCACACAGTATAATCCATATTGCTATAATCAGAGGTTACCTTATTTCCTCCATTCCCAGTATGAATCGGCATGCTTGGATTATAACCATTGCTACTTGTTCTATCTGTTGTAGAGATCAGCACTCCAGGTGCAACAACGTCTAGAGTTGGTCCATAATTACTTCCCCAGTTTTCGCCATCGCACGAAGATGGATTTTTACGCTGACCACATGGGCTAATAGCACCGACTGTTAGTATGTTTGGGTTGCTATTGGCAGGATAATTAACCTGACCATTATCATTTCCTGAAGCAAATATCACAACACAACCTAAGCCGTTACGCCCATTGGTTATTGCATTGGTTATTGCATCATCAATATAGTTGCTTGTAAGATCATTATGGCCCCACGAATTACTGATAATATGTGCACCATTTTGAGTAGCCCAATTAATGCCCTTTGCCATTTTTTTTCTAATATCTGGCGTCATAAGGTCTAGCGTACTACTCACTGACATTAACTTGCAATTGGGGGATACCCCTCGTATACCTGCTGTATTCCCGATAGCTCCAATTATACCCGCACAAGCAGTAGCATGATCTCCCCTAACAATGCTGGGTGAAGAATCATTTTCTGTATCGTAGCTTAATGAATGAATATTAGCTTGCAAATCGGGATGATCCAACTGTATACCATGATCAACTACAGCAACATTAACTCCTGAACCAATTGACATATTCCACGCTTCAAGAGCTTTAATATCTATACCACTTGTTCCTTGGTATTGGCCAGTATTACGAAGTCCCCATTGATTGGTAAAATAGGTATCATCGACAGAATTCAAAATATTGTCGAGCATTAAATCTGGTTCTGCATACTGAAACATGCCGCTTTCATAAAACTTATTGGCCAGTTCCAACGCATTCATACTCGTATTCTTAGTACACGATAATGTAAACCATAAGGGCATAAATGTGTCTTGATTGTCAATAACTGCATTGTGACGCTTAGCGTACTGCTGTAAAAGTAGAGTGTCAGAGAGTGTTTTGATCTTCACATAGAAGGAATTGGATAATCCAATTTTTTTGCTGTTAGCAGATTTGAAGTAGGGTGAAACTACCTTTATGTTTTCTACTTTCTTTAATTCAGATATTTTCTGTGTATAAGATTCAATAGAAATGTTTTCGCCCAATTTAATTTCTGCCCAATAGAAATCCTCTATCTCATTAAGTTTTTGTTTTAACTTGCTGCTTGCTGACTCTTTCTGGTATTTTGTCAAACCAAATTTACGTAGCTCATTGATTTGCTTAGCATCGCTACCTGTAAAAGAGACAAATACATAGTCCGAGTTTAGTTCAAGATACTTTTTCTCATTATTGTAGTAGTAATAATGCTTGCTTCCATTTTGTGAGAATCCGTTTGTAAACGTCAAGATTACGATCAGAAATATCAAATACTTTCTCATAAATTCTATTTTATTCATTAATACGTTTTATATCAAAATTTACCTTTGCCCCTGCTGGTAGTTTATTTACAACAATTCCATAAAAAAACTTTCCTGCTGGATATGTAAGATCATATATAACCGCAAGGTTATAAAGCCAAGTATTTGCTCCCGTTTGAGTGATATTATGCTTTAACTCAATAATACCCCGTGTAAAGGTGCTACATCCTACAAGAACATCGTATTTAGCGAAATCGATGTCTTTCAAGGTGGCATTTTGGTTGATTAAATCTTTAATGAAGACCTTTTCAAGAGCTACTTGATCCCTAATAATCGCTGTTTCGCCATCTTTAAGGTTGCATCCTACATATAGTACAGGTAGCTCCTTAACAATTTCAATAGGATACTTTTCGAAATTGGAGTCGTTGTTCTTGTCACACCCAGCGCCCATTAATGCCAATAGCATAACAGCGAGGGTGATTTTTAGAAATGTTGATTTCATGAATTTATGTTTTTGTTGTGTAAAAAGCGAATCTGAAGAGTTGTTTTACTTTAGTTTTCTTTTTAAAGTTTTTAATACACAACTAGAGTAAAAATTATTAGTTATACCGCCAGATGGAGTACACAATTCAAATTCATCACCAGTAAATGATATAGCAATACCTTTTGAAGGAATAACCAAATCGTTAATTTTATCTGGCACATTACATATATAACAAAATCCTTTCATTGAATTTCGGTCAATCATCCATGTCATACTTTTATTCGTTTTGTCATACAAAACAAATTCCGATTTTTCGCCATCATAAGTTTGAGATTTAATGGCATCTAGGGATGTCTTACTCAGATCAAACAATAGGATGTTCTCTCTAGCAACATTTTTAATAAATGCGGTGTTATGGTCGCACGGGCATTTCGTGTATTGCAGAGGAATGTCTTCATACTCTTCTTCTTTTTCACATCCAGCCCCCATTAATGCAAATAGCATAACGGTAAGGGTCATTTTTAGAAATGTTGATTTCATGAATTTATGGTTTTTGGTTATACAAAAAGTTCTGAAGGAATGCTGCTTGGCTGCTAATGTCGGGCAACGTTGAGTTTGTTTCGTTCATTAGTTCATTAATATTTGTCATTGGAGTTAAAATATTTTCGGTGTTAAATATAGCAAAACATTACAAACACAAACCTTCTGGTGGAATTTTGTTGAATTCATTAAGCGCCAAACGGGTGGCTGCTGCTAGATTTTTCTATTTGTTAATATAGTTCCTGTTGAGTGCAATAGCGTGATAGGTGCTGGTAGAAGAAAAGAACAGGCTACGTAGCCTACCGCGGGTTACCTATTAGATTGCAATTAGGAGATCGCTACTTGGCAAAATCGAAGTTGTAGATTTAGGTAGCGGTTAGCAGAGTTACTTTATGCGACGCTTTTATTGGGCTTTGTCCTGCCAACCAAAAGCAGGAAGGATACCAGCCCCAGCACAAAGAAGATGGCGATGGAGAGTACCGAGTAGCGCATGCTGCCCGTAATTGCCTCGATGATGCCGAACATAAAGGTGCCCAAAACGGTTGCCATCTTCTCCAGCACATCGTAGAAGCTGAAGAAGGAGGTATGGTCGGTGGTTTCGGGCAGCATCTTCGAGTAGGTGGACCGCGCCAGCGACTGCGTACCACCCATCACCAGCCCGATTACAACGGCAGCAACGATAAAGCCGCCGGCACCCTTAATGGCAAAGGCGTAGATGCAAATGGCAATCCATACTACCAGCGATACCAGCAGCGCCTGCAGGTTTCCGTATCTCTCCGATAGGCGGGCAAACGACCACGCTCCGGCAATACCCACCAGCTGAATTACCAGAATGGTGCCTATTAGCACATCCTCCTTTACCCCCAGCTGCTTTTCGCCGTAGCTGGCGGCCATAAACATGGTGGTTAGTAGGCCCATCATGGTAAAGAAGAAGCCGATAAGGAATACGGTAAGCCGGTACGATTTTATCACCTTCTTGAAGGTATGTTGGAGCTCGCGATAGCCGTTTAGAAGCACTCTTTCCTTTCGCTTGCGCTTCCTTAGCGTGTACTTTGGTAGAGCCTCGAAGGTAATCTGCGAGAATCCCAGCCACCACAGGAATACGGTGACAAATGATATCTGAGCCGGAAGCGGGGAGCCATTCGCTATTCCGAATAGTCCCGGCTGCATGATCATAAAAAGGTTGAACAGCAGCAGCACAACTCCGCCTAGGTACCCCAGCGAGTACCCTCGTGCGCTGATGCGATCCTGCATATCCTCGCTGGCAATTACCGGAAGAAACGAGTTGTAGAACACAATGCTGCCGCCGTAGCCAATCGTTCCTAAGGTGAACGCTATAGTCCCCAGCTCGATGGTGTTCTTGTTGAAGAAGAAAAGCGCCCCGCACGATACCGATCCGATGAGGGTAAAGGCTTTCATAAAGGCCCTTCGTCTGCCCGTATAGTCGGCAAACGAGGAGAGTAGCGGCGATAGTACTGCCACTAAAAGGTAGGCAACGGCGATAGACCACGAGTATAGAACGGTATTTACAATCTCGTATCCAAAGAACGAAACCGTGTAGCTGCCATTGGTGTGCGTTACCGAGTTGAAGTATATGGGGAAGATGGTGGATGCTATGGTAAGCTGGTACACCGAGTTGGCCCAATCGTACATAACCCAACCTCGAACCACCTTCGGGTCGTTTCTCACTATGGGTATGGCTGCGTTTCGGTTCATGGTAAATGGGTTGCGTTTTGTTGCTTACCGTAGTACAAAGATACTCCTAATCCAGAACGAAGATGTACGCACACCTTCCAGAATTAGTATTCACCGTAAAGATTATCCTTTTGCCTTATTCTAACAACCTGTTTCGGCTGACGAACGATGGCAAAGCCACTATTAGTAGCATTGGAATAGGGGTTGATTGTGTTTGCCGAGGTATTTCTATCGTATGAATAAGCCTAAAAAATAGACGATAAAGCTGCAATACATTTGGTTCGGATAGAACATACGACCTAATTAACTCGACCAAATGAAAGCTTCGTTTTTAATTCGGCTTATAGCCTTTTCGGTAGCGCCATTGCTATCGCTCAATGCCAGTGCTCAGCAAGAACGTAGAGCTGCCGAGATTGTCTTTACGGATACTAAGCCGAAAATAGATGGCGATTTAGCCGATTCGGTTTGGGCCAAGGCCAAGCCGCTAACCTCCTACACCCAGTATTCGCCCAATAGGCTTGAGCCTGCCAAGCTTAAAACGGAGGTTCGACTTTTGTACGATAAATCGTCTATTTACGTTTATGGACGAATGGAGGATACCGCTGCATGTAAAATAGCTAAGCAGCTGGGACCTCGCGACTCGTTCGACGATCCCAATTGCGATCTGTTCTCCATCGGGTTTAGCCCGTATAACGATGGTACTACTTCGTACTACTTTCTGGTTTCGGCAGCAGGGGTGCAGTCCGACCAAAAGGTAACGGGAACTACCTACGACCGTTCGTGGAATGCGGTTTGGTATAGCGCCGTTAAGTTGCACGATTGGGGCTGGTCGGTAGAGCTGGAGATTCCACTTACCCAGCTGCGCTTCTCGGCTAAGAATGGCGTTTGGGGCTTTAACCACTGGCGCCTAATCAAGCGCAACAGCGAGTGGGATACCTACAATCCGGTTGATATTTCCATAGAGGGGATTAATAATCAGGAGGCCAATTTGGTTGGGCTAGACCAAATTAAAATGCCCTTCCGTCTTTCGCTAACACCCTACGTTTCTTATGCTACCGAGCGTAGCAATCGTGGCACAAGCAACACCTTTAAGGGTGGGCTCGATCTACGCTACGGCATTTCGGACAGCTTTACCCTCGATATGATGGTGATTCCCGATTTTAGCCAGGTTCGTTCGGACGATGTTCAGCTTAACCTTACCACCGTAGAGCAGCGCTTTAACGAAAATCGCCAATTCTTTAACGAGGGCTCGGAGCTCTTCTCGCGTGGAGGAATATTCTACTCCCGTCGTATAGGCAGCAACCCTCTGTACGGTTTTAAAGCCTACCAAAACCTTAAGGTAAACGAGGAGGTTAAGGAGATGCCTTCATCAACCAACATCATCAATGCAACTAAAATTTCGGGTAGAACCAAGGATGGCCTAGGTATTGGGTTTATGAATGCGCTTACCGCCGACGCTTACGCCAAAATTCGAAATGCTGAAACCGGAGAGACGCGCGAGGTAAACGTGCAGCCGCTTACCAACTACAACGTAAGCGTTGTTGATATCCCCTTTAGGAACAGCTCGTACCTATCGGTGATTAACGGCAATGTGCTGCTGCCAACCAGCCGTTTTACGGCCAATACATCGGCTGCCGATTTCTACTTTGCCAATAAGTCGCAGTCGTACGCGCTACGCGGATCGGTGCAGTATGCCCTTCAGGCCGACTCGGGCAGCGTTTCCAACGACGGCTTTGCCTACCAGGTTAGCGCGCTCAAAACCTCGGGTAAGCTGCGATTGGAGCTTTCGAATACGCTCTATCAGGATACCTACAACCCTTCGTATCTGGGCTACCTCGATCAGAACAACCGCATTATCAACTTTGGGAGGGTGGAATATATCTCCTACGATCGAAGTAAGCACACCAAGTTTCGTAGGCTCTCGTTCTTCTTTACCAACGAGCTGCTGTACAAGCCTACCCGTTACTCGCGCAACGAGTTTACCATTTCGGGCGGGATGACCTTCCACAACGAGTTCCACTTCGATCTGGAAACATCGGTAACGCCAGGGGTAAAGTACGACTACTTCGAGCCTCGTCAGCTAGGTTACAAGTATGCAGAACCGCGTGCCATATGGGCAGGCTTCAACTTCAACACCGACACCCGAAAACGGCTGTCGATTAGCCGAATGCTTATTGGCTATTGGATTGCAGAAAAATACAACAAGAGCGCATTCTACCTACAGATGAATCCAAGCGTGCGGTTTAACGATAGGTTGGCTACCACCATTGGCTTCTTTGGCATTTTCAACGAAAACGCCATAGGCTATGCCGAAAACGATGCAACATCCGGTGTGCCCGTATTCGGAAGGCGCGATATAAAGAACTACGAGCAGTCGGCTGAGCTGAACTATATTTTGTCGAAGAACGCATTTGCCAACATCCGCGCCCGCTACAACTGGACAAGCGTGCACTATAAGCAGTTCTACCATCTTAAGAATGATGGTTGGGTAGAAGGAGTTGCCTTTTTGCAGAACAGGGATATTAACTACACGGCTGCTAGCCTCGAGGCTAGCTTTGCTTGGACTTTTGCTCCCGGTAGCCAGCTCTCGCTGCTGTACCGCAAGAGCTTCGATGACTATCGAATGATGGAACCTATTTCCTACTCCGATAATATCCGAAGAATGGGAGATATGCCGCAGCGCGATCTGATATCGGCTAGGCTTATATACTACTGGGGGTATTAGAAAAGATAGCTTTGAAAAAGTCAACTATGTTGTTGTTTCCTTGTTTAGTTGAGTAAGCATATACATTATGTTTCGTATGTAATTGGAATATGCTTTATTCAGCTGCAAAGGAAGGGATACTGTGAAGGATTCCTTCCTTTAACCGTTTATGGAGGTGACGAAACAAAATTTTACGGCGATGTCGTTTGCTAGGCTACTTGTAAGCGGTATTGATGACAAAGCATCGTAGTACTTAGTGCAATAAAATTAGGAGTAGTACCAGAAACCTATGCTGTTGCAGCATAGGCTTTGCAACGTAAGGGAGGGTGCTGGGCTTTAGGTTGAATGCTGTTCTTCGAAATGCCAATTGCTTAAGCCACATTCCTTCCACGAAGTGGGAATAAATTCCCCATTTGTTAAAAGAACACTTGTCACGATTCCTTTTAGAGGGTACTCGCTTAGCGTTTTAGGGTTTGGCACGCTATTGGAGGATTAGTAGTGCATCGTTGTAATTGTAAATTTTTTTAAATCGAAGCTATGAGAGGAAAGGCGATTCTTGTGTGGGCTGCACTTATAGCAGCATTGTTGTTAGCATCGTGCAGTAAAAATGATGATGTTACTTCGAACGAAAATGAAGTTTCGGAGACAGCCGTTAAAGCTGCTTTCACTTCGCAATTCCCAACAGCTGCTAACGTAAGCTGGGGAGAGGTTGATGGTTTCAAGGTAGCTTCCTTTACCCTAAAGTCTACAACAAAGAGCACTACCAGTGGTACCCATAAGTGCTCTGCTTGGTATAAGGGTAACGGTAAGTGGGAAATGACTGAAATAGAGTACAGCTCCGATCAGCTGCCCGACACCATACGCAAGGCGTATACGGCAACTGAGTATGGTGATGGCTCGTGGACAATCGTAAAGATCGTAAAGCTTAAAAAGGCGGATGGCACCGAGCGGTTTAAGTTCGAACTTTCGAAGACGGGTAAGAACAACGTGTTCCTATACTTTGATGCAACCGGCAAGCTGCTAAAGGTAAAGGAAAAGAACCGCAACTACCCCGATTGCAACAACTACCCCAACGTGCTACCCGATACGCTTAAAGCGGTAATCCTAAAGATGTACCCTTCGGCTGAGATTTCAGAGGTAATGCAAGGCCCATGGGGCTACTGGGTAGAGGTTAAGGATGGAGCCAATATCCACAACCTGTTCTTCAATAGAAAGTACGAGCTGATGATGACCATGAGCCAGCTTGGCTTCGAAGGGCTACCTCAGGCTGTTCAGGAGGCCGTTAAGGCGAGCAACTACGCAACATGGACGGTTGTGAGCGTGCGCGGATTCTCGATGTCGGGAATGCAAACCGTGTACATGCTTATGCTGAAGAACGATCAGGATTATAAGATGTTATTGTACACTGCTGATGGTAAGTTTTTTAATGGATACAGCAATTTTGGATACTAACAAGATCTGTAACCCTTAAAGCTAGGAGCCAATGCGTAGAGCATTGGCTCTTTTGTTTTGGGGCATACCTTAGCGCCTATTTTGCAGTACGCTCCAACGGAGTTCCGTTAGGCAGATCGTGCTGCTGGAATTATTTTGCCGGGCTGCTCATGGTATCAACAGCTGTTTTTAGCTCGTAAAGAGGCATACGGCTGCCCAAAAACATACTTTTTGTGTGTTAGCGTGTTAGCGCGGCAGCTATATTTGTCCCCGATGAATAGAATCCGTCAAGCATACCGTCCTACCCTTTGGTTTAAGCGCTGGTCGCGCCGTGCCGATGCTGCATTTATGAGCCTCGGTAAGGTGGTGCACATCGGCTGCCTAAAGGTGGACATCTGCCGCATGGCCATGCTCAAGAACGGAACTGCAGGGCTAGAGCGTATGCTGCTGCTCATCATCGGTGGTAGCGAGGAGGAGTTCGATCCGGATATTGCCGAAGGCGATTGCGGACAGATGCTCGTACCATCCATCATCACACTACAAGTTCAACCAAAAGCGATACCTGCTGCGGCATCTGCTGCTTTAGGTGGTCGTATACCATATTCTGATCCCACATCGAAAGGAGTTAAACCCCTTTTGGTGTGGGATTTTTCTTTTTTGAATCATTTTAAAAGTACGATACTATGATGACTTCGCAGGATGCCCTTGCGCTAAAGGAGCGCATTTTGAATGGCTACCAGATTACCAAGGATGAGGCTTTGGAGCTTGTTAGGATTGAGGATAAGGAGGTGCTGTACCAGATGGCCGACGATATCCGTCGCCACTTCCTGAAGAACGACTTCGAGATGTGCTCTATCATTAACGCGCGCTCGGGCAAGTGCTCGGAGGACTGCAAGTGGTGCTCGCAGTCGGCCCACCACAACACCAACGTTGAGGTTTACCCGCTCATCGCATCGCCGGTTGCAGTAGCTATGGCACGCGATAACGCCAAGCAGGGCGTGGCCAAGTTCTCGCTGGTAACCAGCGGTCGCACCCTTTCGCAAACCGATGTGGATAAGTCGTGCGGCATCTACAACGATATCCGTAAGGAGGTGGACATCCACCTTTGCGCCTCTATGGGATTACTCACTAAGGCACAGCTGCAGCAGCTGGCCGATGCCGGGGTAGAGCACTACCACTGCAACCTCGAAACGGCGCCATCGTTCTTCCCAACGCTCTGCACCACGCACACCACCGAGGAGAAGCTGCAAACCATCCAGTGGGCTAAGGAGGCCGGACTGGGCATCTGTTCGGGCGGTATCATTGGCATGGGCGAGAGCGAGGAGCAGCGTGTGGAGTTTGCCCTTACGCTTCGCGAGATTGATGCGCAGTCGATCCCTATCAACATCCTAAACCCAATAGAGGGAACCCCGCTAGCGGGTAAAACCCAAAAGCTTACCGAGGAGGAGATCCTTACCACCTTCGCCATCTTCCGCGTTATCAACCCTAAGGCTAAGATCCGCTTTGCTGCCGGGCGTCAGGAGATAGCCCATGTTATGGACAAGGCCCTCCGCTGCGGCATGAGCGCTGCCCTGGTTGGCGACCTGCTCACCACCCTTGGCTCCAGCGTTGCCGAAGACGTTGAGATGCTGGAGAAGAATGGGTATAAGATAGTGAGGAGTTAGAGGGAGTGGAGCGAAGCGACATCCCGCCAAAGCGGGATTAAACGGAAGAGGGTTTGAATGGTAAAGGAGTTGAATATTGGCAGTGTATTTATTCGAAGCGACTCCCCTCCTTCTTAAGGAGGGATGCCCGAAGGGCGGGGAGGTTACTCAATCAAACCACCCCCGGCTGCGCCGACCCCTCCTTGGAAAGGAGGGGAATCGCTTCGATCTCGCCTTACTTCTAACTTTTAGCCTCTTTTCTAACATCTAACTACTAACATCTAAAGTCTAGTAAAAAAATGACCACACAAGAGCTACTAGCATACGACAGGGAGCACATTTGGCATCCCTACACATCGATGATCAACCCGCTTCCGGTGTACCCAGTGAAGCGAGCCAACGGGGTAATCCTTGAATTGGAGGATGGACGTCAGCTCGTAGACGGTATGTCGAGCTGGTGGGCGGCTATACATGGCTACAACCACCCGCACATCAACGCAGCAATTGAAAGGCAGCTTAAGGAAATGTCGCACGTGATGTTTGGCGGCATTACCCATCGTCCGGCGGTAGAGCTGGCAAAGAAGCTCATTACCATAACGCCCGAAGGGCTGGAGCGCGTCTTCTTCTGCGATTCGGGTTCAGTAGCCGTTGAGGTGGCCATTAAGATGGCGCTTCAGTACCAGAACGCTAGGGGTAAGCACGAAAAGAACCAGCTGCTCACCATCCGCTCGGGCTACCACGGCGATACATGGCATACGATGAGCGTGTGCGATCCCGAAGGTGGAATGCACACCATCTGGAACGGACGTCTACCCATTCACCACTTTGTTGATGCACCTAAGGTTCTCTTTGGTGAGGAATGGAAGCCATCCGACTTGGATCAGATGCGCCAAACCCTGGAGCTGCATCACCAGCGAATAGGTGCCATTATCCTAGAGCCAATCGTTCAAGGGGCAGGCGGAATGCGCTTCTACTCGCCCGAATACCTTAAGGGGGTGAAGAGCCTCTGCGAGGAGTTCGACGTGCTGCTAATTGCCGACGAGATTGCCACAGGCTTTGGTCGTAGCGGAAAGCTGTTTGCCTGCGAGTGGGCCGACATCACCCCCGATATTATGTGCCTGGGTAAGGCTATCACCGGAGGCTACATGAGCTTTGCGGCAACGCTGGCTACAGTTGAGGTTGCTGAAACCATATCTAAGGGGAACCCGAGCGTATTTATGCACGGACCAACCTTTATGGGCAATCCGCTAGCCTGCGCCGCAGCCAACGCTTCGCTGGAATTGGTTCTGGAGCATTCGCCGCTACCAAAGGTTGCCGCAATTGAGGCGCAGCTGAAAAGGGAGCTGGCTCCCGCCCGTGAATTCGATAGCGTTGCCGATGTGCGCGTGCTTGGCGCAATCGGCGTTATCGAAATGAAGGAGCCAGTTGTAATGGCTGACATTCAGCGACGCTTTGTGGAGGAGGGCATCTGGGTTCGTCCGTTTGGTAAGCTGGTGTACGTTATGCCGCCATTTGTTATTTCGGAGGATGAGCTGAGTAGGCTAACCTCGGGGCTGGTTAAGGTGGTTGGGGAATGCAGAAGTGAGTAGGGAGAAGGGAATAGGGAGAAGGGAACTGACAAATGCTTAATCAAGGCTCTTAATCCCCTCCTTTGGAGGGGTAGGGGTGGGTTAAGGACGTTCCAATTCTTGATGTCTTCATTTATTTGAAAAGTAAAACCCACCCCCTGCCCCCTCCAAAGGAGGGGATAACGTAGAAGAAACAATCGAGGTACTGATAAGAAACTAGAATGACCGACTACAACAACATACTATCCCAGCTCGAGCAATCGGGTAACCTGCGCCAGCTGCGCAACACGCGTAGCGAGGGCAAGTACATCTACCACGAAGGGAAGCGCTACCTGAACCTCTCGTCGAACGACTACCTTGGCGTGGCGTGCGATGGTGAGCTACAGCGCGAGTTCTTAGCAGCTCTTGCTGATGCCACAGAATTCCTCTTTGGCTCTACCTCGTCGCGACTGCTTACGGGCAACGCCCCATCGTACACCGAGCTGGAGCAGAAGCTGGCAAACCTCTTCGGACGCGAGGCGGCGCTGGTGTTCAACAGCGGCTACCATGCCAACATCGGTGTGCTGCCAGCGCTAACCGCTAAGGGCGATCTGATACTTGCCGATAAGCTGGTTCACGCCAGCATTATCGACGGCTTGCGCCTCTGCGAGGCCAAGTGGGAGCGCTACCGCCACAACGACCTGGAGCATCTCGAACGGCTCATCATCAAGAATAGAGACGACTACAACCGCATAATCATCGTAACCGAGTCGGTTTTCAGCATGGATGGCGATATAGCCGATCTGTCAGCCCTGTGCGACCTTAAGGAGAAGTACGGCGCAACGCTGTACGTCGACGAGGCGCATTCCTTTGGTGCTGTTGGGCAACATGGCCTTGGACTATGCGAGGAAACCAACACCACCCAGCGCATCGACCTTATCGTGGGAACCTTTGGGAAAGCTATAGCATCGCAGGGGGCATACCTAATTGCCAACCGCGAGGTGGTGAGCTACCTCATCAACACCATGCGTCCGTTGATCTTTACCACAGCGCTACCACCCGTAAACCTGCATTGGACCAGCTTTGTTATAGATGCGCTCGCTGAAATGGAAAATGATAGAGTTAAGCTGGTTGCTTTGGGTAACCTGCTACGCTCGGAGCTCGAAAGGGTGGGCGTGGAGACCCGCGGCTGCTCGCACATCGTGCCCGTTGTGGCTGGCGAGAATCAGGAGGCGATACGTTTGGCGGAGCTGATGCAGCAGAACGGCTTCTGGGCGCTGCCCATCCGCTACCCCACCGTACCCAAGGGCGAGGCGCGAATCCGCATATCGCTCAATCCGCAGATAACCGAAGATGAAGTGGCCGAAATCGTAAAAGTAGCTGAGCAATGGAAGCAAAATGGGTAGTCAAGAATAATAGACGATCGCTTATCCTCTTCTTCTGTGGATGGGGTTTCGACGAGCGCTGCATAAAGCATATCAGCAACCAGTCGCACGACGTTGTGGCTATTTACGACTACCGATCGCTCGATTTTGATGCATCCGTTACCAATGGATATGATGAAGTTGTGTTGGTTGCCTGGTCGTTTGGCGTTTGGGCTGCGGGTTGGCTGATGGAGCAGGGTTTGCTAAAGGCCAACAGCGCCTATGCCATCAACGGAACGCTGAACCCGGTAAGCGACTCGGAAGGGATTCCACCTGCCATTTTTGAGGGAACGGTAGGCAACCTTACCGAAGCCACCATGAAGAAGTTCATGATGCGCATCTGCGGTGGCGCCCGAGGCTACGCCGAGCTGTCGGAGCTAATGCCCCAGCGCTGCTTCGAGGAGCAAAAGGAGGAGCTAATCCTGCTGGGCGAATACTTCCAAAAGAGGCCATTTTCAAATCAAGATATTTGGTCGTTGGCCCTTATCTCCGCCGATGATTTGATCTTCCCATTTCAAAACATGAAAAACCATTGGGGGGATAAGGCCACTACCATTGCAGGTGCTCACCTCTGCTTCGGGAAGGTGGAGTCGTGGGAGGAGATAATTAGTGAGTAGTGAAGAATAGAGAAACGCATAATCAAGGCGCTGTTATCCCCTATCAAGGAGGAGATAACGCCGAAGCGTCTAGCGGCAGGTGTGCCTAGGGGTGGCGTTGGTGCTTGCATCTGCAGATTCAAGACCTCCAAATGCATTTTTGATGCTTGCATCTGCAGATGCAAGGGCAAAAAAATCGTTTTTGGTGCCTGAATCTGCAGATTCAAGGGCAAAAAATTGATTTTCGGTGCTTGAATCTGCAGATGCAAGGGGTAAAAAAAGATTTTTAGGGGTTGAATCTACAGATTCAAGCCTCTAGGCGGAACCGCTAACCGGTATAATGAAGAAATAATGAATAAAGAAGCAGTAAAGCAAGGTTTTTCGGGGTGCTACGGCACCTATGCTACCGAGGCGGTGGTGCAGCAGTCTATTGCCCAACGCTTAGCCGCGCTACTCGATGCCCATATAGATAGAATCCCCAACCAAGCCGTTGAGGTGGGCTGCGGGTCGGGATTTCTTACCCAGAAGGTGCTGGAGCGTTTCCCAAATGCTGCTTGGCTGCTTAACGATATTGCCCCATCGTCAAAAGGCTATGTAGCCGATGTGGCACAACAATGCAATGCCGTAGATGCTACCTTCGAGTTGGGCGATGCTGAGGCTATGGAGCTGCCAAACGGTATCGACCTCTTTGTCTCCTCCTCGGCGGTACAGTGGTTTGCCGATCTCGAGGGCTTCTTGAAGAGGCTTTCGGAGTCAATGAACGATGGAGGCGCCATTGCCATAAGCACTTTTGGTCCGCAAAACCTTGAGGAAGTTCGTACGCTTACCGGAAGCGGGTTGTCGTATCTTTCGTTTAAGGAGTTTATGTATGCAGTTAACCGCCATTTCGATATCGTAGAGTGTACCGAAGAGCTATCCGCCATTTACTTCGACGAGCCGGTTGAGGTGCTGCGCCACATCAAGCAAACGGGCGTAAACGGAGCCTTTCGCCAGTGCTGGACCAAGGGCAAGCTGGCGCGATTTGCTGAGGCGTACAAGATGTTTCGCACCCTTAAGGGCTACTCGCTAACCTACCATCCGATGTATGTGGTGGCACGAAAGAAGAAGTTAAGCAGGAGTTAATCGGAAGTTATACTGAAGTTAAACGGAATGAAGAAGTCAGAGAAGTTTAAGAATAGAGGTAAGATGAAGTTTAGGATAGGACCTACTTTTTAAAATAAAAGAATCTGTGTCCTCGTATGTTTGCATGCCCAAAAAAGAGAGGACCAATTGTACTCTGAGAGTTGTATTTTCGGAAGACGATTGGAGAAGGATAGAGAGCAACTGT